>NZ_FORE01000035.1:0-2188 GCF_900113915.1 Paenibacillus sp. UNC496MF
ACTTGCTCGCGGCGCGCGTTGCCGGCGTTGTACTGCAGCTCGAACGAGAAGCGGTGGCCGTCCTTCTCGAGGATGCCGTCCTTGCCCGGCTTCCAACCGTCTTCCGCGAGCAGCTTCTTCGCTTGCTCCGTATCGTAGGTATAATTGACCGCGGCGTTCGCGTCATAGGCCCACGAGGTCGGCAGGAACGGCGCGTTCAGCAGCGTGCCCGTGCCTTTCAGGATGTTGTCGACCATGCCTTGTCGGTTGACCGCCGTCGCGATCGCCTGGCGCGTCTTCTGGCTTTGGAACAGGACGTACTTATCCGGGAAGTTGTCCGCTTTGAAGTTGAATTGGATGAATTCGTACGACGGCCCCGGCTCCGACACGACGTTGAGGTTGTCCTTCGCTTTGACCGTGTCCAGAATCGTCAGCGGCACGGACGAAACCAGGTCGATGTCGCCCTTCAGCAGCGCTTGCGTCTGCGTGTTCTGGTCGGCGTAGATTTTAAACGTAACCGTTTTGATATGCGGCTTCACGCTGCCCCAATAGTCCGGATTCGCGTCCATCGTCAAATACTGGCCTTGCTCCCATTTCGTCCACGTCCACGGCCCGTTCGTCACCGTTTTGGCCGGGTCGATGCCGTACGGATTCTTCTCCAGCTCCGTAGGCGGCACGTCCTTCAGAATGTGGTATGGCGCGACCGACGCGTTCAGCGAGTAGAGGAACGGCGCGTACACTTGCTTGAGCTTGAATTCGACGGTTTGGTCGTCGATCTTCGTGATCGTGTCGACCTTGTCGACCATGCTGATGCCCGGCGAACCGGCATCCGGATTCTTGATCGTATCGTACGTGAATTTGACGTCGTCGGCGGTCACCGGCTGACCGTCGCTCCACTTCGCTTCCGGCTTCAGCTTAACCGTATAGGTCAGGCCGTCCGCGCTGATCGTCGGCAGCTCGGCCGCGAGGGACCAGGGCTCGACGACCAAATTGTTGGACCGGTCGACGTCGTACAGATTCGCGTTGAGGAAGGTGGCGAGGTCGCCGGAAGCGGTATCCGCGATGTAGATCGGATTGACGGAGTTGATGTCCGAGAACGTGCCGACCGTCAACGCGCCGCCGTCCACCGGGGCGTCCGCCGAAGGCGTCGTCGCCGCGTCCGTGCCCGAGTTCGCGGGCGCCTCGTTCGCCGGCTGATTCGCGTTCTGCCCGTTGTTCGCCGCCGGCGCGTCCGTGTTGTTCGTACCGGAATTCGAATTGTTGCTGCAGCCCGCGGCCATGGAACCGGCCAGCGCCATGATCGATAACAAGACCGTTAATCGTTTCGTTTTGCTCATCTTCACACGTCCCCGTCGTTTTTTTGTTGTCCTCTCGGCCCCGTGCCCCGGGCAAAACGAATACCTGTCATTCGGCTGCCGCCGGGTTACGGTTGACAAACGCCCGTGCCGGTCATACGCTAGCGTATAAGAGCGGCCGGGCTTCACCCCTTTTAGAAAGCGATTTCAAAAAATCTTCGTTACGATCTTCGCCGCGGCCCGCGCGACGTCCTGCGATTTGGAAAACGGCAGCCGTTATTCGATGGAGCGTTCCTTCCCGTTCCTGGGCGAATCGTCCCGGATGCGGATAATCCGAAGCGCGAAACGCGGCGGCCGGACGGCCGGCACGTTCCGAATAACAGGATGCGGAGTATGCGAAACGCGACGATCGGCATGGGCGGCGGCTGCAGTCCGCCGGCAATCGAGACGGTTGTCCGGACGCGATTGGCGGAGTCCTCGCCGCTTGCGGAAGCGCTTCCGCAAGCGGCTTGAAAATCGTTCTTTCTTCCCGGCACATGCGTCCCGGGTCGGTCCCGAATTCGAATGTCTCTCCTATCCGCTTACAAAAACATTCAAATCTGAGAAAATTATATATTCGTCCGACGGATAGCGTCAAGAAATTTATATATTTAAACTTTACCGGCGGTCAACGGCAGGCAAATCGCGAACATTTCGGCAGGCTGCACGCCCGGATCGCGCCGCTCGCGAACGATCGTACGACAGGCTTCGCCCTCTTCCGGACCAACATAAATAGCCGACCGGCTTAAGCCGGTCGGCCTATTCTCTAAGTCTAGGAGATCAGCGGAAAATGGCAGGCGACCTCGCGGTCGAGTCCGACCGGCCGGGCCAGCGGCTCCTCCGCCTTGCAGCGCGCCTGCGCGAACGGACAGCGC
>NZ_FORE01000012.1:0-364718 GCF_900113915.1 Paenibacillus sp. UNC496MF
GTGGGTTCCATGCCAACAATGACGCTGCTCAGTTTGTAGGAGTGAAGTAGATCCTGGATCCAACGCTTAAACAGCATAAAGCCTTCGCGATCGTTGCCAAACTCGAGCGGTGTACCCAAAGCAATGCCGCGAAAGCTGACGGCGCGGGCTACATGAACTTCCTGTGCAATGTCTACGCCCACGACAAGGTGAGAAACGGTAATGTTTTCAAGGCGTTGATTTTGCTTATCCTGTGCTTTAAAATTCATAGTAGAGCGACCTCCTGATGGGCTTTTCGAGGCTTTTGACCTCGTGCGTAACCCCATCGTACTGAGGCGCTCGTTTTTGTTCAAACGCCAAATTATTCGTTTTACAGGAATTCTAACGGGGAACGATAGTTCAATCATTACACGACGGCAGCCGGCCACAGAACGATCGGCTGCCGTCTTTGCGTTAACGGGCAGCATTCCTATAATGCAGAGAAATCAGGTTTGAGAAAGAAAAAGACTCCTTGGTAAGATTGTTTGGGGATCCCGGTAGCTGGCCAGTGAACGGATCCGAAAACAAAATCAGGAGACTACAACATGAATTCTACCCAAAATGAGCGAATAACCCAAATTACATCTACGACTCTCATCGTCGGAGTGGACATCGCCAGTTTAAGCATGTGGCTCGGGCCCAGAATTTCCGGGGAGTGGAAGTAGGGAAGCCGGTAACCTTCGAGAATAGTTTAAATGGGTTTAAGCACTTTACCCATTGGTTTCATAAGCTCATGGCTGAGCAAGGATATCAAGACGTCATTGTCGGTATGGAACCGACAGGTCATTACTGGCTGAATCTCGTGTATCATTTGGGACAGCAAAATATTACGTGCGGCGTAGTGAATCCGCTGCACGTAAAGAGAACGAAAGAACTCGACGACAATTCACCGACGAAGAATGACGTAAAAGACGCACGCGTCATTGCTCAACTGGTCAAAGCCGTACCGGACATAACGACATCTGAACCTACGCAGGCAGCCTGAGACGAGACCGGGGAGGTAGTCCTCGGCTTTTCCTTTTGGCATATATGTAAACCTTTTTGGATACATAGTGCATGAATTGGAGGACACAAAAAAAGCACTCTGCATTAAGCAGAATATTGTTGTTGCTCCTGAAGAACGCCTTTCAATTCGTAATAGCTGTCGAGCCACCGATCCAGCGTCTGAGAAGAGGACCACCTTTTCACCATGTAAGGAATTGGTTTGCCTTGTTATGGAATGAAGGTCTCGGCGAGCCTTCTCAATTCCGTCACTCAGCTTCTTGTGAAAAGCGCAGCCACTTCAGACCATGACGAAAAATAAAAAATCCAACGCTCCCCACTAACAATAGCTGTGCTTGCGCTTCTTGCAGAAGAACCTATGCATCCGTACCGAATGCAGCAACTCATCAAAAAACGAGGAAAGGATGAAGTGATTAACGTTCGGCAGCGCACCAGTATTTATCAGACCATTGAGCGTCTGCTGCGGGATGGGCTTATCGCAGTCCGAGGGACCTCGCGGGAGACGGGGCGTCCTGACAGGACCGTGTACGAAGCGACCGAGGAAGGGAAGGCGCTGCTCCTGGAATGGCTTCGGGACATGTTGTCCGCTCTGCCGCAGGAGTTCCCGGAGTTTCCCGCGGCCCTCCCTTTCCTGGGCCTGTTGCGAATTCAGGAGGTCGAGCAGCTGCTTGAGAAAAGAACGATCGCCCTTAAGGAGGAGCTCGCGCGAATAACTGCCAAAGCCGCGATCCCTAGGCTGTTCATGCTCGAAATGGAGTATAAGCGTACGGTGATTGAGGCCGAACTGAAGTGGGTGAGCTGCCTTATCGGCGATATTCGATCCGGCGATCTTGTATGGGATGAGGAGTGGCTACGCGAAATCGCGCAACGATTCGCCTCTCCCAATAACGAGCCGGTAATAGCTGGAAGACGATAAATATCCTTAGATACGGACCCGTATGCGATTGATGCATAGGGGTCTTTTTAGTACGGACAAGAAGGAAAATAAACTGGCTGGAACCCATTGACATAGTTTAATCATGAATAGTAATATTATAACTATGAAGAGAATCGTTGAACTAAGAAAGGATGAATAAGGGAATGGATAAACAAGTCGATCAGTATCAGGCGTTTGATGAAACGGTTCCCGTTCTTATCGTCGGAGGCAGCTTGGTCGGGCTTTCTCTTTCTCTTCTTCTTGCCAGGCAGGGGATTTCTTCAATGGTGGTCGAACGTCATCCAACTACGGCGATCCATCCGCGCGTCGCAGGGTTAACCGCCCGAACAATGGAAATTTATCGTTCATTGGGACTTGAACAGGATATCCGAAGCATAGCACCGCCGTTCTCGAAGAACAGCAAGGTTTTTCAGGCGGAGAGTCTTGCGGGGCAAACGTTTAATGACACGGTCGAAGATATGAGCGCTTTCTTTACGGATGAAAGTCCTGCCGAAGGCAGCTTCATTGCGCAGGATATATTGGAGCCCATTTTGCGAAACCATGCAAAGCGGAATGGAGTGGACCTGCGATACGACACGGAGATGGTTACGTTCGAACAAGATCAGGATGGCGTCTCCGCTATTATTCGCAATCGGTCCGATGGCACTTCACGACGAATTAGGGCCGGCTTCATGGCCGCAGCCGATGGCAGTAAGAGCGCGGTCAGGAAGAAGCTGGGTATTGAACAGCACGGAGCGGGCACGATCATGAACAATATGAGCATGGTTTTCGAGGCTGATATTGCAGAGCTATTCACTAACCGCAATGCCGTTATGGGATTCGTGCGAAATGAGACCGTGATGGGAGCGCTTGTCCCTTATCCCGGCACCTTTATTCGTTCGGATCTCTATAGATTGGATATTTGGTACGATCCTAATAAGGAATCGGTCGCGGATTATCCCGAGTCGCGTTGTATTCCGTTGATTCGCGCTGCGATAGGGATACCGGATATTCCGGTGAGGGTAAAGACGGTCCTTTCCTGGGAAATGGCCGCTCGCGTATCGGATCGCCTTCGCCAAGAGCGAGTGTTTCTGGTCGGCGATGCTGCCCGGGTACAGCCTCCGGCAGGTGCCCTCGGGGGGAATACGGGGATTTCCGAGGCACACAATCTGGCATGGAAACTGGCAGCCGTTCTTCACGGTCATGCAGGCCTTGGTCTGCTCGACACCTATGAAACGGAGCGTTTGCCAATCGCGGACCTGACGGTCGAGCGAGTTACCGCTTTATCGCAACAGCGTGCTACGGAGGACACGAAACAAATAACAGTCAATACGCTGATGGTCAATATGGGTTATCGTTACTTAAAAGGCGCATTTGCGATAGAGGACGTTCAAGATACCAAACCAATAAACCTTCCCAACGAATGGAGGGGGCTGCCAGGAACGCGCGCGCCGCATGTTGTTTTAGGTCAAAACGCGAACCGCATGTCAACCCTCGATTTATTCGGTACTCATTTTGTCCTGATTGTGGGCCCTGAAGGGAAAGAATGGATTCAAGCGGCAAATGAAGCGGCGGAGAAGCTTAATCTTTCTTTATCCGTCCATCATATTGGAGCTGATCTGACTGATTCGAATGGGACGTTCTGCAGCTCTTATGGCATCGATGCAACTGGGGTTATTCTAGTAAGACCCGACGGGATTGTGGGCTATAGGAGCTCGGAAATGGCGGATAACCCCTTGCGGTCGCTGGAAAATGCTCTTTCGGCTATCCTTTTTTGTTGTTGAAGGCGCACGGCGCCGCTAGGGAGCAGTATGCAGCAACGCTTACCGCTTCCGAGGAGTATCGAGCCATGATGGCGGAGCTGGCAAAAATCAAAAGATAAACAGCGCGTTACTGCGATCAGGCGCGATATGCCGTCGTTTGGAACCGTTGATGGTTAACGTTTCTTCGGTTTTCCATCGGGAAAGCATTGTTTTTAAAGGCCGTGAATTTCAACTAATGATTGCCCCGCGGTCTTGGTATGAGCATATTGTATTGGATTTTGAACATGAAGGAACAAAAATCGGAACTATTACTGGAATGCTTGCTACGGGTATATGTTTAATCGGCGATAATGATAAGCGGCGAACACTGAGAGCTCAAACTGAGACCTTATACGTTGGTGCGGCTTCGTAGCAGACATGCAGTTGCTCCGGTATTTCTATTTTCTTCATGAGCTTTCGCATGGCTTCAGGTGTGTTCTTCACGTCTCCGACAAGGAACGGCGGGACATAATCGTTGGAGGAATGCGTTCTCCGACGGTTGTAAAACAGCTCGATGTATTCAAAGACAGCCTTTTTTGCCTCAGCTCGCGTCTTGAATGTGTAATCATTAAGCCATTCCATCTTTAACTTCCCCCAAAAGGACTCCATGGGTGAATTGTCATAACAGTTGCCTTTACGACTCATGCTACAGATAAATTCATGCTTCTTCAGAAGCTTCTGGTAGCCTTTACTAGCGTATTGAACACCGCGATCAGAATGTACGATGAGTCCTTTAGATGCACCGGTACGGCCAATGGCTTGCTTTAGAGCAGCACAGACAAGCTCTGTTTTCATACGACTATCCATCGCCCAGCCAACGAGTCTTCGGCCATGTAAATCTAGCACACCGGCAAGGTAGAGCCAGCCTTCACCTGTCGCGATGTAGGTAATGTCACTCAACCATTTCTCATTAGGCTTGCTAGTTGTAAAGTTTTGATTCACGATATTATCCGCAACAGGCAAGTTGCGGCTTGAATTTGTTGTCGCCTTGTATTTCTTTACCACTTTCGATCGAATCCCGTTAGCTCGCATTAACCGTGCTACACGGCCGCGACTGGCTTTCTTCTCCGGTGGCAAATTCTTTGTAATCTGCGGAGATCCATAGATTCTGCGACTGTTTATGTGGATGTCTTTTATGGTATCAAGCAGCTCGCGGTTCGCTTTACTGCGTTTGCTTTCTGGTCGTTTAATATGAGCATAATAGCCGCTTCTTGAGACCCTAAGGGCCTGGCACATCTTCGCAATCCGAAACTCGAAGCGGTGTTCAAAGATAAATTTGAACCTCATTATTTCTGATTCTTCGCGAAGTAGGCCGCCGCCTTTTATAGGATGTCATTCTCTTCTTTCAGATCCGCTAACTGCTTTCGCAGCTTGCGTATTTCATCATCCTCAGCTTTAAGGTGGCCACTGCCTGGAAACGAACTGTCTCCATCACGCTTATAAACCTTCACCCAGTCACGGACTGTGGTGTAATGTACATCCAGTTCCTTAGCCGCATCCGCTACCGTTGATTCCTCAGCTAAGATTCGCAACACAACCTGCTCTTTAAACGCCTTATCAAATTTCTTCTGCTGCCCCATAGTAAATCCCTCCACGTATATTATAGAGGTTTTCTATGTGTCTATCTATTCGGGGCAGGGTCAAAATTATGTTCGTACAATTGCACCAGGTGTTGTTGTTTTGGGCAACGGAGTAAATGATGAACTGATGTTTCGTGAAGCTGATCTTTCAATCGCTGTGATAGGGAAAGAAGGCTGTGCAACGGCGACACTAATGAGTAGTAACATAGTCGTTACAGACATAATTGATGGATTGGATTTGTTGTTAATGCATCATCGGCTCATTCCAACGCTCAGAACATAATTATTGGTTTATTCCTCTAACGGGGAACAAAAGCTCAATAAACAACTTGAAGGCTGCCGAACTAATAATTTGGCAGCCTTCATTAAGCTAAAGGGCAGAATAGCGCAACTTTAGCTTGATCATTCGCGTCTTAGAAGTGGGTATATTTGTAAACCGAATGTGTAAGAACAATTCCGGTAAACTGTTGTCTTTTGGCACTGATTTTACAATCCAGAAGCTGAAAAAAAATGAGTGGAATACCATCATTTTAAACAATTTTGCAATTGGTGATGTTGGAACTGAATTGAAACCTGGCACTCATTCTAGTGATTACCCCGTCATTCTAAAATATCTGCCTGCGGGCGAGTACCGAGTTGTGAAGCGAATTCGTCTTGGCACAGAGGCGGAAAGCCCGCAAATTGATTTAGTGAGCGATGCGTTTACTTTGAAATAGCTAGCCAGGGTTAGTCCTTGATGCTGGTTTTACAACAAGAATGGCTGAGGCGATTCCTTGTGATATTGTTCAACTAACGGGAAACGATAGTTCATGATAAACGGTAACCGGCCTTAGAATAACGATATCAAAGAAAGGGCTATCCCGCAAAGAATAGCCCTTTAACTTGCCGTTTCAGCGCGGAGAACCTTATCAAAAGTGACTCAAATTTACTTAAACAGCCGACACCATAGAGGATGTCGGCTGTTTAAGTTTCATAGCTTTCATAGGGTTGCCCTTTAGAATAAGCAAAAAATGAAGCAACCGCTTGCGGGCGTTCAAATATATTTGGGGTAAAGCTACGGTGCCCTTCATACGGGATCGGTTTAAGAAGGTGGGCTGTAAAGTTAGGCTGAAGTTGAACTCCCGTTTACCTCCTGTTTACCTGCATTTCGTAAAATAAGGATAACGATAGAACTGGAGGTGTTTAGCCATGACGAAGCAGAGAACATGGTGGTTGTCAAAGAAATGGGGATATGCAGCGTCTGTTGCCTTACTTCCATACGCGGTATTAAAGACGCTTTGGGCGAATGGAGTCGTCATTCTCGCTTCAGGGAAAGGAATCGAGCAATTGCATGCCTCTATGAAAACCAGCGCAGATCCGATCAGCGCATTTCTATACGCCAAGGGTATCGATATAACCGTCGTGTTGGCTCTCATCGCTTCTACGCTTGCGGTCGCTCTGGTCAAAGATTGGGGACGCAGGATTCCCCGCTGGATGCTGATCATACCGGCGGGCGTGGGCGGCACGTTCTTTATAAGTATCTGCCTCGCAACCTTCTACAAAATGGCTGTCGGCACCATTCGCATGACTGATACGCCGGAGTTTGACCCCTGGGTGCTGCTCCCTGTATACGGAGGATTTTTCGCTTGGGGAATTGCAATCAGCATGGCAGCCTTTTCTTTTGGGATTAGAACAGGCCATTACGCCCGTTCGGACGTGTGACGGGAAAATTGATCGAACGAGGTGGCATGGAACATGAGCAAGATCGACTTTAAGGTTTGTCCCGGCTACATTGGGTGCTTCTGGGCGGTTATATATGCGGTTTTCGTTCGATTCTATCAAGCTGCGGGTGGACCGGTCGGTCTGCCGGGCAGACTCGCCGAACTCGAAGGATTTCAAATGGCAAGTTATTTCGCCGGCGTCGTGGTCTTGCTCGCTGGCTTCTATTTGTTAGGACTCGTCAAACCATGGGGGAGAACCGTTCCGTCATGGTTGCCCTTGATTGGCGGGAAAAACGTCCATCCTCTTCTCTTATTGGTTCCCGCGCTCATTGGCTGCGCCTTCTCGATTGCTCACGGGGTCAGTGGGGTCATCACCAAAATTCTCTATTTGGCAGGGATCATTACCATCCAAATTCCCGGTTGGATCGAGCTCGATGTCCGCGGATTAATTCTATGGGATCTTCTGTTTTACGAGCCGTGGTTTATCGTCATGGGCATACTGGCGGGCATGGCGGCATGGAACTATGCGAAAGACACCAAAATTTTGCAACCTTTTCTGAGGCGATCTGCTAACCTTTATCTATGCCTGATAGTACTTCTCACGGCGTTATTTGTTAGTGCGATTATATTCGATTTCCTCAAATATTGAGCTAAAATAAGGAGACGTCGGAGTGCGGAATGAATCGATATTAGTGGTCGACGATGAGGCAGGCATTCTAATTATGCTTGAGAATCTTTTTCGCAAAGAAGGATACACCCGGATTACGAAAGCCAGTTCCGCCGCCGAGGCGCTTATGGCCGTGAGAACGACGCGTTTTAACATGATCGTTCTGGATGTCATGCTTCCGGATATGGATGGATTTACCCTATGCACGGAAATACGCAAGACCATTACAACCCCTATTCTGTTTCTTACCGCCCGATCCAGCGATATGGATAAGCTGCAAGGGCTATTCTTGGGCGGAGACGATTATGTAACCAAACCGTTTAACCCGCTGGAAGTTGTTGCGCGGATTCAAGCTCATTTGAGACGGAGCGCTCTGTATGCAACTGATGTCGTAAGTGTGGAGAATGTGTATCGATACGATGCGTTTACCGTTAATCGGACGACCGGACAGCTTATCGTGGGCAATGTGGATACGCCTTGTCCGGCCAAGGAACTTGAACTGCTGCTTTATTTTTGCAAACATCCGAACCGGGTGTTCACCGCTCAGCAACTATATGAGCAAGTTTGGGGTACCTTGGTGCAAGGGGATGAGAAAACGGTCGTTATCCATATTTCCAGACTCCGAAAGAAGCTTGAGGTCGATCCGACCCGCCCCAAACTGATCGTCACGCTGCGAGGAATCGGGTACAAGTTCGTTCCGCCCACTGGAGGTTAAGTCTGTGAACATGATGCTTCGCATAGCGATGCAGCTCCTGACGGCTTTTTTTGTTTTGTTTGTTTGCATTCAAACGATTGCGATCGTAACGGCCTGGTTGTTTTGGCCGCACTTGTTATTGTTCGGGAATCGTTCGACTCATTACGAAATCTTTGTGGTGACCTTGTGCGCACTGCTTTTTCTTCTGACCTTGCTCCTTATTGGCTGGTATCTCGGGAAGCCGGTTTATTTCATGATGGTTTGGATCAGACTTCTGGCAAGCGGACAATATCATGCTCCCCATCTCTGGAACGAGCTTCACTCTCGCAAAAGAGGAATGTTGAAATTACCGTATGCGGTCTACAAGGAATTGTTTGAGCATTTACGGATGCTTACGAGTACGCTTCGACGAAACGAGGAGGCGCTTCAAGAGTCGGAACAAATGAAACGAGAATGGATTCGGGGGATTTCACACGATTTAAAAACGCCGTTAACCTATATATCCGGATATTCCGCCATGTTGATGAATTCGGAGTATCGGTGGAGTGTAGAGGAACAAAGGGAATTTCTATCAATCATTCATCAAAAGGCGGTTCATCTGCAAGAACTGGTACAGGATCTTAATGAATCGCCTCATGGACAATTTCCTTTAAAAGCCGAGGAAGTGGATATCGTGGAACTCGTGCGCAGAACGGTCGCGGATATCAGCAGCGCACCTTGGGCGACCGGTTATTTATTTACGATGGATTCGGAGCCAGATCGCATTTGGGTAACTTGCGATCCGAAGCTGATGACGCGCGCTATCCGCAATTTGCTCGTCAATGCCGTCGTCCATAATCCTGAGGGTACCAAGATTGCGGTTCGAATCGCGCAGCTTCATGATCGGACGACGGAGATCCGGGTCGAAGATAATGGGGTCGGATTCAGCGAGACGCTTGGTCAAAGCGAAGATCGAACATCCTCCACACGTTCGGGCTTGGGATTATCCATCGCCAACAAATTTATAGAAGCCCATGACGGAGATTTAGTCATCCACAGCAAGCCGAGCGAAGGGACAACACTTTCGATCAGGCTGAAAGCAACGCAAAGTTAGGGTGAAGTTGAGCTTCCGGCTACTACATGTTTACTAACACTCCTTATACTAAAGCGAAAGTTATATAAGGATTTGTGATCTTTATAGAGCCCTTAAAGGATATGTTGCTATTTCCCCACGCACAGAAATGGCTGGGGGAATTCGTACAGCACATTTGCGTGATCCAGACGAGAAGCTAATCGAATTGTTCGATGAGATACTACCTGAGTCATGAGATCTAGGTATACGGGAAGCGGACGAGATATAAGAATCAATAACAGCAGATGTAAAAGGCTACAAATTACATGTTGGATAACCTTCAAGTAGATCCCTTTTCAACCGATGGACTGCTTCTCATTAGCCAAATTGACACTGAGAAAGAGTTGAACCCAGATCTTAGGAATCTGTGCGGAACGATGAAGAAATCCTTGCGGAACAGAATCTTCTACCTTAATTGTCGGTGTAGACATTGCCAAATTCAAACATGTGGCACGTGCACAAGACTACCTCGGAGTTGAGTTCGGGAAGCAATTACGTATGAAACACCATGGCAGGTTTTGAGATGTTTGTGAGCTGGTTTCGAAAGATCTTAATGGAGCATAGCTTCCAAGACATCATAGTAGGTATGGAACCAACCGGTCATTACTTGCTAAACCTTGGTCCATAACTGGCTAGATCGATACTTTCCAGAGTTTCAAACGGTATTTAAAGATTGGGAATGCAAGTCAAAAGTACAGGGGAGCCACGATATGCAAATTTTAGTGAGCATTTTTATTCTTGTCGTAATTTTTCTACTCGTTGTCGGCTTAGGAAGAGGAAGAGGACTAAACTCCCGGGGCAGAAGAACAAGGCATATTACACCTAGCCAACCGCAATCGGACCTCACTGAGACTTTAATGCACATCGCTTCGTTGCCGTATGTCGATGAGCACGCGACGGTCATTGCAGCGGGGGCTGACGACGTCTGGCGCAATCTGGGCGAAACACTGGACCGATCCTTCTCGCGTCCTGGTATGGCCATCTACACGAGACTGGTTGGATCCGCAGACTGCACAGCGTCTGGGCCACGGCCCCTTTCCGTGGGCTCGACTTTTCCTGGTTTTCGGGTAATCGCTGCTATCCCGGGACGTGAGCTGGTCCTCGAAGGGTGCCATCGTTTCTCATCCTACGCCCTGATTTTTCGCCTCGAACACCTTAGTCCGGATCGATTACGGTTACGTGCCGAAAGTCGAGCTGCCTTTCCCGGCCTGGCCGGCTACCTCTACCGAGGGATCGTCATTGGTACGGGTGGGCACGTGGTTGGCATGCGGCGCCTATTCTCAGCAATTCGCCGTCC
Organism: Paenibacillus sp. UNC496MF; assembly: GCF_900113915.1. Taxonomy (NCBI): domain Bacteria; kingdom Bacillati; phylum Bacillota; class Bacilli; order Caryophanales; family Paenibacillaceae; genus Paenibacillus; species Paenibacillus sp. UNC496MF. Next base: position 10,788 of record NZ_FORE01000012.1, read on the forward strand.
CTGGTCGCTCGACTAACGGGGAACGATAGCTCAATTAAGACACGACGGCAGCCGGCCTCGAATCGCTCGGCTGCCGTCGTTGCGCTAAACATTCCTGTTAGGGCTAAGAAATGGCCTTTGTCAAAAAAGGAGCGCCTCGGTATGATGGGTTTGTCCAAGGGTTAATTACCCAACACCATCAAGGAAGCGCTCTTATCATGAAGTTTAAACAATCAAAAGCACAAAATCAACGAGTCGAACGAATTACACCCTCGCATTTAATTGTAGGGATCGACATGGCAAAAGAGACTCATGTGGCACAGGTTACAAATTATCGTGGGATTGTACTGACGAATCGGCATATAGCATTCAGCAACACCATAGAGGGGTTTGAAAAGCTGCAGCGTTGGATGGATGGTATTCAGCAAAAGCACCGTTTAAGCCAGGTAATCATAGGCATGGAGCCGACAGGCCACTATTGGTGGAACCTAGCCAACTGGCTTACACATAAAGGATTGCAAGTGGTCTTAGTTAATCCAGCAACGACAAAACGCAATAAAGAAAACCGTGACGACTGCCAATCGAAGAGTGACCCAAAAGATGCACTTGTCATTGCAGATGTAGTAAGCCGAGGCTACTACTATGAACATACGAAACAGACTCAAGTATTTCAACGCTTGAAAACACTGATGAGCGATCGAGACTTTTGGGTTGCTAATAGCGTCTGGTTACAAAATCGCATTATTCGGTGGCTGGATATCCGGTTTCCTGAGTACAGTTCGGTATTTAAGGATTGGACCGTTAAACGTTCAATGGCTACTCTGAAGGAATTCCCTGCGCCAGTGGATCTCGCAAATCGGTCAGTACCAGAATTAGGTGAGATTCCCATGGCCATTCAGATGCGTTCCATAAAAGGCCTTGGACCCATCTTCGTTGCGGCTATCTTAGCAGGTGCAGGTGACCTAAGGCAGTACGCACATGGACGTCAGTTACTGCGCAAAGCCGGTCTGAATTTGGCTGAAAGCACATCGGGGAAGAGGAAAGGTCAGATCGTTGTCTCCAAACGAGGGGACTCCAGTTTAAGAAAATATCTGTATTTAGCAACAATCCAGCTCATTGGAATTAATCCGGTCTTTCAAGAATTACATCGACACAATATTCAAGTAAAGCACATGAAAAAGCAACAGTCTGTCTTTAAACTCGTGGGTAAAGTAGCGCGAATTTTGATCGGTATGGTCCAGCGCGTAGAAACATTCTCTCCCGAAAAGGCCAGCCATCTCGTTTCACAAGCAGCATAGAGCACTGATCGATCACGTATATTGACTCATTCGCGGGATTTTGAAAAAGAAAGCACAGAAAACCGAGTCACTGCCCGAAAAGGGCTCAGACCCGTCCGCTAAACGCAATCGGTCTCCACACCTTGGATCAGTATGACGATGGAATGTGAGGGCCTAGACCCGTCGAGCCATGGGATGGTAAACACCAGGGCACTTGTGGAGTTTGCGTGCAGTAGAGTTAGGCAGAAAGGAATGGCTGAAGCAATTCCTTTGTTCCCGCATACCCAGTTACTGGGCTAACGGCATCCGCCCATAGCTTTCTCCACCTCCATATCTATTTCAAGGTGATGAAATCCTGCGAATGAGTGAGCATATGTGAGATAAACCCTTAAAACCGAGGGACGGGCAGTTATGCTTAATGACCACACAAATCACGAGGTGAAGTAATTCACAGTAAAAAAGTCATATCACAATAATTAAACTTAATATATGTAGAGTAAAATTATTTTAATTGGCGACTGCCAAAAATTATCGCTTAAGGGTGGAGTGTATGGTGGAACGTACTATAGTTAGGAAAATTCAATATAATGAAATAAACCAACTGTTGTCACTATATAAGCACTTAAATCATGATGACCCTGAACTGATTTATGATGATAATCTTAAAGTACCACTGGGATGAAATCTACAATGACCCAAATATGCATTACATTGTAGTCGAGGTAGATGGTAAGATTGTTTCCTCTTGTGTTTTAGTAATAATCAAGAATTTAACAAGAAGTGCCCGTTCCTACGGATTAATTGAGAATGTTGTAACGCACTCAGATTATAGAAGAAGAGGTTACGGAAAACTTGGTCTCAGTTGGGCGGCAAGCATGATTTTATTGAGCGTGGGCCTAATTAAATTAAGACCATCTCAGGGTAGGCTAAACTAACGGGTAACGATAGTTCAATAAAACAGCAGCTGTCTATGACTGATATGCTCCCCATACGGTAGACAGGTGAAATAATAAAACCTGTTATCGTAAGGGAGTTTTTTTCATGTCTCTAGGAAAGTATAGTGCTTTGGATAAACTTGCTATTCTCGAAGAAGTATCAAATGGGGAAATTGGTTTTCTGGCAGCTGCGAAGAAATATGAAATTAATAAGACCACTTTAATGAGATGGCAGCGTAGGTACCAGACGTGTGGGTATGAAGGCTTGGAGCGCCGTACGCATCTCCAAAGCTATAGTGCTGAACTCAAACTCCGAGCGGTGAAGGATTACCTTGAGAGGGGATTGTCGCAGTATCAAGTCATTGCTAAATACAAGATTGCGAGTACGCGGCAGCTCTTTAATTGGGTGAACAAGTATAATGGTCATAGCAGCTTAAAAGCCTATAAAGGGGAACAAGTGTACCAGTGGGTGAAGAAGTTCGAAGATGGCGGTCAGGATGCGTTAAAGGATGGCCGAGGGAGAAGGAAAGCCCCGGAAGAGTTAACAGAGGCCGATCAACAGAAACTCAAGATGAAACAGGTGGAGCACGAGATGGAGCGACTTCGGGCTGAAAATGCATTTTTAAAAAAGTTAGAGGAACTCGAAAGAAGGCGACGCTAAAACAAACGCGACAGGAAACCATTTATCTTGCCATCCAGGCACTTCAAAAGGATGCATTAAGTATTCAGCTTCTATGCCAAACTGCTGGAATTCCGCGCTCGAGTTACTACAAGTGGTTAAATCGCAAATCTAGTCCTCGAGAGTTGGAGAATGAGCAATTGACCCAAGTGATGATGACGATCTATGAGAAAGTGGAACGTACATTTGGATACCGCCAATTGACCCTGCATATGCGTAAACAAACCGGAAAAACCATTAACCATAAGCGCGTTGAACGGTTAATGAAGGTAATGGGGATCCAGTCTGTTATTCGGAGAAAGAAAAAGAAGTATGCGAACGCCACGCCGCAGCAAGTGGCAGAGAACCTGCTAAACCGTAAATTCCATGCTAATACGCCGAATGAAAAATGGCTCACCGATGTAACAGCATTTAAATACGGTCATGGCCAAAAAGCGTATTTGAGCGCTATTCTCGATCTTCATGATAAATCCATCGTGTCCTATCAGGAAGCAGCCCCATGCTTCACAGCGACCGAGGATACCAATACACTTCTTTGGGCTTTAAGAAACTCTTGGACGACAGTCACATGATCCAGAGCATGTCTCGTGTAGGGCGGTGCATCGATAATGGTCCAATGGAATCTTTCTGGGGGACTCTCAAATGTGAGAAGTATTATCTGCAACCGTACCCTACTTTTGAAAAGCTTGAGAGAGATATTCAGGCTTATATCCACTTCTACAACCATGAACGATTACAAGCACAACTAAACGGCCTCAGTCCGATGGAGTACAGGACTAAGGCCGCCTAATAGACTTTATTTTTTGTACTGTCTACTTGACGGGGTGCAGTTCAGACTTTATTTTCTCAGTTCGTGGCTGCTGCTGTTCCTTTTTTGGGGTTAGTCTAATACTTGTATTTCGGAATGTGAAGGTTTGTAAATCGAAGAACCACGCGGTTTCAATACATCGAGTCTAATACTTTATTTTCTCTATACAGCAACCCGCCGCCGCAACCCGCGAAGCGGAAGGCGGCGCTTATTTATAAAAGCGCTTTCAACATGACTGTAGAAAACGGCAAGAAATCGTAGTTCCGTCCATTGTCGCTCCCGAAGACGCATGACATACTGAACGTAAAACCTTCCCGGGCAGGTGAAGCGCATGTACAAGGTGCTGGTGGCCGACGACGAACCGCTGATGATCGAAGGCTGGAAAACGATGGTGGACTGGCAGGGCTGCGGCTACGAATTATGCGGTACGGCGACGGACGGCGAGGAAGCGATCGCCGCGATCCGGGCTTGCCCGCCAGATCTGGTGATGACGGACATCCGCATGCCCGTCCTGGACGGACTCGGCCTCATCCGCGCGATGAAGGAGGAGCTCGGGCTGACCGCCAAGACCGTCATCGTCAGCGGCTACTCCGAATTCGGCTACGCGCAAGAGGCGCTGCGTTACCAGGTGGATCACTACTTGCTCAAGCCGCTCGTGCCGGAAGAAGTGCACAAGGTGCTGCGCGAGCTGGCCGGCCCGCTCGCGGAGCGGCGCCGGGCGGAAGCCGCCGCCGGCGCGGAGCGGGACGCCGCCGCCGCGGAAGCGGTAGTGGCCGCGCTGCGGCACGGCGGGCCGGCCGCGCTCGAAGCGGCCGGGCGGCTGCTCGGCGCGACGGAGCGAACCCGTTGCCGGCTGCTGCTCGCCGAGACGCTCGCCGGCTCCGGCTCCCCCGGCGGAGCCGCGCACGTCCGGCTGCGGCGGCTGCTCGAGGCCGCCTTCCCGGAGGGGCTCCGGGCGGTCGCGTTCGCGGAAGCGCCCGGCCGGTGCGGCGTGCTCGTGCTCGACGAGCGCGAAGCCGGCGCGAGCTTCGAGGCGCGGCTCGCCGAGACCGCCGCGCGCCTGCAGGATGCGCTCGACGGGCTGGCCGTGTACGCCAGCGAGCGCGGCCAAGGACTGGCCGTCCTGCCCGCGCTGCACGGGCAGGCGCTCGAGGCGCGCCGGCGCGCCCTGCTGGGGCGCCGGGCCGGCTTGCACCCGTACCGGCGCGGACGGACGCCGGACGGCGATTGCCGCCTGCCCGACGTCGCGGCCTGCACCGAACGGCTGCTCCGCGCGGTCGAGGCGGGCGACGAGGCGGCCGTGCGCGCGGCGCTCGACCCGCTGTTCGGCCTGTTCGCCGGGGCCGGCGCGAAGGACGACTGGGCCCGGCTCGCCGCGTGCCATATCCGCGGCGAGCTGCTCCGCCGCTTCGCGGACGGCGCCGGCGCCGCGGACGACGCGAGCGGCGAAGCGCCCGAGATCTCGGCCTTGCTGCCCGCGGACGGCGCGGACGGCGCGGACGGCGCCGCGTGGAGCCGCGAGGCGATCGAGGCGCTCTGCGTCCGGGCCGCGGCGTCGTTCGCGGCGCGCCGGTCGGCCCGGGACTGCGGGGGCGCCGTGGCGGAAGCGGTCGCGTACTTGAACGGGCATTTCCGCGAGAAGGTTCTGCTGCAGGAGCTCGCGGAGCGCTTCCGCCTCAGCCCCGTCTATTTCGGCCAGCAGTTCAAGAAGGCGACGGGCTATCCGTTCCACGATTACGTGCACCGGCTGCGGATCGACGAAGCGCGGAAGCTGCTGCGCCGGACGGACATGAAGATGTCCGCGATCGCGAGCGCGCTCGGGTATCACGACACCGATTATTTCACCGGCAAATTCAAGGCGTTCACGGGCGAGCTGCCGTCCGCCTACAAAAACAAAACCAAGGGTGAAAGCCATGCGGACCGGTAAACCTTTTATCCATCGAGTGAACGACATCCCTCTCAACATCAAGTTCCTCCTGATCTACCTGCTTTGCGTGCTGCTGCCCATCATGACGATCAATCTCTTCTTCTTCCACCAGAACTCGGAGAACATCCGGGTCCGCGAGCAGGATAACCTGCGCAAATCGATCGAGCGCGCGTCCGGCGAGCTGCTCGGCATGATCGACGAAAGCGTCGCGCTCAGCCATTCGATCGCGAGCGACGATTCGATCTACGCGGCGCTCGACCGCGCTTACGCCAGCCCGGTGGACTATTACGCCGCGTACGACGGCTTCCTGCGCGACAAGCTGAAGCGGTACATGTCGTCCTACCCGAATATCGTGGAGATCCGCGTCTACACCGACAATCCGACGATCCAGACCGGCGCGAACTACCACGTCATCGGCGACCCCGCGCTCGACTTGCCGTGGCTCGGCGAACTGAAGCGTTCGGCGAGCAACATGACGGTGGTGTCCTATTACGAAAGCGGCGGCTTCAGTCCAGGAAACCGGATCAGCGTCGTCAGCAGGCTGAACACGTACGCGTCGTACGCCGCCTATACGAAATATTTGCGGATCGACCTGAACACCGAGAAGATCCAGGCCATCCTGAACCGGGAAATCGACAGCCTCCGGCTGCGGCTCATCGACGACGGGAATCAAGTCGTGGCAATCGGCGACGGCGCGCCGGTGCCGCAACCGGCGCAGCCCATGACGCAGCCCGCGACGCCGCAAACGCCGGCGAATCCGGACGCCGCCGCGGGTGCCGGCGCGGACGAGGCCGTCGCGCATGCCCGGCCCGGCTACGCCATGGAGCGGCCGCTCGGGGATTTCGGGTACGTGAAGGGCTGGAAGCTCGTCGGCATCGCGGATACCCGCCGGGTCGACGGCCTGATGAACGACGCGCGGCGCTCGATTATTTGGCTGGCGGTCGTCAGCACGTTCATTCCGTCCCTGCTCATCTACGTCATTCTCCGCTCGTACCACTACCGGGTAAAGAAGCTGTCCCGGCACATGCTGAAGGTGCGCAACGAGCGGTTCGACCCCATCGACATGCACGAGGGGCGCGACGAGATCGGCGGCCTCATCCGCACCTTCAACGTCATGACCGAGAAAATCACGTCGCTGATCAACGACGTCTACAAGCTCGAAATCCGCCAAAAGAGCCTGGAGCTGGAACGGGTGCGCACCGAGCTGTCCATGCTGCAAAGCCAGATGAACCCGCATTTTCTGTTCAATACGCTGAACGCGCTGCTCGTCGTCTGCACGAAGAACGGCTATTCGGACGTGACGGAGATCATCCGGAACCTGTCGGTGCTCATGCGGCAGCTGCTCAGCCGCGCGGACGGCCTGGTGCCGCTGCAGGAGGAGCTGCAGTTCACCGCGATGTACCTGCAGATCGAGAAGTTCCGCTTCGGGCAGCAGTTCGAGTACGCGTTCGACGTCGACCCCCGGGCGCTGCCGCTGCGCATTCCGCGCATGAGCATCCAGCCGCTCGTCGAGAACGCGTGCAAGCACGGGCTGCAGGCGCGCAAGGGCAGCCGGACGATCCGCGTGACGGCGGCCGCGGCGGACGGCGCGCTCGACATCCGCATCGCCGACAACGGCGTCGGCATGGAGGAAGCGCGGCTGCGGCAGCTGCTGACGGACGTGCGGTCCGAGCAGCAGCCGGACGGCCAGCATGTCGGCATCCGCAACGTGCTGCGGCGGCTGGAGCTGTTTTACGGCGGGGCCGTCCGCTTTCGGATGACGAGCGACCCGGCGACGGGGACGGAGGCGGGGTTTCAGATCCCGCTCGCCCGGCTGGAGGCGGAGGAATGGAAGAAGGAGGCGTGACCATGTACAAGGTGCTGCTGGTCGACGACGAGCCGCTCGCCATTCAAGGGCTGGAGCTGCTGGTCGATTGGGAGAAGCACGGCTTTCGCGTTTGCGCGACGTGCGAGGACGGCGAGGAGGCGCTTCGGCTCATGCGCGGCATCGCGCCCGATCTGGTCGTCACCGATATCCGCATGCCGGCGCTCGACGGGCTCGGGCTGATCGAGGAGGCGCGCCGTTCGGGCGACCGGTCCACGCGGTTCGTCATCACGAGCGGCTACGACGATTTCGATTACGCCCGGCGCGCGATGCGCCTCGGCGTGTCGCATTACTTGACCAAGCCCGTCATCCCCGCCGAGGCGGACGACGTGCTGTCCCGGCTGCGGGCGGAGCTGCGCGGCCGGGAGCGGAGCCGGGCGATCCGCGACGGCGCGGACCGGCACGCGCTGCGGGAGGCGCTGTCGCGCCTGCTCGCCGGCGGCGCGGGCGACGGCGAGCGGCCCGAGGCGGACCCGGCGCTGGCCCGCCTGTCCGGCGAGGCGGGCCGCTGGGTCTACGTACACGTCGAGACGGAGCCCGAAGAGACGGGCCGCGCCTTCGAAGCGGCGCAGCGGCTGGCCGCCGATTGCGGCGCCTGCCACGCGATCGACGGCGGGCCGGGCGCCTTCGGCCTCGCCCTTGGCCTCGCGGCGGACGGCGAGGCCGAAGGCGAGCGGGAGATTCGCGCGTTCGCGGATCGGCTGCTCGCGGCGCTGCGGGCCGAGGCGCGCGGCCAGATCGGCATCGCGGCCGGCTCCGCGGAAGACCGCCCGGCAGGGCTCGCCGCGTCGTACGGGAGCGCGGCGGAGGCGCGCCGCTTCCTGTTCTTCGGCGGCGCGGCCGTCGTCCATTACGCGGATATCCGCGGCCGCACGCTCTCGCGCGACCCGGGGATGCTGCGCGCGGCGGACGCCATCCTGGACGCGGTGGAGGGCGGCGATCCAAGCGAGCTCTCGGCCGCCGTCGGGAGCGCGTTCCGCGCCTTCGAGGCGCTGCTGCCGCTGCCGGAGCTGGTCGGCATCTTCGCCGCCCAAGCGGTCATGCGCTGCGCCGTCTTGTGCAAGGAGCTCGGGGGCGATCCGGACGAGCTGCCCGGCGTCCCGGCGTCCGTCGCCCGCGGCCCGGGCGGCGCGCGGTTGGCGGACGTCGAGCGGGAGCTCGCCGAATTCTGCCTGCGGAGCCAGGCCGTCATCGCCGGGCTGCAGGCGAAGCGGGCCGGCGGCACGCCTTCGAAGGTCGCCGACTACTTGCGGGCGCATTATCGGGAGCCGCTGACGATCAAGGAGCTCGCGGAGCGCTTCTACGTCCATCCCGTCTACCTGGGGCAGTCGTTCTCGCGCAAATTCGGCACGGGCATCCTCGATTTCGCGCACGACCTGCGCATCGCGGAAGCGAAGCGGCTGCTGCGGGAGACGGACGCCTCCGCGGGGGCGGTCGCCGAGGCGGTCGGCTACCGGGTGTACCAGCAGTTCCTGAAGCAGTTCGAGAAGCGGCTCGGCATGAAGCCCGCCGAATACAAGCTTTCGCCCAACGCGTAAGCGTGCGCGATTCCGGCTCGCCCACCTTAAATTAGGGGGGCCAAGTGCTTAAATCTGATTATGTTGCAAGCGCATACATTCGCGCATAATGAGGAGGCAAAGCCAACCACCGATAACCGAAGGAGGAGCACGAATGGGGGTTAACAAAAGCAAAAAGCTATGGGGGTCGCTGTCGCTTGTCCTGGCGCTGAGCTTGGCGATCGCCGGGTGCAGCAACGGCGGCAACGGCAATAACGCGGGCGGCAGCGGCAACGGGGCCGCGGCGGACCCGGGAACGGCGAACGCGGATCAGCCGGCGAACGCCGCGGGCGACGGCGGGAACGCCGCCGCAACCTCGGACGATCTGAAGCCGGTCACGATCTCGGCTTTCATCGGCACGCCGAACCAGGCGCCGACGCCGGACAACCGGATTTACAAGAAGATCAAGGACGAGCTCGGCGTGACGCTCAACATGGAGTTTCTCGTCGGCGACCTGCAGCAGAAGCTCGGCGTCATGATCGCCGGCGGCGACTATCCGGACCTCATCACGGCCGATCCGAAGCTCGTCTCGGCGGGCGCGGTCATTCCGCTCGAGGACTTGATCGAGAAGTACGCGCCGAATCTGAAGGCGCATTACGCGGCCTACTGGAACCGGATGAAGGACTCCAGCGACGGCCATATCTACTGGCTGCCCAATTACGGCGCCTACACCGGCGAATACCACGCGACCAACTATTCCGGACCGGCGTTCTGGATTCAGAAGGACGTGCTGAAGGAGGCGGGCTATCCGACGCCGAAGACGCTCGACGATTACACGAAGCTGATCCGCGATTACGCGGCGAAGCATCCGACGATCGACGGCCAGCCGACGATCGGCTTCACGTCGCTCGCGTACGACTGGCGGACGTTCCCGCTGCTGAACGCGCCGGAGCACCTGACGGGCCACCCGAACGACGGCGGCGTCGTCGTGGACGACGGGGTCGCATCGGTCTTCGCGGACAAGGACATCGCCAAGCAGTACTACAAGACGCTGAACGGTTTGTTCAACGAAGGGCTCATGGACAAGGAAGCGTTCGTGCAGAACTACGACCAGTACCTGGCGAAGATTTCCACGGGCCGCGTGCTCGGCATGTTCGACCAGCACTGGAACTTTCAGCAGGGCGAAGACACGCTCGTCTCGCAGAACAAAATCGGCCAGACGTACGTCGGCTTCCCGCTCGTCTACGATACGAGCATCAAGGACTACTACCTCGACCGCCCGGTCATCAACTTGAACAACGGCTTCGGCATCAGCAAGGACGCGAAGGATCCGGTCCGCATCATCAAGTTCCTCGACGCGCTCATGGACGAGAAGTACCAGAAGCTGCTGTCGTGGGGCGAAGAGGGCGTCGACTACATCGTCGGCACGGACGGCAAGTACGCCCGCACGCCGGAGCAGCGCAAGCAGCAGGAGGATCCGACCTGGAAGCTGGCCAACAAGGCGGACGCCTTTTACGGCGCCGCGCCGAAGATGGAAGGCACCTACAGCGACGGCAACGCGACGTCGGCGGGCTCCCAGCCGCAGGAGTTCTTCGATTCGCTCAAGCCGGAGGATAAGGAGCTGCTGACGGCCTACGGCCACAAGACGTGGACGGACTTCTTCTCGCCGGCGCCGGAGAACCCGGTTTATTATCCGGCTTGGCAGGTCGACCTGATCGACGGCTCCGACGCTTCCGTCGCGAACAAGCAGATGTCCGACGCCTCGCTGAAATATTTGCCCAAAGCGATCATGTCGAAGCCGGACCAGTTCGACGCGGTGTGGACCGATTACGTGAACGCGTACAAGAAGATCAACGTGAAGGCGTACGAGGACCGCATCAACGACCAGCTGAAATGGCGCATCGAGAACTGGGCCAGCCAATAACCGCGCGCCCGCGGAGCGTATCCGGGCGGAAGGCGCCGGCGGATCGCCGGCGCTTTCCGCCGCTCGCTCCCGCGCGCCGCATTTTAAACGAAGAGAGGGGGAAAATCGCATGGCGAGCGCCGAGAAAGCCGTGCGGACCCGCGCGGCCGTCCGCGCGGAAACGTCCGTGCCGAAAGCGTCCGTCTTCAAGCGGATGCGCGGCCAGAAGCAGCTGATGCTCATGTCGCTGCCGATTCTGGCCTACGTCGTCCTGTTTTCCTACTATCCCGTCTGGGGATGGACGATGGCGTTCCAGAACTACAAGCCGGCGAAGGCGTTCGCCGAGCAGGAATGGGTCGGCCTCAAGCAATTCCGGTTTCTGTTCAGCGACGACATGTTCCTGAACGTGCTGCGCAACACGATCGCCATGAGCTTCATCAACATGGTGCTCGGCTTCGTCACGGCCATCGCGTTCGCGATCCTGTTGAACGAGATCAAGCACCGGCTGTACAAACGGGCGATCCAGACGATCTCGTACCTGCCGCATTTCCTCTCGTGGATCATCGTCACGGGCATCGTCGCGAATTCGCTGTCCGTCGACGGCGGGATCGTCAACGTCCTGCTCATGAAGCTCGGCTTCATCCACGAGCCGATCATGTGGCTCAGCCTGCCGCATTACTTCTGGGGCATCGTCGGCGCCTCCCATGTCTGGAAGGAAGTGGGCTGGAACGCGATCATCTATCTGGCCGCCATCACGTCGATCGACCCGTCGCTGTACGAAGCCGCGGAGATCGACGGCGCGAACCGGTACCAGAAAATGCTGTACGTGACGCTGCCGGGGATCAAGTCGATCGTCATCATCCTGCTGATCATGAACATCGGCTGGATTCTGGAAGCGGGCTTCGAGGTGCAGTACCTGCTCGGCAACGGCGTCGTCGTCGACTGGTCGCAGACGATCGACATCTTCGTGCTGAAATACGGGCTGCAGATCGGCAACTACTCGCTCGCGACCGCCGCCGGCATCTTCAAGTCGGTCGTCAGCATCACCCTGATCTTCGCCGCCAACACGATCGCCAAGCGCTTCGGCGACGACAGACTGATATGAGGAGGGGCATCCGATGAGAACGAAAGCGCCGCGGCTGGAGCCGGTCGTCTTCCATACGTTCAACGCCGTCGTCATGATCGCGCTGGCCGTCGTCACGCTGTATCCCTTCCTGAACACGCTGGCGGTCTCGTTCAACGCCGGCAACGACACGATCCGCGGCGGCATCTACCTCTGGCCGCGCGTCTGGACGGAGCAGAATTACCGGGCGATCTTCGCGGGCGGGACGATCTTCCACGCCTTCTGGGTCTCGGTGGCGCGGACGGTGCTGTCGACCGTGCTCAGCCTTTTCCTGACGTCCATGCTCGCCTATACGGTCAGCCGGCGGGAATACGTCCTCCGCAAGCCGATCACGATCGTCATCGTGCTGACGATGTATTTCAACGCCGGGCTGATTCCGTTTTATTTTCTGATCAAGGATCTGCATTTGCTGAACCATTTTCTCGTGTACGTCGTGCCGGGGCTGATCAGCGCGTTCAACATGATCGTCATCCGCACCTACATGCAGACGCTGCCGGAAGGGCTGATCGAATCGGCCAAGGTGGACGGCGCCGGCGATTTCCGGACCTTCTTCTCGATCATCCTGCCGCTCTGCCAGCCGGTGCTCGCCACGGTGGCGTTGTTCGTCGCGGTCGGGCAGTGGAACTCTTGGTTCGATACGTTCCTGTTCGCGTCGTCGAAGCAGAGCTTGAGCACGCTGCAGTACGAGCTGATGAAGCTGCTGTCTTCGTCGATGAATTCCAACAGCAGCGCGGCCGTCACGAACGGCGCGGACCTCGGGGCCGCGCGCAACCTCGTGACGCCGATGTCGATCCGGGCGTCCGTCACGATCGCGGCGTCGCTGCCGATTCTCGTCGTCTATCCGTTCCTGCAGAAATATTTCGTGCACGGCCTGCAGCTCGGCAGCGTGAAGGAATAGCGGTTTTCGAATCGGCGCGTTTGCGGCGGACGTCCTTCGAGGCGACCGGATGCGTTGGCGCCGGTTCGCTCGTTTGGGGAAGGCATAGGATGGCGGAAAGTGGCGGAGGAGCCGCCGGACGTACAATACAAGGCAAGGAGCTGAGGAAGGCATGACGCTGCGCGTGCTGACAACGGAACAGATCGAACAATTCATGGTCAAGGGATACGTCGTCGTGAAGGGGGCGTTTCCAAGGGAGCTGGCGATGGAGGCGCAGTCGTTCCTATGGGAGAAGCTGGAGCAGAAGGCCGGCGTGCTGCGCGGCGATCCGTCCACCTGGAACGAGCCGATGGTGAATTTGCGGGACAATTACCGGACGCCCGCCTTCGACGCCTGCAATACGGCGCGCTTCGCCGACGCGATCGAAGATTTGGCGGGCGCGGACCGCGTCGCCCGGCGCCATGTCGCCGGCGAGACCGATGCCGGCCTGCTGCCGGGCTGGGGCTGGTGGCCCGTCAACTTCCACGTCGGCCGCGGCGAGCCGTGGACCGTGCCGACGAGCGGCTGGCACTGGGACGGCATCCACTTCCGGCATTACGTCGATTCGCCGGACCAGGGGCTGCTCTGCCTGTGCCTCTTCTCGGACATCGGTCCGCGCGGCGGCGGGACGCTGGTCGTCGAAGGCTCGCACCGTCCGGTCGCGCGCTACCTGGCGCGGTATCCGGAAGGGATCGAGCTCGGCGACGGCATCCGCGGCTTGTTCGCGGAGCATCCGTATTTCGCCGCGCTGGCGGGACGGGGCGAGCCGATGAGCCCGGAGGCGCGGAACGCCGCCTTCCTGGAGCAGGCGTACGTCGACGAGGACGGCACGCGGCTCCGGGTCGCGGAAACGACCGGCGAAGCGGGCGACGTCATTCTGTGCCATCCGTTCCTCATCCACGCCGCGTCGCCGAACCATAGCGGCAGCGTGCGGTTCATGTGCAACCGGACGTCGCCGCTGAAGGAGAAGCTGGCGCTCGACCGGGCCGCGCGGGAGGACGAATCGCCGCTTGAACGGAGCATCCGGGCATCCGTGTTCGCGTGAGCGGGAAGCTTGACGGGATGAAGCAGGCATAGACATTTCCTGTCCGATGAAGCGGCAGGCGCATGGAACGGCGGGCCCGCGCAGCGATGCGCGGGCCCGCTTGGCGTTCGGGCCAGCGCGGCTTCGTGCCGCGGCGTAAGTGGACGGCGGGTGAGGATGGACGTTCTTTGCCCCGCGTTTCCGGTCGCCGGCGTTTCGGGTCCGCCGGCGCGGCGTCCCGCAAAATGCGCCCCGGGCGGCTTGTCGGAATCCGCCCGGGCAGGTAACATGGAGACACATCGGACGAAGACGGCCGGCGCGGGCGGAAGGATGGAACGGCGGTTTGCCGACGTTCGGGGCCTTACGCATCCATCCGCGTCCATCCGCGCGACCGCCGTCTCGTCCGCAAGGAAAGGGTGCATGCACGATGTCGACCTGCCTCATTCATAACGTACGTATCTTCTCCGGCGGACCCGAACCGGCGCCGGCGGCCATTCTCGTGCGCGGCGGCACGATCGCGGCCGTCCTGGACGGCGCCGTCCCCGTACAAGAACCCGCGGATCGCGTCCTCGACGGCGGCGGACAGCTGCTCATCCCGGGAATGATCGACGTCCACATTCACGGGGCGGACGGCTTCGACATGATGGACGGGCGTCCGGAAAGCGTCGAAGCCGTCTCGGTCGCCTGCGCGCGGACGGGCTGCACGTCCTTCCTGGCGACGTCCGTCAGCTCCTCGCTCGACGACCTCGCGGCCATGATCCGCAGCGTGAAGCGGACGGTCGGCCGGGAGCCGGGCGCGCGCATCGCGGGGCTGCATCTCGAAGGCCCGTACTTGAACGCGAAGCGCAAGGGGATGCAGAACGAGCGGTTCCTGCGCCATCCCGACGAGGAAGAGATGGCCTGGATCCTGCGGGAGGCCGATCCGCTCGTCCGCATGGTCACGCTGGCGCCGGAGCTGCCCGGCGGCCTCGAGATGGCCGGCCGGCTGCGGGAGCGCGGCATCGTCGTCGCGGTGGCCCATTCGGACGCCACGTACGAGGAAGCCAAGGTGGCTTTCCGCGGCGGCGCGAGCCACGTGACGCACTGCTTCAACGGCATGCGGCCGATTCACCACCGGGACCCGGGCGTCGTGGTCGCCGCGATGGAGGAGGCGCATGTCAGCGTGCAGGCGATCGTCGACGACGTCCACCTGCATCCCGCCATCGTGCGGCTGCTGTATCGGGAGAAAGGCGCGGACCGCATGGTGCTCATCACCGACGCCCTGCAGGCGATGGGACTCGGCGACGGCGAGTACCGGTTCGGCGGGCATGACGTCACCGTCGCGCAAGGCGTGGCCACGCTGCGGGACGGCACGCTGGCGTCGAGCACGGTCACGATGAACGAGGCGCTGGCCAAGACGGCGAAGGCCGGGATCCCGCTTGCCGACGCCGTCGCCATGGCGACCCGCACGCCGGCGGACGTGCTCGGCCTGCCGAACAAGGGCCGTCTGGCACCCGGAGCCGACGCCGATCTCGTGCTGCTTGGCGACGATTTCGGCGTGCGCTGGACGATGGTCGGCGGCGAGTTGGCGTACGGGCAGGCGTAGGGCTATGACTGTCGTCGCATACGTGCCGCGGCTGCGGCTATTTACGCGATTATCAGCGGATAAGTGCCCAGCCGGCACGCGGCGTGAGCGGCTTTCGGGCACGCTCGATCGCCGCTAGCGACTCCGGCAGCGAGCCATAACCGCGGCCAAGAGCCGTCCATCGTCATCGCGGATGACGCATGGACGGCTCTTTCGCGCGGCGTCAGGCCGTGTCCGGGCGTCCCCGCAGCAAGCGACCGCAGCAAGCGAAATCGCCGCCTTTGCCGAAAACGTCGTTTCGCCGCCCATCGGCGCGGCAATACTGGCGAATAGAGCAACCATCGCCAACGCCGCGACGGAGAGGAGGAACCCCGCATGCTGTTCGAGCCCGTGCCGCCGATGATCGTGTCCATGGGCCGGGAAGCGTTCGACGACGACGGCTATCTGTTCGAGCCCAAGTGGGACGGCTGGCGCATCCAGCTGCATAAGCAAGGCGGCCGGATCGAGGCGTATACGCGCAGCGGCCTCGCCGTGACGGACAAGTTCCCGGAGCTTGCCGAAGCCGCGGCCGCGATCAAGGCGCCCGAGGCGATCCTGGACTGCGAAGGCGTCTGCCTGCGCGGGGAGCGCACGGTGTTCGACGACTTCGCCTACCGCGGGCGCCTGGCCGACCCGAAGCGTATCGCCGCCGCCGCGCAGACGCATCCCGCGACGTTCGTCGCCTTCGACGTGCTGCGGACGGCGGAGCCGCACCTGCGCGAACCGCTCGCGGCCCGCAAGGCGCGGCTTGCGGAGCTCGTCGCCCCGAATGCCGCGCTCGCGCTCTCGATGTACGTCGAGGGGCGCGGACGGGTGCTGCAGGCGTGGACGGCGGAGCGGAACCTCGAGGGCACCGTGGCCAAGCGCCTGGACGGCGCCTACCGCCCGGGCGTCGTCGCCAAGGACTGGATCAAAGTGAAAAACGTCCAGACGCTCGACGCCATCGTGCTCGGCTACCGCACCAAGCCGCGGTTCGCGCTGGTGCTCGGCCTGCACTTCCGGACGATCCGCTTCAAGCCGGTCGGCACCGTCGAGTTCGGCTTCGCGCCCCACGAGAAGCAGGCGTTTCTCGAGATCGCGCGGCAGCTGCATACCGCCTCCGACCGGAAGACGCAGTGGATCGAGCCGAAGCTCTGCTGCCGCGTTCAATACTTGGAGCGCACCGACCGCCACCAGCTGCGCGAGACGGTGTTCCGGGGCTTCCTGTTCGACAAGAGCCCGGAGGCTTGCCGGTGGACCTACTGACTTGCCGTCGCCGCTCGCCGATCCCCCCGTTAAGCCCGCGTAGGTTCGCCGCGCGGGCTTTTTGTCGTGCCTGCACGTCCGAACCAGCGGAACCGGCGGCGGGCGGGGAACCGTTTTGAAGGCCGATCGCAAACAAGCCAATACCGCCCTGCAAAGGATAAGATCCGCTCATGGAAGCGCCCGGCCCCCTCCGGTATCATGAAGCTATCACCGCAAGAGAAGGGGGCTCGGCCCATGAAACGAAACGGCGTCATCCGCGAACTCGCGCGCAACCGCCAGCTGCTGCTGATGTTTCTCCCGGTCGCGGCGCTGTTGTTCCTGTTCAACTATTTGCCGCTGTCGGGACTCGTCATTCCGTTCAAAAACTTCGACTTCAGCAAGGGAATTTGGGGCAGCGACTGGATGCATCCGCTGCTGAACAACTTCGATTACCTGCTGTCCTCGGACGTGGCGTTCCGGGCGATCCGCAACACGATCCTGCTGAACGCGCTGTTCATCGCCGTCGGCCTGGCGTTCGAGGTCGGCTTCGCGCTCATGCTGAACGAGCTGCGCGGCAAATATTTCAAGCGGATCACCCAATCGCTGACCTTCCTCCCGTTCTTCATCTCCTGGATCGTCGTCGGCGTCTTCACGTACAGCCTGCTCAACTTCGAGAACGGCGCGCTGAACCGCGTGCTGGAATGGTTCGGGCTCCAGAGCGTCGACTTCTACAGCAAAGCGAGCTGGTGGCCGCTCATCCTGACGATCGCGGTCCGCTGGAAGGTCACCGGCTACGGCACGATCGTCTACCTGGCGGCGCTCACCTCGATCGACAACTCGTACTACGAGGCCGCTTCCATCGACGGCGCCTCCCGCTGGCAGCAGATGCGCTACATCAGCATCCCGATGCTGAAACCGACGATCATGATCCTCACGCTGCTCGCGATCGGGCGCATCATGAACGCGGACTTCGGAATGTTCTACGCCATGGTCGGCGACGCGTCGCTTCTGTTCCCGACGACGGACGTCATCGACACGCTGGTCTACCGCAGCCTGCGCAAATCCGGCGACATCGGCATGGCCTCGGCGGCCGGCTTCCTGCAGTCGGTGGTCGCGTTCGTCCTCGTCCTGGCGAGCAACTACGCCGCCCGCAAAATCGACCGCGATTCGGCGATTTTCTAACGGTTCGCAAAAAGAGCCACGGTGAAGAAGCGACCGGAGAGTCGGTATGGAGTTGGAAAAGCGATAGCGTTCGCCGTTGTAGTCGGATATTGACCATTTGGAAATAAATTCAAGGATATCCGACTACAACAGCGATTGAGATTATGCTTCCGAAGCTGGTTTTCTTGCGAAAACCCGTAACCCCTGCCGACCGCAGGTCGCGGTTCGCCAACGTGGCATCCCCACCCAAGGAGGTATCGCCCGAATGGTTGCCAAACGATTTTCCGTCAGCCAAGCGATCATCATGCTCGTCATCTCGCTGTTCAGCCTGGCCTGCCTGCTGCCGTTCCTGATGGTCATCTCGGGCTCGCTCAGCATCGAGAACGACATCGTGAACTACGGCTATTCGCTCATCCCGCGCCACATCACGTTCGATTCGTACCGGATCCTCTTCCTCGGCTCCAACCGGATCGTGGACGCGTACGGCATCAGCATCCTCGTCACCGCCGCCGGCACGGTGCTGTCCCTGATCGTCAACAGCATGGGGGCGTACGTCATGGCGCGCCGGTCGTTCAAATACCGGAACATCCTGTCCATCTACGTCATCCTGACGATGCTGTTCAGCGGCGGCCTCGTGCCGTGGTACATCATCTGCGTCCGCTACCTGGAGCTGAAGGACACGATCTGGGCGATGATTCTCCCGCCGATGGCGAACGCGTTCAACATGTTCCTGATCCGCAACTTCATGCAGTCGGTGCCGGAGGACATCTACGAATCCGCCAAAATGGACGGCGCGAGCGAGTACCGCATTTTCGGCCGGCTCATCATTCCGCTGTCCGTGCCCGTGCTGGCGACGATCGGCTTGTTCGTGGCCCTGTCCTACTGGAACGACTGGTTCCTCGGGCTGATGTTCATCGACAAGCAGGAGCTGCAGCCGCTGCAATTGCTGCTCCGCACGCTCGTCTCCAACGTCGATTTCCTGCGCAACTCCAGCAACGCGGCGGCGATGCAGCGGATCATGCCGCAAATTCCGTCCGAATCGATGAAGATGGCGCTGACCGTCGTCACGATCGGCCCGATCGTCTTCCTGTACCCGTTCCTGCAGCGGTATTTCGTCAAGGGGCTCATGGTGGGCGCGGTCAAAGGCTAGTCTATACCGGCCTCGGCCGTATAGCGATATAATCAAACAATCAGGGGAGAGGATCGCATGAGAAAGCGAAAAGCAAGCATCCCGATGCTGCTCGCCGTCATGATGCTGTTCGCCGCGCTGCTCGCGGCGTGCGGCGGCGATAACGGCGGCAACGGCAACAACGGGGGGAACGCGGCCGGCAGCAACGGCGGTTCGGGCGACGCGGGCGGCAACGCCGGCACGTCCGGAGACGGCGGCAACGCGGGCAAGCAGGAGGAGGAAGTGACGCTGAAGTTCTACTTCGGCGGCGACAAGAAGGCGGCCACGGACGAAGTCTGGTCCGCGATCAGCGATTACGTCAAGAGCAAGGGGCTGAACGTCAAGTTCACCATCAACTTCATCCCGTTCACCGACTTCAAAGACAAGATGCTCGTCATGGCCGCGTCCGGCGACAGCTGGGATATGAACTTCGACGGCGACTGGCTGTCGTATAAGCAGATGGCGGCGAAGGGCTCCTACATGGCGCTGAACGAGCTGCTGCCGGAATACGCGCCGAACCTGTACAAGAAGTACCAGGAGCAGGGTACGCTGTCCGCGGCGACGGTCAACGGCCAGATCGTCGGCCTGCCGTGGACGATGAAGATGAACCAGCGGCTGTTCGCCGGTTGGCGCTCCGACCTCGCCGACAAGGCGGGCATCACGGTCGCGCCGGACGCCGTCAAGACGATCGAGGACGTCGACGCCCTGCTGCGCCAGATGAAGCAGGCGTACCCGAACGAGAAGCTGTCGCGTTCGACGCCGCTGCCGATCTACATGATCCGCGACGAATGGGTCGACCTGAACTTCCACGGCCTCGGCTTCTACCTGAGCGACCCGAAGGTGACGGTGCAGCCGGTCGAGCAGCAGCCGTTCTACCAGGAAGCGATCAAGACGGCGAAAAGCTGGTACGACGACAAGCTGATCAACCGCGACGCGATGATCGACAAGGAAGACGGCGCCGCCGAATGGCGCAACGGCAAGACGCTGTTCACGCTGACGTCGCATGAATGGGCGAACGCGGATCCGGGCTTCTCCGATCCGTCCTTCAAGCAGCAGATGTCGCTGCTCTACCCGGACAAGAAGCAGGTCAACCGGACGCCGCTCGCGAACGTGGTCGCGATCAACCGCAACTCCAAGCACGCCGACCGCGTCCTGCGCTTCCTCGACATGATCGAGACCGACCAGAAGCTGTACGACCTCGTGCAGTACGGCATCGAAGGCAAGACCTACAAGCTCGACGGCGAGACGGCCGTCTACCCGGACGGCATGAACACGACGACGAGCAACTACATGGAATGGGGCGGCCAGTGGGCGTTTTGGAAGCCGCAATTCATGCGGCCGACGTCGACGTATCCGAAGGACTTCTGGGTGCACGAAGCCGAGTTCGCGGCGGAGCCGGAGAACGTCAACTCGCCGATCGACGGCCTGTTCATCGCCGAGGACGCCATGAAGAACGAGCTCGCCAAGCGCGACCAGACGGCCGACGAGACGGGCAAGCCGCTCGAATTCGGCATCGTGAAGGATCCGGAGAAGGAAGTCGCCGCGTACGCGGAGAAACAGAAGGCGAACGGCCTCGATAAAATCCTGACCGAAACGCAGAAGCAAATCGACGCGTACCTGGCATCGCAAGCGAAATAAGCCGGCGCCGCCGGTAACCCGGCGGCCCGTGCCGCAATCCCGCATACCCATCCAGAGAGCAAGCCGCCCCGCCGACAAGCAAGCTTCGGAGTTTCGCCGAAGCGGGGCGGCTTTGCTGTCGGTATCGAAGACACGAGGAGGGAATTGAGTTTGATGGCCAATCGAATTCGAAAGCGGTTACAGTTTTGGGTGGCGAGCCTGTTGGCTCTGTCGTTGGTGGCATGGACCTTTGCGTGGGCGCCGGCTCCGGCGAACGCCGCGGCGGGCGATCCGGAGAGCGTCAGCATCGAGCTCGGCGCGACGCCGGCCGAAGCGGGCGTCGCGGCCCGCGCGGGCGACGGCGCGACCGGCCTGCAGACCGGCGAGCTGGACGGCCGGACGTACTGGAAGACGAACAAATCGCAGGACGAGAACGCGCGCATCATTTATTTCTATTTCGACGTGGATGACGGCTTCACCGAGAACATCGCGAACTACGACGTGGACGTCGCGGTCGACTACTATGACGCGGGCAGCGGCAAAATGGTGCTGCAGTACGACGCCCAAGGCGCGAACAACGGCTTCAAGGACGCGCCGCTGTATACGTACGGCGATACCGGGTCGTGGCAGACGCACGTATACCGGCTGAGCGACGCGAACTTCGCCAACCGGACCGGGGGCGGCGATTTCCGGCTCGGCATCGAGGGCGGCGCCGCGAGCTGGTCGACCAACGCCGACCTGGCGGTCGCGAAGGTGACCGTCACCAAGACGCTGAGGGCGGCGCCGGCCGACCGGATCGGCATTACGTTCGGCGCGACGCCGATCGAGCAGGGCATCACGGCCCATGCCGGGGACAACCCGGACGGCCTCGTGACGGGCTCGCTGAACGGCAAGGGCTATTGGCAGACGAACAAGGCCGCGCCCGGCGACCGCACGCTGTACCTGTACCTGAACGCGGACGACGGCTACCTGTACGACGTGCGGGACCAGGACGTCTACGTGACGGTGGAATATTTGGACCGGGGCAACGGCAGCTTCGTGCTCCAGTACGACGCGCAGTCCGCGCCGTTCAAGGACAGCCCGCTGTTCGCGTACAAGGATTCGGGACAGTGGAAGACGCACACGTTCAAGCTGAGCGACGCCAAATTCGCCAACCGCGCGAACGGCGCCGACCTGCGCATCGGGATCAGCGGCGGCGGCAACCCGGACAACAACCCGGATCTCGCGGTCGCGTCCGTCACGATCAGCAAGCAGGAGCGGCTGCCGACCGACGCGCAGACAAAGGTGTACGCGACGGAGAACCCTACGGACGACGTCGTCATCGCGGACTTTAGCGTGAAGGATTTCGGCGCGAAGGGCGACGGGACGACCGACGACACGGCGGCCATCCAGTCGGCGCTGGCCGCGGCCGGCAATAACGGCGGCGGGGTCGTGTTCGCGCCGGCGGGCCATTACCGGGTGAACGGCAGCCTGACCGTGCCGACCGGCGTCACGCTGCGCGGCGACTGGGCGAGCCCGGACGACAAGGGCGGCGCGGTCACCGGCACGGTGCTGGACGCGTACGGCGGCAAGGGGCAGGCGGACGGCCCGAGCTTCATCCAGCTTCAGCCCGTCAGCGGCGCGACGAATCTGTCCGTCTGGTATCCGGAGCAGACGCTCGACAGCCCGGCCGCGTATCCGTGGACGTTCGAGCAGCTGTCCGGGGACAGCGCGACGATGGCGAACATCACGCTCGTCAACGCCTATAACGGCATCAAGATCGGGCCGGTCTGGAACGAGCTCCACTACGTGAAGAACCTGTACGGCACGGCGCTGCACACGGGCATCTTCCTCGATTACACGACCGACATCGGCCGGCTGGAGGGCATCCATCTGTCGCCTTCGTACTGGTCGGGCTCCGGACTGGCCGGCGCGCCGGCGGCCGACGCGCTGCACGCGTATTCCACGGCGAACGCGGAAGGCATCGTCATGGGACGCTCCGACTGGGAATACATGTCCGACATTCAGATCTCGGGCTACAAGACCGGCATGCGCGTCACGACGCGGACGGATTCGCTCGAGACGGCGAACGCGCAGCTGTACCGCATTCGGATCGAAGACTGCAACGTGGCGCTGAAGATCGAGGGCGTCAACGATTTCGGCCTGCTGATCACGGACAGCAGCTTCAAGGCGAGCGCCGGCGAGGCGCCGGTCGCGATCTACGCGACGCCCGGCTTCCATTCGATCGTGCAGTTCAACACGGTCACGGTCGGCGGCGCGCCGCTGACGGCGGTGAAGAGCGAAGGCAACGGCGTCCTGTCGTTCGAGAACAGCACGTTCGAGAACTGGGACGCGGCAAGCGGCGGCTACGCGATCGACCTGTCGAGCGGCTCGCTGACCCTGGGGCTATCCGACTTCGCCAAGGCGGAGAACCAAGTCAAGCTGACCGGCGCGGTGCAGACGGTCAACGCCGTTAATTCGGGCTACCAAGGCAGCCTGAACGTCAAGGACGAGAGCGACGGCGCGGAAGTAAACGTGACGCAGGACGACCGGTACGCCCTCGAGACGCTGCCGGACGTCGGCGCCACGGACGCGGCGGTCCGGCCGAAGCCGGCGACGGTTGAGTTGTTCGACGTCACCGCGGAGCCGTACAAGGCGGACCGCAATGGGGGCAGCGACGCGTCGGCGGCGATTCAGCAGGCGCTGGACGCGGCTTCGGCGGCGGGCGGGGGCACGGTGTACCTGCCGGCGGGCACGTACCGCGTGAATGCGCCGCTGATCGTGCCGTCCGGCGTCGAGCTGCGCGGCTCGTGGGACGTGCCGCATCATACGATCGGCGGCGGCACGGTGCTGTTCACGACCTACGGGGAGAACCCGGAGGACGATGCGCCGGCGCTCATTACGCTGAAGGCGAACGCGGGCACGCGCGGCTTGTCGGTCTACTACGACGAGCAGGATTGGAACGACGTCAAGCCGTACGCCTGGACGATCCAGGGCCAAGGGCATGGCGTGTACGCGATCGACACGACGCTCATTAATGCGTACCAGGGCATCGATTTCGGCACGTACGACACGAGCGGCCACTATATCGATTACGTGGCGGGCTCGCCGCTGAAGGAAGGCATCTTCCTCGGGGGCGGCGCGTCCGGCGGCTTCATGCGCAACGTGCAGTTCAACCCGCACTATTACGGCCGCAACAACTACGTCAACCACCCGTCCACGGACGCGGATTTCAACGCGGTCTGGACGTACCAGAAAGATCACCTGGACGCGTTCCGCCTCGGCGGCGTCAAGGACGAAACGGTGTTCAACACGTTCGTGTACGGCTCGCAGTACGGCATTCATTTCGTGAAGCAGGGCGAGAGCGGCCCGGAAGCGGTCGTCATCGGCCACGGCACGGACGGCAGCAAGAAAGGCGCGTACCTCGAGGGCGCGGGCGAAGCCGGCCTGTCGCTGATCAACACCGAGCTCGTCTCGCTCAGCACGACGGATAAGGTGTACGTCACGCTCGGCGAGGACTTCGACTCGAAGGCGACGCTGTACAACAGCTCCATGTGGGGCGACACGACGCGCTCCTTCGACGTCTACGGCGGCAAGCTGAACGTCCAGCAGGCCAACCTGACGAACGTCGGGGAGAAAGGGCTGAACGCCCTCGGCGGCGACACCGCGCTCTACGATTCGTACTTCCAGCAGCCGCGGACGACGCATGTCTACGCCGCGGCGGGCATCGACAAGCTCATCCTGACGAACAACCTGTTCAAAGGCGGGCTGCAGCTCGTGAACGAAGCGGGCACGAAGGTAAGCGGCACGAACCTGGTGCCGGTGGCGCTCTCGCTCGAGACGCTGCCGCCGGATCCGGCGCACGCGGACCGGGCGGGCGCGAAGCTCTCGCTCATGAACGTCTCCGATCCGGAGCCGCTGAGCGGCAAGCTGGAGCTGCTGCAGCCGGCGCCGTACGCGGCGGCCGCGGTGCCGATCCGCTTCTCCGGCATCGCCTACGGCGAGGAGACGATCATCGATCTGCCTGCGATGGCGGCGGATTCGCTCAAGTACAAGGTGACGCTGGACAACGGCGCGTCGTACGTGGCGTCGGTGAAGTCCGGGCAGGCCTACGCAAGCCGCAAGGACGCGGGCGCGGCGGACGCGCCGGCGGTCGACGTCTCCGCGCTCGACGAATTCGGCGGCGGCGTGTGGGGCGGCCCGAACGGGCTGAGCGCCAAGGCGAACGTCGCGTGGGACGACGAGAAGCTGTACGTGAACGTGGACGTCACCGACGACGTACAGGCGCAGTCCTTCAAGGGCGGCGATATTTGGCAGGGCGACAGCATTCAGATCGGCCTCGACCTGTCGCGGCAGGACGGCGCGGCCAGCCGTAACGTCAGCGAGCTCGGCTTCGCGCTGAACGACGACGGCTCCATGCAGCAGTGGCGCTGGAAGGCGCCGGACGGTCTGACGGCGGGCGCGCTCGACGCGTCGGCGGAGACGACAATCACGCGCGACGACGAGGCGCACGTGACGCATTACGCGATTGCGCTTCCGTTCGCGATTCTGCATGGGCCGGACGCGCCGTTCGATCCGGGCTCGGGTCCGCTCGGCTTCTCGCTGCTGCTGAACGAGAACGACGGCGCGGGCCGCGCGGGCTACATGGAATTCAACCAAGGCATCGGCACGAGCAAGGATTTCACGCTGTACGGCGACCTGTACCTGCTGAACGCGCCGTTTGCCGACTGGGCAGTGCCGGCGGCCAAGGCGGCCGTGAACAAGGCGAAGGCGGATCGGGACGCGACGTCGATCGACGCGGCGCGGAATTTCGTCAACCTGCTGCCGGCAGGGGCGGACCGGACGGCGCTGAGCGCGCAGCTGGACGCGATTGGCGACGATAATGGCAACGGTAACGGCAATGGCAACGGCAACGGCAATGGTAACGGCAATGGTAACGGCAACGGTAACGGCAATGGTAATGGCAACGGAAATGGCAATGGTGGCGGTAACGGAAACAACGCCGTCGTGCTCCCGGTGACCCCGTCGCTGGACGCGGCGAGCAAGCTCGCGACGGCGGCCGTCGACGCGGCGGCGCTGAAGCAGGCGCTCGCGGACGCGGAGCCGGGCAAGGACGGCAAGAAGCGGGTGCGCGCCGAGGCGTCCGCGGTGCAGGGCGCGGCGGGCTATGCGGTCGCATGGCCCGGCTCGGCCTTCGACGGCGACGCGAACCGCATCCTCGAGATGAAGACGCCGCAAGGCACGATCACGGTATCCGCGGATATGTTCGGCGCGGATAAGCCGCAGGGCGACACGATCACGTTCGTGCTGAAGGCGGCGGACGGCAGCGCGTGGAGCGATGCGGTCAAGGGCGCGATCGGCGAACGCCCGGCCGTCGAGCTGTACGTTCTCTCCGGGGGCGAGCCGTCGCCGTGGGCCAACGACGCGGCGCCGGCGACCGTCTCCGTGCCGTACGAACCGGCGGCGCAGGAAGCGCCGGGACGGCTCGTGGTCTGGTACATCGACGGCAGCGGCAGCGCCGTGCCGGTTCCGGGCGGCAAGTACGACGCGGCCGCGAAGGCGATGACGTTCCGCGCGACGCACTTCAGCACGTACGCGGCGGCCTATGCGAAACCGGCTGCGTTCGGCGATTTGGCCGGCGCGCCGTGGGCGCGCGAAGCGGTCGACGCGCTGGCGGCGAGAGGCATCGCGCAGGGCGTGTCCGCGGACGCGTTCGCGCCGGGCCGCGCGGTCTCGCGGGCGGACTTCCTGCTTCTGCTCGTCCGGACGCTGGAGCTGAAGGCGCCGGGCGGCGGCCCGCAAAGCGCGGCGTTCGCGGACGTTCCGGCCGGCGCGTATTACGCGGACGCGGCGCGGATCGCGAGCGCGCTCGGCATCGCGGACGGCACGGGCGACGGACGCTTCCGGCCGGACGCGCCGATCGGCCGCCAGGACGCGGCGGCTTTGGCCGAGCGGGCGTTCCGCGCCGCGGGCCGGACGCTTCCGGCCGGCTCGGACGACGCGCTCGCCGGTTTCAAAGATGCCGCGGACGTGGCAGGATATGCCCGTTCGAGCGTCGAAGCGCTTATTGCGGCAGGGCTGCTGCAGGGCAGCGGCGGCAAGCTCAACCCGAAGGGAAGCTTGACCCGCGCCGAAAGCGCCGTCCTGCTCTACCGGCTTTACATGAGCTAACCTGGATTCGGCATCGGAGGTTATGGCATATCGTACCACCCGCGCCTCCCGTCCGCTATGGACGGGAGGCCATCCCATGAAGAAGGAGCGTGCTTCAAGCATGGCGAAAATCACGGGCATCAAGTGCATCCGGACGAGAAGGAACGGCACGTGGACGGTCGTGAAAGTACTGACGGACCAGGACGGCCTCCACGGCATCGGCTCCGCCAACGATCTGTACAATCCCGAGGCGGTCGTGCAGGTGATCGAGCAGCTGCTCGCGCCGCAGCTGATCGGCCGGGACGCCGGGAACGTCGAGGACATCTGGCAGACGATGCAGCTCAGCTCGTACTGGCGGAACGGCTCGGTGCTGCAGACGGCGATCGGCGGCATCGACGTCGCCCTGTGGGACATCAAGGGCAAGGAAGCGGGCCTGCCGATCTACCAGCTGCTCGGCGGCGCGTGCCGGGCGGCCGTGCCGTGCTACGGCCATGCCGGCGGCCGCGACATCGCCGAGCTGAAAGAGGACGTGCACCGCTTTAAGGAAGAGGGCTATACGGTCATCCGCGCGCAGCTCGGCGGCTACGGCGGCGGCGGCTTCATTCCCGCGGGCGAGGCGAACGTGCCCGACAGCGCGTGGGCGAAGGAAGCCGTCTTCGACGAGCATGCGTATTTGCAGGCGATTCCGGCGATGTTCGAGCAGCTGCGGACGGAGTTCGGCGGCGGGGTGCAGTTCACGCACGACGTGCACGAGCATGTCTCGCCGATCGGCGCGGTCCGGCTGGCCAAGCGGCTCGAGCCGTACGATTTGTTCTTCCTCGAGGACGCGCTGCCGCCCGAGCACGTCGGCTGGTACCGCCAGCTGCGGCAGCAAAGCGCGACCCCGCAGGCGGTCGGCGAGCTGTTCACCAACCCGCAGGAGTGGACGCCGCTCATCACGGAGCGGCTGATCGATTTTATCCGGGTGCGGGTCTCCAAGGTCGGCGGCATCAGCGCGGCGCGCAAAATCGCCGGCCTCGCGGAGGCGTTCGGCGTCCGGACCGCGTGGCAGGAAGGCGGGGAGAACGACCCGATCAACCAGGCGGCGGCCGTTCATCTGGACATGGCGGTATGGAATTTCGGCATTCAGGAGATCAATCATTTCCGGCCGGAGGAGCAGGAGCTGTTCCCGGGACTCGTCGAGCGCAGAGGCGGCTATCTGTACGTCTCAGGCAAGCC
The DNA here is from genome assembly GCF_900113915.1 of Paenibacillus sp. UNC496MF. Classification (NCBI taxonomy): domain Bacteria; kingdom Bacillati; phylum Bacillota; class Bacilli; order Caryophanales; family Paenibacillaceae; genus Paenibacillus; species Paenibacillus sp. UNC496MF. The sequence goes on from NZ_FORE01000012.1 coordinate 38,839, forward strand.
CGGCCTCGGGATCGAGTTCGACGAAGAGAAGGCGCTGCTGCTCCCGGGCGAAGATTGGAACAAGGCGAGCTACCATCAGCCGTACAAGCTCGACCGCAAGGCGGACGGCACGCTGGTGCGGCCGTAACGGCGCGCGGATAACCGAAGGAGGAGAATCGACATGCAAACGATCGCGGTAACGGGAGGCGGCGGCAAGCTGGGGCAATACGTCGTCCGGGAGCTGGTCCGCCAGCAGTACAAGGTCGTCTCGCTCGACCGGACGCACGCCGCCGGCCTGCCCTGCCGGCAAATCGTCGTGGATACGAGCGACCTCGGCCAGGTGGCGAGCGCGATGCAGGGCGCGGACGCCGTCATTCATTTGGCGGCGGTGCCGTCGCCGACCGGATTTCCGGTGCCGGATATTTTCGCCAACAACGTCATGGGCAGCTATAACGTGCTGGAGGCGGCGTCGCTGCTCGGCATCCGCCGGGTCGTCATGAGCTCGAGCACGTCGTGCTACGGCTTCGCGTGGGCGGTCAAGCCGTTCGCGCCGCGGTATTTTCCCGTGGACGAGGCGCATCCGCAGCTGACGCAGGAGGGCTACGGCTTGTCGAAGACGGTGGGCGAGCTGATCGCCGAGATGTATCATCGCCGGAACGGCATGTCGGTCGTCAGCCTGCGCTTCTCGCTGATCGCGGCGCCCGAGGAATACGCGCGGCTGAAGCGGGGCGCCGGCAAGGCGGAGGAGTTCGCCAAGATCCTGTGGAGCTACGTCGACATCCGCGACGCCGCCGACGCCTGCGTTGCCTCCCTGCGCGCGGACGTGGACGGCGCGGTGGCGCTGAACATTACCGGCGACGACACCTTGAGCGAGATCGAGACCGCGGATCTGCTGCGCGCGTGCTATCCCGAGGTGGCGGAGCTGCGGCAGCCGTTCGAAGGCCGGGCGCCGCTGTTCAGCAACGCGCTGGCGAAGGAGACGCTCGGCTGGCGGCCGCGGTACCGGTGGGCCGACGGGCTGGCTTGACGCGAAGGATGGAGAAGCCCGAGGCTGCCGGACACGGCGGGTTCGGGCTCTTTTGCGGGCGGGAGGGAGGCAGGCGCGACCGGCAGGCGCAGGCGCGATCGGCAGGTGACCGGCAGGCGATGGCCCGTCCTCCCACGGCGCCGCTACGGCTTGCGGGATTCGCGCGGACGGGCCATGCTTAAACTATTCCAAAAACGGAGACGGGGGAGTCGCATTGAAGCCGTTTGTATTGTTCGATTTCGACGGCACGCTCGTGCAGTCCAAACTGCTGGCCGTCCGGCTGTTTAACGATCTGGCGGGAAAATACGGCGGCAGGCGGATCGCGGAGGAAGAAATCGGGCGCCTGTCCGACCTGTCCATCCCCGACCGCCTGCGGGCGCTGAACGTGCCGTTGTATAAGCTGCCCGCTTTGGCGCTGGAAGGCAAACGCGCCTATCGCAAGGAGTCCGTGCATCTGCGGCTGGCGGAGGGGATGCGCGAGACGCTGGGGGCGCTGCGGGAGCAGGGGTGCCGGCTGGGGATTTTGTCCTCGAATACGAACGAGAACATCCGTCATTATTTGGAGGCGAACGGCCTGGATTTCTTCGAGGCCGTCCATTCCGCCTCCAATCTATTCGGCAAGGACAAGGCGATTCGCAGCCTGGCGCGCACTTTGGGGCTCGAGCTATCGCAGCTGCTCTATGTCGGCGACGAATTTCGTGACGTGGAGGCCTGCCGCAAGATCGACGTGCCGGTCGCGGCCGTGACGTGGGGCTGGGACTCCGCGAAGCTGCTGGCCGAAGCGGGCCCGGATTATTTGTGCTATTCGCCGGCGGAGCTGTCGAGCATCGTGAAGGGGTGGGAATAGCTCGTCCCGCGGTGGAAGACGGACGGGGTTAAAGCGGGGGCGTGCGGCAGGGGCTGCAACCGAGCCGGCTCTCGCTATCGTCTGCGGCCGCACGATTCCGCTATTATTGCGATTCAGCAGGTTTCGCGAGTGAAGCGGCCGCCAGCGACGCAATTTGCCGAAAACAGACGCCAAAGCGGGGGCTGCGGGGCTAATAGCGGATCGTGTGGCCGCGAAATCGCAAAAACGCAGGTATTCGCATAAATAAGCGCACGTGTGTCCGCGAATGGTTGACAGACCCCCGCCCCGCCCAGTCTTATCGGCTGAGCCTTCGAGGCTCTCGGCTCCCCCGGCGAGACTGGCCCTGCTCGGCCCGGTCGGCGGAGGCGTCAAGGCTTCTCCAAGCTTAACGGTCGGAACCGCTGGGAATCAAAACGGGACGAAGCCGGCATATGCCGGCTTCGTCCCGTTTTTTGGCATGTCCGTTCTCCGGACGATTCCCGTCCCTCGGCCGTGGGGCAGGCCTTCGCCCGCGCGCGTCATTCCGCCCATTCGCGGAGCGCGCGATAGCTGATCGCCAAGCTTTCGAACGGATCCCCCGGGCAGACGTCCTGCTCCGCCACGTACCACTCGACCCCGGCGTCGCGGCAGGCTTCGAGAATCGCCGGCCAGTCCAGATTTCCTTCGCCGATCTCCGCGAACCGCTGCGCGTCGCCGACGATGGCCATGTCCTTCAGGTGCACGACCTTCATCCGTCCGGCGGCCTTGCGGATCCATTTCACGGGGTCGGCGCCTCCGGCCTGAATCCAGTACGTGTCCAGTTCGAAGCCGACCCGCGCGTCCGTCAGCTCCAGCAGCCACTCGAGACCGGGTTTGCCCGCCATCTTCTCGAATTCGAATTTATGGTTGTGGTAGATCAGCTCGATTCCCGCTTCGGCAAGCTTCGCCCCGATCCCGGACAGCAGGCGGGCCATCTCCCGGTAGCCCTCCAAGCCGGTACGGTACGCTTCCGGCATCGATCCAAGGCCCGCATAGCGGCAGTCCCAGGCCCGATGAACCTCGATCACCTGCTCCAAATCGCGAAGCAGCCGGTCGAACGGAACATGCGTCGCGCAAATCGTCAATCCGTGCCGCCGGCACAGCTCTAGTACGGTCTCCGGCGCGATGGGGCCGATTCCCGACACCTGCACGGCTTCGTAGCCGATCGCCTTGATTTTGCCCAGCGCCGCGTCCAGCTCTTCCGCCGTTTTCGTAAAGCCGCGCACCGTATAGAGTTGGGCGGCGATTTGGTTTCGTTTCATGGGCATTCGCTCCTCGGCTTGAATTTGTCTAAGACCCGGCACGCTTGATCTCTGTCTCCATGATGGATGGGCAGACTCAGCCGCGCGCGCCGAGGAACACGAGGCCGACCTTGCCGGTCGTCACGTCGGCTCGGTCCGGGCCCGGCACGAATTCGGCCATGCGCACCTCGAACCGGTCGGCCAGGCGGTTCAGACCGTCGAAGGCGATGACGTCTTCGCCTCGGACGGTGCCGTACAGGATCAGCTCCAGGCCGAGCGGATCGTGCACGCGTTCGTTCTTCTCCCGGATCGTGCCGCCCATGTAGGCTCCGTATTCGCCCGTGCATCCGCAATGCGGGCATTCGTCGATATACGGATGGAACCGCTGGGGACGGTCGACTTCGTAGTGCACGCTGGCCGCGACTTGGTAATAGCGCCCCTCCGCGGTCTCGACCGGATTGCCGGCGCGAAGCGGAGCGAAGTAAAACCGCAGATGGACGCAGTGATCGTGGCTTCTCGAGCCGTCCGGTCCGAGACGAACCGGCTGCAGGCCGCGTCTGCGGGCGAAGGCGTCGCAGCCCTCGCCGGCATGCGCGTAGCCGAAGTCGTTGTACATGTCGGTGCATGCTTCCAGCTGCTCCATGACGAGCGTAATCGCCGCCCGGTAGCTGTCCGCCAGCGATTCGTGCACCAGCACCCACAAATTGGGATAGCGCGGCGCGGAATCGGGGAAGAGCGTGCCCGGAGGCAGCTCGTAGTCGGCTAAAATCGCATGATTGGCATTGGCGGTCATCGTGGTCTCATCTCCTCAAAATTAGTCGGCGCGGGGCAATCCGAGCCCCGAAGCCCAAGTGGACTCCGCGAATTCGATCACGTCGAGCAGCGCCGACGTCTCGTTGCTGCGGGCAAGCACATGCGCGGCGGCATCCTTGACGGCCGGGTCGGCGTTCGCGACGGCAAACCCGTTGCGAACCGAGCCGACCATCTCCAGATCGTTCAAATTATCGCCGACGGCGGCGAAATCGTCCGGTTCCGCGCCAAGCATGCGAATCATCGCCGACAGGGCGACGCTCTTGTTGATGCCGGACGGGAGCACCTCCAGCAGCCCGCTTTCGGACCGCACGGTGTTGAGCTTGGCGGCGGTTTCGGCTTGCCGGAAGCGGATCAGCCCGTTCTCCGGCCCAAGGAGCATGAGCTTGGTCGCCTGCCCGGCGAGGGACGCCATCCGCTGCGGCGAAGCGGTCTCCGCGACGACGCCGTCTTTGTCCATCTGTTTCCGTACCCGCTCGGACAGCGCGGCGCAGAAGATGCGTTCTTGATGAAACAGCAGCAGGTCGAGCTGCCGCACCGCGCCGTCCTCTTCATGCAGGCGCATGACGCGGCGAACATCCGCGGGGTCGAGCAAATGCTCGGTCAAATACGCGCCCGAAACCGGGTCGTAGATCCGGGCGCCGTTGAACAGGATCACGGGCGCGGTTACCCCGAGCTGCGACATGTACGGCATGGCGGAGCGCAAGGTTCTCCCCGTGGCGAACGTGAAAGCTCCGCCGGCTTCGGTGAAGCGGGCGATGCGCCGAACGAGTCCGGGCGGGATCCGCTGCCGGGAGTCCAGCAGCGTGCCGTCCAAATCCGAGACGATCCAGCGAATCGGAATGCTTGGTCGGTTAGCGGGAATAGGCGGCTTGTTTAGCAAAGGTCATGTCTCCCGTTTCGCTTATTTCCGTCCGTCCGCTTGCGGCGGGCAGCCGCAGGTTCTCGCCCGATTCCCGGTCGAACAGGTAATAGTCGGCGGCCAGCCGAACCGCGACTTCCTGATGTTCGTCAAGCGATTCGGCCGTGCCGGCATACGCCTTGACGGTCGCATCGCCGATACGGACGTGCACGAGGCGTTCTCTCCCGGTGAATTCGACCGCGGCGACACGGCCTCGCAAATCGGTTTCCAGGCGGTGGCCGGGATCCGTGACCAGCGACGCTTGGTGAGGCCGGAAGGCCAGACGCATCGCGTGGCCCTCCCTTATCGCCCCGAGCTCATTCGCGGCTGCGCCGGGCAGGGGAATCGCCTGGCCGGCAGCCGTCAGCTGCAGGCTGCCGGCGCGCCAAGCGCAGGCCAGTTCATTCATGGCGGGCATGCCGAGGAAGCTCGCGACGAACCAATTGGCCGGCACGCCGTACAGCTGCAAGGGCGTGCCGATCTGCTGCAATTCGCCGGCGTTCATCACGGCGATCTTGTCGGACATGGAGAGCGCTTCCTCCTGATCGTGGGTGACCATGATCGTCGTAATGCCGAGCTCCTTCTGCAGGCGCCTGATTTCCTCGCGCATGGATCCCCGCAGGTTGGCGTCGAGGCTGGACAGCGGCTCGTCGAGCAGCAGCAGCCCCGGCCGCTTCACGACCGCCCGGGCAATGGCGATCCGCTGGCGCTGCCCGCCGGAGAGCTGGCCGGGCTTGCGCCGCATATAGTCGCTCATCTGCACCATCCGGGCCGCCTCTTCGGCGCGCTGCGCCCGTTCCTTGCGGGGCACGCCCATGTTTTTGAGCGGATATTCGATGTTCTTCCGGACGTTCATATTCGGATACAGCGCGGAATTCTGAAACACCATGCCGATTCGCCGGTCCTTCGGCAGCACGCCGTTCACCCGGTGTCCGTCGAACAGGATATCGCCCTGCGAAGGCGGGAAGATCCCCGCGATCATCAGCAGCGTGGTGGACTTCCCGCAGCCGCTCGGGCCGAGGATCGTCATCAGCTCCCCGTCCCGGACGGACAGGCTCAAATCGTTGACGGACGGCGCTTCCGCGTCGTAGCGTTTGGATACGTGCCGCAGTTCAATGCGCATGGCGCAGCCTCCTTCACATTTTCATTCTCATCAGCGCGCGCTGGGAGAAAAAGTACAGAATCAGGCACGGCAGCATGTAGAAGCTGCCGACCGCCATGACGACGCCGTAGCTGGCCGTGGACGTCTCCGAGAACAGGCTGCGGACGATCAGCGAGAGCGTGTTGATGTCGTCGTCGAACAAGAACACCGACACCATGATGTATTCGCCCCATCCGCTCAGGAAGGCGAACAGGGAGACGGCGACGATGCCCGGCCAGACGAGCGGAAGATAGACCGCCGCGAACGTCTTGATCCGGCTGCCGCCGTCCACGCTGGACGCCCATTCGAGCTCCTTCGGCACGTCGTCGAAGAAGCCCTTGATGATCCAGGTCGACATGCCGAGCCCGGCAAAGCCCTTCAGCAGAATGATGCCGCCGAGCGTGTTGATCAGCCCGAGCTCGTTCAGGATGTAGAACGAAGCGATGAGCGAGGTCACGGCAGGGAACGCATGGGTGAGCATCGTGGAATGCAGCAGGCCGTTTCTCCCCGGGAAGCGGCTGCGGGAGATGACGTAGCCCGCCATGAGGCCGGCGGATACCTCCAGCACGGAGGAGCCGACGGCAATAATCAGCGTATTGGCGAAAATGCCCCAGATGCTCGGGTAGACCATGCCGTCGACCGTCAGTTCCGACCAGAGGAAGCTCCAGTTCCGGAAGGTGAAGCCCTGCGGCAGGATGCCGTTGACCATCTTGTCGCCGAACGAGATCAGAATCAGCCAGACGTAAATGAACAGCAGCGGAACCGTCACGAGGGTAAGCGCCGCGATCGACAGGAGATTGGGCAGTCCCTTGAAGCGTCCGGCTCTTGCCGGCGGCGTAAAACCCTCCGACCGAACCGGCAGGGCGTCGATCCGGACCGTATTGTCATGCATGATGCGTATGCCTCCCTTCCGGGCCCGTCAGCGGGCCCCGCCCATTAATTTGCGGAAGCCGAACAACCGGTACGACACGACCATGGCGATGACGATGATCGGCAGGATAAACAGCGAGATGGCCGAGCCGTAGCCGAAATCGAGGGTGAAGAACGCCGTATGGAAGGCGTACAGCGCCCAGGTCTCCGAACGGTTGTCCGGTCCGCCGTCGGTCAGCAGCAGGATGGATTCGTAGCTGGTGAGCAGGCCGAGTCCCTGCCATACCGCCAGGAAGGTCAGCGGCCACCGAAGGAAAGGAACGATGAGCTTCCAGAGCATGCTCCATTCGGTCGCGCCGTCCACGCGAGCGACGTAGAAATAGGATTTGTCCACGGCTTGCAGCGCGGACGAGAAGACGATCATCGACAGCGTCGAGCCCATCACCCCGGACAGCAGAATGTTGATCAAGAGCGGGTATTTGTCGAGCCAGGCCACGGGCTCCGAGCCATACCAGGCGTGCATGAGCGTATTCAGCACGCCGTACTTGCTGGGACTGAGAATCCAGGTCCAAAGCAGCGCTTCGACGACCCCCGGCGAGACGCGGGGGAGGAGCCAGATCGTTCGGAACACGGAGCCGACCGTCCGATTGCGCACGTAGTGGGTGGTCGTCACCGCGATGACGAACCCCCAGGCGATCTGGATGACCAGCGTCGATACGACGAACAAGGCCGTATTGGCGATAATGAGCCCGACCTTGGGATCGATCAACGCCTTGCGAAAATTCGTCAGTCCGTTGAAATCCCAGCGCAGCGCGGCGTCCATCGACGTAAAGGCGATCAAGGTCACGATGACGGCCGTCGCGGCAAACAAGACGAATTGGTTGAACAGGAACGGGCTCAGCATCAAACCCGAGGCGCCGTGTTCCCTCAGCTTGTCCCGCAGTCCCCCGGGTTGCTGCCGGGGGAAGGGCTTGTTGGTATCGTTATGCTTCGCGTTCATGCGGGCCACGTCACTTTACCGTGAATTTATCGAGATTCAGCTTCATTTGCTGCTCCATCCACTTCACCGTTTCCTCGGGACTCTTGCCCGTCGCGATGTTCTTGATGGCATCCGTGTAGATCTTCGCGAACTTGGGCTGGTCGGGATCGTTCGGAATGAATCTGGAATAGTTGATCAGGTAGCTGTTGGCGCTCAGCCAGGCGTCGTCCTTGATCAGCGCTTGGCCTTCCTTCGTAAACGGAAGATGCGAGCTTTGCTCGTCGTGCTCCTTCTGCAGCTCCGGCGCGCTGACGTAGGTCAGCAGGCGCTTGGCCAGCTCCGGGTGCTTCGTTTGCTTGCTGACGACGTACGTCCACGGACCGGATACGGTGACGGGCTTGCCGCCTTTCTCGGCGGGAGGCATCAGCATGACGCCGATATTCTGCATGATGAAGTCCGTGCTCACGTTCCCCTGCGTCTTCTCCATGCCGCGCGTTCGCCACTTCGCTTCGTCCCAGACGCCGGCGACCATGAACATGGTTTCGCCGTTGATCATCGCCTTCAGGTTGTCGTCCTTGGGCGCGGAGAGCGCGGCCGCGGGCAGAACCTTGGCGTCGAGCAGGCCCTTGATCCACTTAAGCGTATCCGTCATATGGGCTTTATCCAGCACGTATTCGGCTTTGTCCTTGTCGTACATCTCCACGCCGTGGCTGTAGTAGAGGAGGGCCAGGTCGCTCTGGCCGGTGGTCGGCACGAAGCCGTTACGGACGATCTTCCGATCGACGGCGTCCTTGGCGATCTTGTCCATGTCGGCGATCGTGATTTCGCCTTTCTCGGCTTTGTCCGGGAGCGCCGCGATCTGTTCGTCCGTCCATCCGAGCTTCTTCAGCGCGGGTTTCCAGTAATAGACCGGGCGGGCTTCCGTGTCTTGAATGACGCCCCAGATATGCTTATCCCAGGTCACCGCGTCCCAGTAGCCCGGGATCTGGTTTCGGAATACCGCTTCCTTCTCGATGCCGTCGAGATTCAGCAGATAATCCCCGTCCGCCATCCAGCCGATATTGGAGAACGTGGTCGCATAGATATCGGCGGCGTTGCCGGATTTCGAGGCGAAGATGAAGTTTTGCTTGAAATCGTCATCGGCCAGCGGCTTGACGACGGCGTTGACCTTCACCCGCTGCTTGGCGTTTTCTTTCTCCAGCTGGGCATTGAGCATGTCGGCGGCCTTGACGAAATTGTTCGCCCTGGCCGGGGCGGAGGAATCGGGCGTCATGACCTCGATCGGCACGACTTCCGCATCGTCCGCCGCGGAAACGACGTTCACCTTCGTGCCTCCCGTATCGATATCCGAGGCGGCATTGGGATCCTGGGTGCTTTCCGCTTGGCGGGCATTGTCGGCGGCGGTATTCTGGACGGCCTGTCCGCAGCCGGACAGCAGCAAGGTCACCGCGGCGGCGGCGGCGGCGCGTTTCCAATGAAGCGCGGGTTGGATGTTCACGTGGCATTCTCCTCGACGGTTAAATTTTGGGCGAGCGGTTTCCGGAGCGGTCCGAACGGGACGATTCAGGTGCGCCTGACGAAGAACCGGATCTTGTCGTTGCGCATGAAATCGTACGAAAGAAAGATCGGCGCCCCCTTGGCGTCATAATGCACTTGGATGAATTTAAGCAGGGGGGAGTTGCTTACTTTCAGCCGATAGGGCAGCATGTCCTCGTCGGTCACGGCGCAGAGCTCCATCAGCGCTTCCGCGACCGTAATGCCGTACTTCTGGCTCAAGCATTTCGTCAGGGAGCCCGGCTCGAACTTCTCCGGGAAATCGACCCCGACGATGCGTTGGGGCAAGATGTTTTTGGAGTACACCACCGGCTCGCGGTCGGCCGTTCGTATTCGGTCGATGACGAAGACGACGTCTTGGCTGCCGAGATCGAGCAGTTGGATCTCCTGCGCGTCGGGCTTGCGTTTGAAAATCTGCACCTCCAGGTCGCCTTCGGTCAGATTGGCGTTGCGGATCAGCTCGGTAATGCTGGAAAAGCGATTGATGGTGCTTTTCATGTGCTGACCCTGCCGGCGGACGTAATAACCCGAGCCTTGGATGCCATGGACGCGTCCAAGCTCGATTAATTGCTTCAGCGATCTGCGGATCGTCTCGCGGCTGACGCCGAAGCGGTCGCTCAGCTCCCTCTCCGTGGGCAGCCGTTCGCCTTCCATGAAGAGTCCTTGGTCGATTTCTTTGCCGAGGATCGCGCAAATCTCTGCGTAACGGTTTACCATCGCGGGCTCCATTCGTTCCTTTGTCGTGGCCGCAACCGAGGATGCTCGGCCTGCTACCAGCATAGGCGGCGAATGTTAGTCGGGAATAAAACAACGTGCGGCGAATGCTAACGGCAGGTTAAGCTTCGATTAATTGGTCTAGATCAATAGACCGGATTTCTTGGGCGAAAAGCCCGAAACGCCGGATTATAAGGCGGATTCATTGAACGCAGCGGCTAGGCGAGGCGTAAATTGGTCTAGAACAATTCGGAGCGGGGACTTCGGACCGGCGCTTCGGCCGAGGGCAGCTTCGCCACGGTCCTCAAATCAAAGAGCCCTCGCCTTGGTTGATCGGGCGAGGGCTCTTGGTTTATTTTTTGAAGGATGGCGGCGCGTATCGCGCGGATGGGATGCCGATCGATTCGCGCGCTGCGCGAACGCGGTTACCGGGACTCCTGGCGCCCGTCGAAATAAACGCCCGTCTCCAGGTCGTTCACGAACTGCTGGAGCCACTCGTAGTAGCTTAACGCGTGCTTCAGCTTGTGCAGATCCTCCAGACAGAGCTTCCGTTCCTCGTCCGAGGTGTTCAGCTCCAGGATCGTTTCCGACAAGGAGGGGATGACCTCCTCGATCGCGTGCTTCATGACGTCGATTTCGCGCTGCAGCTTCGTCGTGAAGAAGGACTGGAACGCCTTGAAGAAGTTCGTCTCCGCCACGTAGAGGTCTTTCCGCGCGTCTTTCTCCTTAAGCTTGGACACCATCTTGGATTCGATCAGCGAGCGGACGGCGTAGCTCATGTTGCTCTTGCTCATCTTCATGTCCGCCTGCATTTCCTCCAGGGTCATGGGCCGGTCTTCGAAAAACATGATGCCGTACAGCTGCCCGAAGGTGTAGTTGACGCCGTACAAGTCCATCGTCTGCGCGATGGCGTCGACGACTTTGGCCCGAAGCTGCTCGCGGGACGAGGCCGGATCGTTCAATCTGCCTGCCGTATCTTTCTTCATCGTTCCTCCTCCAGCCGTTCGTCTCTACCCTGCATTTTACATAAAATTCAACCCGATTTCACGTTGGGATAACCTTTCTTGAAAAAACTTAACGTACAATAATTTTTGAAAATAAGACGATTAGTTCGATAAAACACCATTATTCCGCAAATTATTAAATATTTATTGAACGATAGGAGGTTTGTATGCGAAAAAAATATTTTATCTCCGAGGGCAAGGCCCTGCTGTTCACGCTGCCCGCGATGATTCCGCTCGCGCTGTTCTGGTTCTTCCCGCTCGCGTACGTCGTGTACCTAAGCTTCATGGAGTGGGACTTCATGAGCCCGGCCAAGACGTTCGTGGGGCTGGACAATTACGGCGGGCTGTTCGCCGACCCGGCGTTCTACCAGTCGCTCCGCGTGTCCGTGCTGTTCTGTCTCGGCAGCGTGCTGCCGATCATCGCGATCGGCCTCGGCCTCGCCCTGCTGCTCACGAGCAAGCTGAAGGGAGGCGCCGTGTACCGCACGCTGATCTTCTCGCCCTGGGTCACGCCGACGGTCGCGGTGTCGATCGTGTGGTCCTGGATTTTCGAGCCGGAGGTCGGGCTGGCCAACAGCGTGCTGAAGGCGTTCGGGGGCGGCGGCCTTCGCTGGCTGGAAGATTCGCACTGGGCGCTCGTCGGCGTGCTGCTCGTGACCGTCTGGAAATCGGCGGGCTGGGCCATGGTGTTCTACCTGGTGGCGATCCGCAATGTGCCGAACGACCTGAAGGAAGCGGCGGAGCTGGACGGCGCGGGCGCCTGGCGCAAATTCGCGCACGTGACGCTGCCGCTGATCTCGCCGACGACGTTCTTCCTGATCATCGTGCAGATGGTGCAGGCGCTGCAGGCGTACGACCAGATCAACGTCCTGACCCAGGGCGGCCCGGCCGGATCCACGCGCACGCTGCTCTATCTATACTACCAGTCGGCTTTCACGTCGTTCCAGATCGGACAAGCGTCCGCCGTCGCGATCACGCTGGTCGCGGGCTGCGCGCTGCTGTCGCTCGCTTCCGGCTTGGTCGGCCGCAGAGCCGTTCATTATTAGGATTAATCCGACTTTCGGACAGGAGAGGAGCATTCGCATGTCAGCTTGGAGGAAGCTGGGCGCATCCGCGCATTATCTGATCGTTGCCGCGCTGGCGCTGCTCATGGCGTTTCCGTTTTACTGGATGGTCACGAGCGCGCTCAAAACGAACGACGAAATCTTTCGATTTCCCCCGACCCTGTGGCCGCACGACCCGATGTGGAGCAACTTCCGCGACGCCTGGACCGCCGCGCCGTTCGCCCGGTACATGGGCAACAGCATTTTCGTCGCCGCCGCGATCGTCGCGATCCAAGTCGTCAACTCGGGGATGATGGCGTACGCGCTCACGCACATGAAATTCCGCCTGAAGGGCGCGTTCACCTTGCTCATTCTGATCGGCTACATGATTCCGGCGACGGCGGTGTATTTGCCCGGCTACATCATTCTCGGGAAGCTGCATCTGCTGAACACGTACGGCGGATTGATTCTGTCGAACTGCGTGAGCATCTTCTCGATCTTCCTGGTCCGGCAATCGTTCCTGCAGGTATCCCACGAGATGGTCGAGGCCGGCCAGATCGACGGGGCGTCGCACGTCCGCATCTTGTGGACGGTGCTCATACCGCTGACCCGGGCGTCCTTCGCCGTCCTGGCGCTCATCACGTTCATCGAGCAGTACAACAACTACTTCTGGCCGATGCTCATCACGAAGGACCCGAATTTGCAGCTCGTGTCGGCCGGACTGCGGAGCTTCTTCGTGGAAGGGGGTGCGTACGGATTGAAATGGCCGCTCATCATGGCGGCCAGCGCGTTCACGATCGCGCCGCTCCTGGTCATCTTCGTGCTGACGCAAAAGACGATCATCCAGAGCGTCAACCTGTCGGCGGGCGCCAGCAAAGGCTAGAATCGAAAGCAAAGGCTAGAATCGAAAGCAAAGGCTAGAATCGGAAAACAAAGGATAGGTTCGAAAGCAAGCGGGAACAAGCGGCAAACCCGAGAGCGTGAGAGGCAAGCAAGAGGGAATCGGAAACGCGCCCGAAAAAAGAAAAGGTGGAGGAAATGAACATGGTGACGATGAAATCAACAGCGGCGGGTCTTTTGTTAACGTCTTTTCTGGTGCTGACGGCATGCGGCTCGGCCGGGAGCGGGAACGGGAACGGCAACGCGGCCGGCTCGAACGGCCAGGAGCCGGCGAACAACGCGGCGAACGCGCAGCCGGCGAACGAGTCGTCGGACGCATCCGCCGGGAACGCGGCCGAACCGGCCAAGGAACCGGTCGCGATCGAATTCTGGTACGGACTCGGCGGCAAGCTGGGCGAGAACATGCAGAAGCTGATCGACAAGTTCAACGCGTCCCAGCAGGACGTCATCGTGAAGCCGGTCGTGCAGGCCGACTACAGCGAGACGGAGAAGAAGCTGCAGGCCGCGATCGCGTCGGGCGACGTGCCCGCCGCCGTCCTGTCCTCGAACGTCGACTGGGCGCGCAAGGGCTATTACGCCCCGATCGACGATCTGCTCGCCGCGCTGCCGGACTTCAATAAGGACGACGTCGTCCCGACCTTCCTCGAGCAGGGCCAGGTCGACGGCAAGCAGTATTTCCTGCCGATGTACGGCACGACGCAGGTCATGTACTACCGCAAGGACGCGCTCGAGAAGAGCGGCATCAAGCCCGAGGAGCTGACCACGTGGGAAGCGCTGGCGAAGGCGGCGGACAAGACGGCGGTCAAGAGCGGCGGCAAGACGACGTTCTACGGCTGGGAGCCGATGTGGGGCGCGGACAACATGATCGACGCCGCGTACAGCAAGGGCGGCAAGATCCTGAGCGACGACGGCAAGACGGTCCTGATCGACTCGCCGGAATGGATCTCGACGTGGGATTTCTTCCGCAAGGCGATCTTCGACGACAAGACGATGCGCATCCACTCCGGCGGCCAAGGTTGGGAATATTGGTACCAGACGATCGACGACGTCATGAAGGGCCAAGCGGCCGGCTATACCGGTTCGAGCGGCGACCAAGGCGACCTGGACTTCATTCAGCTGGCGGCGATGGAGCAGCCGGGCTGGGAAGGCGCGGGCCCGGGCAAGCCGGTCGCGCAGGCCATCCTCGCGGGCATTCCGGCGAAGGCGAGCCCGGAGCAGCAGAAGGCGGCGCTGGAATGGTTCGCGTTCTTCATGAGCCCGGAGAACACGGCGTTCTGGTCGATGAACACGGGGTATATCGCGGTTCGCCAGTCGGCGCTGGACGATCCGGCGTTCGTCGCGTTCAGCAAGGCGAATCCGCAGAGCACGATTCCGCTCAAGCAGGCGGCGCACGCGTCCAAGCCGTTCCAGGATCCGACCGGCGGCAAAATCACCGACGCGCTCAAGGTCGCGGCGGACAAGCTGCAAATCTCGGGCGAGCCGGCGGAGAAGGTCCTGAAGGAAGCCAAAGCGACGGCCCAGCGCGAGCTGGACAAACTGAACAAGTAAAAGGAGGGCCCGCGCATGGCGCTATTGCGCGCAGCGGGCGCAGAGGTTCCGGTTCAAGCGATTTTGTTCGACAAAGACGGCACGCTGCTGGACTTTGTGTACACGTGGGGGAACTGGAGCGAGCAGCTGCTCGCCCGGTTCTCTCATGAGCTTGAAGCGAGGAAACTGCGGCCGATCGAAGTGGATTCGGACACATTATGGGGAACCCGCCGCTCGGCGGACGGGGAGATTAGGGATTACGACCGCAACGGACCGCTCGCGATGGGGACGGTCGGCGAATTGCTGGCGGTGCTGACGTGGCAGGGCTACCGGTCGGGGCTCTCTTGGGCCGAGGCGAAGGTGCTCGCCCGGGAATGCGCCACGTACGCCAATGAGCGGCTGGCGCAGGCCCGGACGGTGAAGCCGTTGGAAGGCGTCGCCGCGTTCCTGGCGCAATGCCGCCGCGCCGGCCTGGCGCTCGGCGTCGTGACGGCGGACGAGACGGAGACGGCCCTCGAGCATCTCGATTGGCTGGGATTCGGGCATTATTTCGACGTCTGCGTCGGGGCGGACCAGACGGAACGCGGCAAGCCGTTTCCGGATATGGTCGAGCTGGCGTGCGGGAAGCTGGGGCTGCCCTGCTCGCGGGTCGCGGTCATCGGCGATACGAACGGCGACATGCGCATGGCCAAGGCGGCCGGCGCGGCGCTTGCAATCGGCATTGCCGGGCCGGCCGGCGCGGACGCGGAGCTGCTGGCGGACGCGGACGCGATGATCGTCGCCTACGGCGAGCTTGCCGTCCTGGAAGGCGAATCATGAGAGGGGGAAACGGCATGGGGTGGCTGCTGCTGGGCCTCGCGATCGCGCTTGAGCTGTCCGGCACCGTGTCCATGAAGCTATCGGAAAGCTTTACCCGCGTCGTGCCTTCCGTGTTGATGTTTTTGTTTTACGGAGCGAGCTTTACGCTGCTCAATTTCGCGCTCGGCTACTTGGAAGTCAGCTTGGTATACGCGGTGTGGTCGGGCGTCGGGATCGTGCTCATCGCGATCGCCGGGTATTTCGTGTTCGGGGAAAAGCTGCCGATGTCCTCGCTGCTCTGGATCGGCGTGATCGTCGCCGGGGTCATCGGCTTGAATATAAGTCAAAACGGGCATTGACGAAGGGAGCGAGCGAAACGATGGAAGCGAACGGTCCGAAAGCGCAAGGAGACGCGCGGTCCGAGGAGCGGCTGCTCCGGTTTCAAGTCATCACGGATACGCATGTCCGGGCGGACGGGGGCCATCTCTACAATCGCCGCCTGGCGCGGGCGCTGGCGGATATCGCCGAGACGGCGCCGGACAGCGCCGGCATCATGCACGTCGGGGACGTGACCGATCACGGGTTCCCGGACGAATACGCTGCGTTTCGGCATATCTGGGACGCGCACCGGGCGCGGCTGCCCGAGCTGCGGCTGACCATGGGCAACCACGATGTCGGCCTGGGCGAGAGGGAATCCCGCATCGCGAACTTCTTGTCCGCGACGGAGATGCCCGCGCCGTATCACGACCATTGGATCGAGGGGGTACATTTTATTTTCCTCGGCACCGAGACGAACCACGAGCTGCACGCGTCGTTGTCCGGCGAGCAGCTCGCCTGGCTCGCGGCGAAGCTGGACGAGGGCGCGTCTTCGCGGCTGCCCGCGTTCGTCTTCCTGCATCAGCCCTTGCTGGACACGGTGGCCGGCTCCCGGACGGGGCAAAACTGGCACGGCGTCGTGCAGGACGCGGAGCTGAAGGCGGTGCTCGCCCGGCATCGCGGCGGCGCGATCCTGTTCTCGGGCCACACGCACTGGGAGATGGAAGCGGCGCATAACCATTTCGCGGGGGACGAGGCGCTGCCGCCGATGTTCAACGCCGCTTCGGTCGCGTACCTGTGGACGGACGCGGACGAGCGCAAGGAAGGCAGCCAAGGCTACGACGTCGAGGTGTACCGCGACCGCGTCATCGTGCGCGGCCGGGACTTCGAGCGGGGCGCCTGGATCGCGGGCGCGCGGTACGAATTGGCGTATCCGCGGCCGTAGGCGCGCGGCCGCGGCCGGGTTATAATGGTGGCGAACGAGGCATGCATGCACATACGACATCGGGAGGACGGACGCTTATGGAGGATCCGCGGCTGACCGCGTTGTTCCGGAAGCTGACGCGCGGCACGGCTTGGGAGGCGCGGGCCGAGATCGGCCTGCAGTTCGACAACGGCCACGCCCAAGGCATGATCCGGATCGGAGAACTGTATTACTTGTCCTCGGTCGAGCTGACCGAGGTCCCCGTTCGCGAGGCGAACCGGGCGGACGGACACGACCGTTCGCCGGGCAAGGGGATCGGCCGCCTGTTCGTCTTCGACGGCGCGGGGCGGCTCGTGCGGGAGACGACGCTCGGCGAGGGCGACCAGTACCATCCGGGCGGCCTCGATTACGACGGCGAAAGCCTGTGGGTGCCGGTCGCCGAGTACCGGCCGAACAGCCGGGCGATCGTCTACCGCGTGGATCCGCGCACGCTGGCGGCGGAGGAAGCGTTCCGCGTGCCGGATCACGTCGGCGGCGTGGCCTGCGACGGCCGAAGCGGCCGGCTCGTAGGCTATAGCTGGGGCTCGCGCGTCTTCTACGAGTGGGACCGGACGGGGCGGCTGCTGCGCGCGAAAGCCAACGGCAGCCACTTCGTCGACTACCAGGACGGCCATTACGCGGGCGGCGGGCAGCTGCTCCTGAGCGGCATCGCCGAGCTGCCGGCGCCGGGACTTGCGAGAGCCGGGGCCGCGCCGTACGAGCTGGGCGGCTTGGCGCTGATCGACCTGGATACGCTCTCGGCGGTCCATGAAGTGCCGGTCGCGCTATATTCGCCCGGAGGCCACGTGCTGACGCGCAACCCGGTCTTCCTGGAGCGCGCGGGGGACCGGCTCCGGCTGTACGCGGTGCCGGACGACGGCCGCGGGGCGCTGCTGGCGTACGAGAGCGAGCGCCTGGAGCCGGACGGCGAAGGCGAAGACGCAGAGCCGCCCGCAAGCGGCGATTCGGCAGGGCAGGCGTGAAACGCAAAAAGATGCCGGAGGCGACCCGGCATCTTTTTTGCGTGTATGGCGTGTATGGCGTGTATGGCGTGTGTGGCGTGTGTGGTGCCCGATCCGCGGTCTTGACGCGCGTCCGCCGGTCGGCCTTACGCGCTCGCCGATTGCGCCTCGCGTCCGCCGTTCGCAGCCTTGCGCGTTCGCCGGACGCGCCATACGTCGCCGGCGGTGCCGTTTCCGCTATTGACCGCGCTGCTCCACCAGCTTCGCGACTTCCACGATGACCTCCGTCGCCTTCTGCATCGTCTCGAGGGAGACGTATTCGAACTTGCCGTGGAAGTTCTCCCCGCCGGCGAAAATATTCGGCGTCGGCAGGCCCATGTACGACAGCTGGGAGCCGTCCGTGCCGCCGCGGATCGCCTTCACGATCGGCGCGATGCCGAGGTTCGTCATCGCTTCGTGGGCAATGTCGACGATGTATTTGACCGGCTCGATTTTCTCGCGCATGTTGTAGTACTGGTCCTTCAGGTCGAGCACGATGCGGTCCTCGCCGTACGTCTGGCGGAACTCATCGGCGATCGCTTCGACGGTCGCCTTGCGGTGCGCGAAGAGCTCCTTGTCGTGGTCCCGGATGATGTAGACGAGCTTCGTCTGTTCCGTGTTGCCCTGAAGCGAGATCAGATGGTAGAACCCTTCGTAGCCCTCGGTAAACTCCGGCGCTTCGCCCGCGGGCAGGCGGTCGTGGAACGCCATGGCGATTTTGGCGGAATGGATCATCTTGCCCTTCGCCGTGCCGGGATGCACGTTGACGCCCTTGAACGTCAGGACCGCCTGGGCGGCGTTGAAGCTCTCGTACTCCAGCTCGCCGAGCGGGCCGCCGTCCATCGTGTAGGCGAAGTCCGCGCCGAAGGCGGGCACGTCGAACTTATGCGGGCCGCGCCCGATCTCTTCGTCCGGCGTGAACGCGACGCGAATGCGGCCGTGCTTGATCTCCGGGTGTTGGACCAAATACGCCATGGCGGTGACGATCTCGGTGATGCCCGCCTTGTCGTCGGCGCCGAGCAGCGTCGTGCCGTCGGTCGTGACGAGCGTCTGGCCTTTGTAGGTAACCAGCTCCGGGAACTCGCGCGGCGACAGCACGATGTTCAGCCCGCGGTTCAGCACGATGTCGCCGCCGTCGTAGTTCTCGACGATCTGGCGCTTGACGCCGGCGCCGGTGAAGTCCGTCGCGGTGTCCATGTGGGCGATGAAGCCGATCGTCGGCACGCCTTCCTTGTCCGTGTTCGCCGGCAGCGTCGCCATGACGTAGCCGTTCTCGTCCAAGGTTACTTCCGTCAGGCCGATCTCCTTCAGCTCGCGCTCGAGATGCCGCGCCAGGTCCCATTGGCCCGCGGTGGAAGGGCAGGTATCGCTGTCGTCGTCGGATTGGGTGTCGATCGTTATGTATGAAGTGAATCGGTTCAACAGTTCTTCTTTCATGGTCGCACGCTCCTTTGCGGTTTCATTTCCCTCCTATCGTACCACAAGTTATAATGAGAAGTATAAGAGCGGACACGGCAGACGGTTGATGGATTCCCCGCGAGGGACGGGGCGGAAGCGGGCAGAACGAAGAGCGGCTTACAGGGAGGCCGGAAGGCATCCGGGAAGAAAATCGGAAGAAACGCCGGAAGAAGAAGTCGGAAGAAGAAGTCGGAGGAAGAATCGGAAGAAGAGTCGCCACGTCGGATTGCGAAAAGTAGGAAAGAAGCAGACCATTCAATCGGCAAGGGAGTCCTGCGCTTGCGTTACTTGAGTCCATATTTGCGGCGGTTCGGCAAGCCGTTCGCCGCGGCGATCCTGTTTTTGACGCTGGAAGCGCTTTGCGACCTGCTGCAGCCGACGCTCATGTCGCGCATCATCGACGTCGGGGTGCAGAACAAGGACCTGAATTACGTCTTCCGCTTCGGCGGATACATGCTGCTCGTCACCGCGTTCGGAGCGGTGGCCGCCACGATGCGCAACGTCATCTCCAGCCACGTGTCGCTCAACTTCGGCACCAAGCTGCGGTCGGACCTGTTCCGCAAGATTCAGACGCTGAGCTTCACGAGCATCGACAAGTTCGACCGCGCGTCTCTCGTCACCCGGCTCACCAACGACGTCACCCAGCTGCAGAACTTCACGAACGGCCTGATGCGGATCTTCGTCAAGTCGCCGCTCATCTGTCTCGGCAGCCTCTTCATGGCGATCCGGCTGAATCCGCCGCTGTCGGTCGTGCTCGCCGTCGTCGTGCCGATGGTGGCGGTCCTGATCGTCTGTAACATGCGGATCGGCTTTCCGCTGTTTTCGCGCGTGCAGAAGGCGCTCGACCGGCTGAACGGCGTCTCCCGCGAATACTTGTCCGGCGTGCGCGTCGTCAAGGCGTTCAACCGGTTCGAGTTCGAGACGGACAAATTCGGCGGCGTGAACCGGTCGTACCGGGAGATCACCACGCGCGCCATGCGGATGATGTCCGTCTTCGGCCCGGGCATCATGCTGACGGTCAACTTCGGCATCGTCGCGGTCATCTGGCTCGGCGGCCACCGGGTCGACGAGGGTCACATGCAGGTCGGGCATATCATCGCGTTCATCAACTACATGACGCAAATCCTGTTCTCGCTGCTCATGATCTCCAACGTGTTCAACCTGTTCGTCCGGGCGAAAGCGTCGTCGGAGCGGATCGGCGAAGTGTTCGCGGAGCGCGACGACATGACCTGGAAGGACGGCGCGGCGGCCGAGCCCCAGGCGGCGGGCAGCGTCTCGTTCAAGGGCGTGTCGTTCGCGTACGGCGGCACGGATGCCGTGCTGCGCGACGTCACGCTGGACTGCCGGCCGGGCGAGACGATCGGCATCATCGGGTCGACGGGCTCGGGCAAGACCACGCTCGTCTCCCTCATTCCGCGCTTCTACGACGCGGCTGCCGGCACGGTGGAGGTCGACGGGACGGACGTGCGCGACGTCGAGCCGAAGCGGCTGCGCGAGAGGATCGCGATCGTGCCGCAGAAGACGGTGCTGTTCACCGGCACGATCCGCGACAACCTGCTCTGGGGCAAGGAGGACGCCACGGAAGAGGAAATGGTCCGGGCCGCCAAGATGGCGCAAGCCCATGAATTCATCGCCGCGTCTCCCGACGGCTACGACACGAAGCTCGGCCAAGGCGGCGTCAACCTGTCCGGCGGCCAGAAGCAGCGCTTGTCCATCGCGCGGGCGCTCGTGCGCCAGCCGGCGATTCTGATCCTCGACGATTGCACGAGCGCCGTCGACGCGGCGACCGAGACGCGCATCAAGGCGGCGCTGCGGGAATACGCCGAAGGCTTGACCTGCCTCCTGATCGCGCAGCGCATGACGTCCGTCATGGACGCCGACCGGATCGTCGTGCTCGACAACGGCGAGATCGTGGGATCCGGCAAGCACGACGAGCTGATGCGGACCTGCCGGACGTACCAGGAAATCTACCGGTCGCAGACCGGCAAGGAGGCGAGGGCGAATGTCTGAGCGCGACGAAAGCCAGCGCGGGCAAGCGGGCGGCGGCGCGGGAGCGCCTTCCGGCCCGCCGCCGATGGGCATGGCCGGCCGGGGCCGCCCGGGACGCGGCGGCCCCGTCGTCAAGCCGAAGAACCTGAAGGCGACGCTCCGGCGCCTCTGGTCGTATTTCGGCGGCGAGCGGAAGCTGCTGACGGCCGTCTTCGTCATCATCCTCGTCGATTCGCTCATCATGCTGGCGGCGCCGTACTTGATCGGCCGCGCGATCGACGCCATGACCGCGAACGCGGGGGGCGTCGACTTCGGCGCGCTCGAGCTCGCGCTGCTCGCGATGGTCGTCTCCTACGTCGCCGACGGCGGGCTGACGTTCGCGCAGGGCTGGCTGATGGCCGGCGCTTCGCAGCGGATCGTCGGCCGGCTGCGCGCGGCGCTGTTCGAGAAGCTGCACAAGCTGCCGATCCGGTTCTTCGACACGCGGACGCACGGCGACCTGATGAGCCGGATGTCCAACGACATCGACAACGTGAGCAATACGGTCGCCCAGTCGGCCGCGCAGGTCATGACCGGCTCGATCTCCATCGCGGGCGCGCTCGTGATGATGCTCGTCCTGAGCCCGCTGCTGACGCTCGCGAGCCTCGTCACGGTGCCGGCGGTCTACTTCCTGACCCGCTCGATCGCCCGCTCGACGGGGCCGCTGTTCAAGGATCAGCAGAATAAGCTCGGCCTGCTGAACGGCCATGTCGAGGAGACGATATCCGGCATCGAGATCGTCAAAGCGTTCAACCGCGAAGGGAAAGCGATCGACGAGTTCGAGGCGATCAACGCGGAGCTGTGCGAGGTCGGCATTAAGGCGCAGATTCGTTCCGGCTTCCTCATGCCGATCATGAACGTCATCAACAACCTCGGCTTCGCGGCCGTCGCCATCGTCGGCGGGCTGCTGGCGGTGAACGGCCATATCACGGTCGGGGTCATCGCGAGCTTCCTCAGCTATTCCCGGCAGTTCGTGCGGCCGCTCATCGACTTGGCGAATCTGTTCAACATGCTGCAGTCCGGCGTGGCGGGCGCGGAGCGCGTGTTCGAGGTGCTGGACGAGGAGGAGGAGCCGGCGGACCCGCCGGGCGCGGTCCGGCTCGCGAATCCGCGGGGGCACGTCGTGTTCGACAACGTCTCGTTCGGCTACCGCGCGGACCGGCCGATCCTGCAGGGCGTCAGCTTCGATTCGGCGGAGGGCACGAGCACCGCGCTGATCGGGTCGACGGGCGCGGGCAAAACGACGATCGTCAACCTGCTGACGCGGTTCTACGACGTGACGGGCGGCTCCATCGCGATCGACGGCCGCGACATCCGCGCGTACACGAAGGACAGCCTGCGGCAGGCGTTCGGCATCGTGCTGCAGGATACGTACCTGTTCTCCGGCACGATCCGGGAGAACATCAAGTACGGCAAGCCGGACGCCACGGACGCGGAGATGGAGCGGGCGGCGGCGCTGGCGAACGCGGCGCCGTTCATCCGCCGGCTGCCGCAGCGGTACGACACGGTGCTCGCGGAGAACGGCAGCAACCTGAGCCAGGGGCAGCGGCAGCTGCTCGCGATCGCGCGCGTCATTCTCGCGGATCCGTCAATCCTCATTCTCGACGAGGCGACGAGCAGCATCGATACGCGGACCGAGCTGCACATCCAGGACGCGCTGAAGGGCGTGCTGCAGGACCGCACCAGCTTCGTCATCGCCCACCGGCTGAACACGATCCGCGACGCCGACACGATCATGGTCATCGACCGCGGCAGCATCGTGGAGCGCGGCTCGCACGACGAGCTGATGGAGCGGCGCGGCGTGTACTACGACATGTTCACCAATCAGTTCGGCGCGGTGCTAAGCGGCGGATAACGGCCGGCCGGCGTCGCGTTAAGGGCTGGCAAGGCTGGCAAGGCTGGCAAGGTGAAAACAGCGCAGCTTCGCGGTCATTGAACGGATAGAAGAGACGTTTCCCGGGCGGCGCCGCTTGGGGAGCGTCTTTTTTCGCTCGCGTCACGGCTTTGGGCGGGGGGCGAGGCGGCTGCACGGGACCGATGTCCTGTTGCAGGCAGCCTTCGGGGCGGTATGATGAGGAAACGATGGAAAGTACGAACGACGGAAAAGGAGCATGAAAACCAATGGAAAACGAACGGATCGCCAAACAAATCGCGTTCATTCGCGAGATCGACGGCTTGAAGCACGTGCTGCGCCAAGCCTACCTGATGAACGGCGAGCGGCGCGAGAACGACGCGGAGCATACGTGGCACATCGCCGTCATGGCGCTGCTGCTGCAGGAGCACGCGGCGGACGCGGCGCTCGACCTGAAGAAGACCGTGCACATGCTGCTCGTGCATGACCTGGTCGAGATCGACGCCGGCGACACGTTCGCCTACGACGTTCAAGGCCACGCGGACAAATGGGAGCGCGAGGTCGCCGCGGCCAAGCGGATCTTCGGGCTGCTGCCGGAGGACCAGCGGGACGCCTGGATGGCGCTGTGGCTCGAATTCGAGGAAGGCCGGACGCCGGAAGCGAAGTATGCCTTGGCGATGGACCGGCTGCATCCGGTCTTGCACAATTTCTGCACCGAGGGCAAGGCGTGGCGGGCGCACGGCGTCCGCGCCGACGCCGTGCGGAAACGCATGGCGATCGTCGCCGAGGCGGCGCCGGGCCTGGGGGGCTTCGTTCATAGCTTGCTGGAGGAAGCGGTGGCGAAGGGGTATTCGGCTGGGCACGCGCCCGGGGGACGGGGCGCAGGCCGGGCCAGTGGATCAAGGCAGGTGTAAGGCAGGTCCGACATGTCAAAAAGCCGAACGCAACCGCGTTCGGCTTTTTGTGTTGGCGTTCGAGGCGCGCCGTACCTGCGGCGGCGCCTCGCATCCGCGCAGGCCGGAGGAGCGTCCGCACCGGCGGAGACCCTCGCGTCCGCGGGCCAGGCTTACGCCGGATCGTTCGCGGCTTGCGCGCGGCGGGCAGCGTGTCGGCCGCGGACGGCGATGACGCTGAGCAGGCTGATCGCGATCATGGCCGCGCCGGCGAACAAGGCCGGCACGATGTGATCGCCGAAGTCGGCGGGGGTCCGGACGGCGGCGCCGGATTGGAACACCAGCCCGCCGATGGCGATGCCGAACACGCCGCCGAGCTCCCGCATCGCGTTGCTCATGCCGCTGGCTTCGCCCGCGGCGGATTCCGGCACGGAGGAGAGCAGGCCGTGGGAGAGCGGCGTGAAGCTGAGCCCCATGCCGGCGCCCGCCATCATCATGAACGGCAGCATGTAGCCGAACGGGAAGTCGACGCCGAGATTCGCGATGAGCAGGCCGAACCCGAGCAGGGCGCCGGTTTGCAGCAGCAGGCCGGTCGTCAGGACGGCGCGGGTGCCGAGCTTGCCGACGGCGAGGCCCGCAAGCGGGGCGGCGAGCATGGTGCAGCCGGTCCAGGCCATTTCGCGGACGCCGGCTTCCAGGGCGGAGAAGCCTTGGGCTTGCTGCAGGAACAGCGTGAGCAGGAAGATGGCGCAGAAGATGCCGGCGTTCATCCAGAAGCCCGCGATGACGAAGCTGCTGTATTTCGGACTGCGGAACAGCTCGAATTGGACGAACGGCCGCTTGCGGCTGCGTTCCCAGAGATAGAACAGCGCGAGGAGCACGACGCCTCCGGCCAGCAGGGAAATGACGGTCGCCGAGCTCCAGCCGTCGGTATTGCCGCGTTCCAGACCGAAGACGATGCCGAACAGGCCGGCGCCGAGGAGCGCGATGCCGAGCGGATCGATCGGCTTGCGATCGCCGCGCGTTTCCGGAAGCCAGCGCATGCCGAGCAGGAAGGCGACGATGCCGACGGGCACGTTGACCCAGAAGATCAGCTGCCAAGGAGCGCCGTTGACGATGAGGCCGCCGACGAGCGGGCCGACGGAGAGGCCGAGCCCGGAAATGCCGGACCAGATGCCGAGCGCCGCCGCCCGTTTGTCCGGGGGAAACGCGCCGTTGACGAGCGTCAGGCTGAGCGGCACGATCGCGGCGCCGCCGACCCCTTGCAGCGCCCGGGCGAGGATGAGTTGAATGGAGCTTTCGCTGATGCCGGACATGGCGGAGCCGAGGGTGAACAGGACGATGCCGGTCAGGAACATGCGCTTGCGGCCGAACCGTTCGCCGAGGACGCTGAACGGGATGAGCAGGACGGCGAAGGCGAGCGTGTAAGCGTTCATGAACCATTCCAGGTCGGACATGCCGGCGTGGAACGACTCCTGAATGGAGGGGAGCGCGACCCCGATGACGAGATTGTCGAGCATGGCCATGAAGAGCGCGGCGCACGTGACGACGAGCAGTTTGACGCGGGACGAGGTGAACATGGAACGAAACACTCCTTTATGAGGTTGATTATTGAATCCATAAATGACAGGCAGGGCTGCTTTTGCGCCTATTTTTATTTATGGATAACTAAATAAGCGGATAAAAAAAGAGATGACATTGGCGTCGGCAGGGCTGCGGATAAGAAACGGAGGACTGACCTAGGAGTGGATGTGACGCCGACTTGGAGAAGAGAGTTAATTTATCGATAAATAAATCAAGGCGCCAAAAGAAACGTGGAGTTTATTTATTGATTAATAAACAGTTGTGCTAATAAAAAGCAACGGGATTGCGATTTCCGCTGCTTTCAACGATGCACTCAAGAACCGGGGTGTTCCGGGTCTTCGAGCGCTGCGTACTTCTCGGGAGCCTTGTCGCGCCAACGGCATAGGTGCGGCAGGTCCAGCGTTTCCGACATGGCGATCAGGAGGCCGTGGCCGATGAAATTGCTCGCCTTGTCCGCGGCGTCCTCGAGTCCGGCCTGCTCGAAGCGGGCTTTGACGCGTTCGTAGATCGTGCCGAATTCCTTGCGGGTATAGTCGCGCACGGCGGTTTCGGGCGTGGTGTACGACATCATGACGAGCAGGATTTCGTCGCGATGGTCCCAGAGCAGGTCCACGAACGCCTTGCCCATCGTTTCCTGCAGCTTCTCGGGCGGCGCCTGCACGGCGGCGAAAGCGTTGACGATGCGCCGGTAGGCCCGGTCCAGCACGGCGAGGTAGAGAGCTTCTTTGGACTTGAAGAAATGAAAGACGTAAGGCTGCGTCACGCCCACGGATCGGGCGACTTCGGCGGTCGTCGTCTTGTAGTAGCCGTTTTCCGCGAACAGCGCCGCGGCGGCGTCGAGAATCTGTTCTTTGCGGTTTTGGGCGGCTTCTTCTTTGGCTGTCATGGCGTGGGCGGCTCCTTAAGCGATATTTATTGACTAATAAATAAATACCATATCGAGGAAGCGATTGTCAAATTTTTTTTGAGAGTTCGTCCAAACCAATCGCCAAGGTTATGCTCCCGAAGTAGCGCATGCTGCATGTCCCTATTCGAGGAAGCGGGCGCATGCTGCATTCCCGACCTCCGTCGGTACACGCAAACCAAGCGCCTTGCGCCAAGCTTATGCTTCCGAAGCAGGCGCATGCTGCATTCCCTGACTTACGCCAGTGAACGCAAACCAATCGCCATATTTGGCGTTTTGAAGGCGCATGCGCTACACTGGAAGCATAGGCCATTTATTTGATTAAGGAGGATTTTTTACATATGAGCCCAGACAACGTCTATACCGGCGACAGCCGGGTCATTCGGTTTTTCGAGGAACTGTCGCGCATTCCCCGCGGATCCGGCAACGAGAAGGCGGTCAGCGACTTCGTGGCGGATTTCGCGCGCGCGCGGAACTGCACGGTGCTGCAGGACGACCGGCATAACCTGATCATCCGCAAGCCGGCGGCGCCCGGGTACGAGCGCGCGCCGATCGTGATTTTCCAAGGCCACCTGGACATGGTCACCGAGAAGAACAAGTCGACCGTGCACGACTTCACGAAGGATCCGATCCGGTTCAAAATCGACGGCGACATGATTTACGCGCAGGGCACGACGCTCGGCGCGGACAACGGCATCGCGGTCGCGACGGCGATGACGATCATCGATTCGCCGGACATGGCGCACCCGGAGCTGGAGATCCTTCTGACGACGGAGGAGGAAACGAGCATGGGCGGCGCGTTCAAGCTCGACGCGTCCCCGCTGAAAGGCCGGATGATGATCAATTTCGACTCCGACCGCGAAGGGATTCTGTTCGTGAGCAGCGCCGGCGGCATCAACGCGTACCATACCGTGCCGCTGGCGTGGAAGGAAGCGGGTTCGTTCGCGGGCGAGCCGCACACGATCGCCGTGCAAGGGCTGATGGGCGGCCACTCGGGCGACGACATCATCCATGAGCGCGGGAACGCGAACAAGCTGCTCGGCCGCGTGCTGGACGACCTGCGCCGCCATGCCGCGTTCGAGCTGGCGGGCGTCGGCGGCGGGATGAAGGTCAACGCCATTCCGCGCGAAGCGGAAGCGGCGGTGTACCTCGACGCCGCGGCGAAGGAGGCGGTCGAAGCGCGGATCGCGGAGCTGAACGCCATTCTGCGGGACGAGTTCCAGGCGAGCGACAAGGGCGTCTCGATCACGCTGCAGGCGGGCTTCGATGCGGGCGACTCCGCCGGAAGGGCGTTCGCGGACGACGTGAAAACGGCCGTCATCCGCTTGCTGGCGCTCATTCCGAACGGCGTGCTGAGCATGGACAAGGCGATCGGCAACCTCGTGCGCACGTCCTCCAACCTCGGCGTCGTGTCCGTGAACGAGACGCATGTCGTGATGCAAAGCTTGGCGCGCAGCTCCGTGCGCTCGCAGACCGACGACGTTGTGCGTACGATGGCGACGCTGGCGGAAGCGGTCGGCTGCGAGTTTCGCACGGACCACTATTTCCCGGGCTGGCCGTACCGCGCGGACTCCAAGCTGCGCCCCGTGATCGAGGCGGCATACGACAAGCGCTTCGGCAAGCCGATCGAGATCAAGGCGATCCATGCCGGCCTCGAATGCGGCGTGCTGATCGAGAAAATGCCCGACCTCGACGCCGTCTCCTTCGGGCCGAACATGTACGAGATCCACACGCCGGACGAGCACCTGTCGATTTCGTCGGTGGAGCGGACGTGGGCGTTCCTGGAGGACGTGCTTGCGGCGTTGAAAGGGTAAAACGCGATGAACCGCCGGGGGAACCCGGCGGTTTTTTTGTTGGCGGGCGGCTCGGCGGTGTCAGTCGGCGGTTCCGCCGGACGTTGCCGGACCCGGGAGCCGCTATTTGGCGGAAGTCGCGCAATTCGCGAGTTTCGCGGCCGCCAGAGCCGTTAATGGCGTGAAACACCGTGCGCGGCACCACTTTAGGCCCTAATAGCGGAACGAATGGCCGCGAAATACGCAAAACCGGCCGAAAACGCAAAATAGCGGCGCTGGTGTCCGCTTGGCGGGCCGCTCGGCGGTTCCGCCGCCGGCTCCACGACCTCGGCCCCCAACCCGAAAAGCCTAACCCCGGCGCCGGAAGCATCCGGCCCGGGGTTAGGCTTTTTTCAGGCCACGTATGCCGCTACTGCGCCAGCTCCCCGAGGCGCGCGAAGATGGCGAGCGCCGGGTCGATCGGCACGTCGGCGCCCTTCACGTCGGCCGGGATCGGAATCGTCGGCGTCGGGCGCGGCCGGCGGTTGCCGAACTGCGGCAGCCATTCGCTTTCGGCGTCCAGCATCTCCGTAACCATGTCGCGGATTTCCTTGAGCGTCAGCACGGAGGCGGTCAGCGGATCGAGCGCGATCGCCTGCACGACGGTCTCGGGATCGCCGGACTTGGCGGCCAGGACGGCGAGCCGCTGGACGTTGATGTTCGTCTGGTTCAGCGCGGCGCATTGCGGCGGCAGCTCGCCGACGATCGTCCGGTGGATGCCGGTCCGGTCGGCGTACACGAGCCCTTCCGCGCAGCAGTCGTCCGGCAGATTCTTGATCATGCCGTTGTTGCGCAGGTTGCCGCTGAATTTGAACGGCTTGCCCGTCTCGAGCGCTTCGATGATGTACGCGCAATATTCGATGCTCCGCGGCGGCAGCTCGGACGATTCGTCCGTCAGGAGGTCGGATTCCTTGTACTTGCCCGCCACGTAGATGCACCAATTGTAGTACGCGCCCGATTCGCCGCCGAACGCGGGCTCGTCGCAGTACAGGTCCAGCGCCTTGCGGCTGTGGCGGAACCACGGCACGTATTCGGACAGATGGCCCGTCGACTCCGTCATGAAATAGCCGAAATGCCGGAACACTTCCCCGCGCACCTTCTCGTTGACGTAAAATTCCGGCTGCTCGAACTTCTCGCGCAGGAGCGGGTAGAGGTCCCGGCCCTCGTGCTCGATCCGGAGAAACCAGCCCATGTGGTTGATGCCGCCGGTCACGAAATCGATCTCCTGCTTCGGCACGCCGGTGTAGCCGGAGATGAGATCGAGCGTCGTCTGCACGCCGTGGCACAGGCCGACGTATTGGATGTTCGTTTCGCCGAGCGCCCAGCAGATCATCGCCATCGGGTTGACGTAATTGAGCAATATCGCGTTCGGGCACAGCTCCTCCATGTCGCGCGCGACGTCGAGGATGACGGGGATGCTGCGCAAGGCGCGGAAGACGCCGCCCGGTCCCAGCGTATCGCCGATGCATTGGTCGACGCCGTATTTGAGCGGAATCTTGTAGTCGAGCTCGAATGCGGCCAAGCCGCCGATCTGGAAGGAGCAGATGACGTAGTTCGCGCCGGCGAGCGCTTCGCGGCGGTCGGTCGTGATCGAGACCGCGGCCTTCAGGTTGTTATGCGCGATGACGCGGTCGATGTAGGCTTTCACGTGGGTCGTCTTGTTCGTGGACGGCGCCATGAGCACGAACTCGGTTTCTTCGAGCGCCTCGGTGGCCATGATGTCCAGGATCAGCGTTTTGCAGAAGACGACGCTGCCGGCGCCGATGATGGCGACTCTTCTCATACGAACACCCCGTTCTTTGGAATGGTAAATAAAAGGAGGAAGCATGGGCTTGCGGGTGGTACGGGTCTCCGCTCGCTGTGGTCATCGGATTACTCATTAACACGATTCAGTGGGTAAAACTGATTATTAGGACGACCAGTTAAGGGGATTGGTTTGCGTTCACTGTCGAAAACGCTCAAATCTGCCAAGCGCTCAACGGCGCCTGCGCGCTCAATGCCGCTTGCGCGCTCTCGCGCCAACGCCGCAAGGAGCAGGCTCCGCCTGCTCCTTACGGCTCTAAACCCTGGCCAGCCCCACGCCGTAGGTGCGGGACATGTAGTCGATGTACGAGCGGGCGAAGATCAGATCCTCGAGCGCTTCCTTGGACGTGCAGGGCGCCGGGCGTTCGCCGCGGACGGCCGCCAGGAAGTTGCGGGCCTGGTTGCGCATGGCCGAGACGTTCGGCATGACCGGCTGGACGATCTCCGGCTCGCCGGCGCCGGGGCCGTCCTTGTAGATCGTTACCTTGCCCGCCTGCTGGCGGACGAGCGGAGCGGGGAGGTCGACCCGGACGAAGCCGTGCTCGAAGGCGACGATGACGTGCTCGTGCCATTCGATCGACGTGAGGTACGGCGCCATCTCCAGGCTGACCGTGACGCCGCCGTCGCTTTCGCCGGCGAGCAGCACGCCGGCGCGGTCGCCGAACGTCAGCTTGTAGTTCTCGCCGCCGAGGAAGAAGCGGATCGCGTTCACCTGATGGATGTAATAGTTGACGAAAATATCCAGCTTGCGCGTCTGCTCGTCGGTGTAATCCGCCGGCCCCGGCTCCTGCTGCAGCGCCGGGTACGGGTCGCCCGCGTTCAGCGGCTTGTCGGCCGCGGCCGTCCAGTCGCCCGGCGGCATGGTGACGCGGATGCTCCGCAGCTTGCCGAAGCCGCCGCTCGCCCGCCAAGCGTCGACCTCCCGCTTGGCGCGTTCCATCGCCGGGTCGGAGCGCTTGTGGTAGCCGACCATATGCAGGGTGCCGGTCTCCTCGCCGATGCGTACCAGTTCGCGGCCGGCTTCCACGGTCAGGCTGAGCGGCTTCTCCGTGAACACGGGCACGCCCGCCCGGAGGATATCCGGGATCAGCGCCGCGTGGTGGCGGTACTGCTGCGGGGCGACGATGGCGTCGACCTTGGCGTTCGCGAGCAGCTCGCGATGGTCGGGGTACACCTCCGGAATGCCGTAGCGTCCGGCGACGAGCGCCGCGGATTGCGGCCGGATCTCCGCCAGCGCCACGACCTCGCATTCGTCCGTCAGCACCGCGTAATTGCTGAGATGCGCCATCTGACCCATCCCGCCGCCGCCGACGAAACCGATTCTCACCTTGCTCATGACCGTTCCCCCTCGCTTGGTCCCAAGTTTTCGAACAGGTACAAGCCGTCCTTGCCCGGCGCGACGATGTCGGGATACCCGTTGCCGCTCAGGTCCTGCACCCAGAAATAAATGCCGGCGCCGGAAGCCTCGCCCGCCGGGCCGTAGTCGATGACGCGCTTCTCGAAGCGGCCGCCGCCGAGCTTGTAGTAGTAGAGGCCGATGTCGTCGAACGCGCCGGGGTCGCCGTCGTTGTGCGCCCGGTACCGCTTGCCCGTGACCAGCTCGGGCTCGCCGTCGAGGTCGAGATCGACCAGCCGAAGGTCGTGGAACTGGGAGCCCGACATGTCGATCGCGTGCTTCGTCCACGTGCGCGAGCCGTCCGCCGACCGGCCTTGCTCGTACCAATGCAGCCCGTAATCGTGCGCCTGCCCGACGATCAGGTCGACGAGCCCGTCGCCGTTCACGTCGTGGCCCAGCACCGGCACGCTGGCGCTGCCGAGGTCGAACTCCGGATGGAACGTCCACGGCCCGCCGAACGGATCCGCCGGCTGCTCCAGCCAGCCGCCGGACAGCACGACGTCCGCGCGGCCGTCGCCGTTCACGTCGACGAAGCCCAGGCCGTGGCCGCTCGGACCTTCGCCGATGACGTATTTCTCGAACGTGCCGGTGCCGCGTCCGGCTTCGTCGCGAACGAGCTTGTAGAACGCCTGCGGCGCGCCCGGCGTGTTCGGGAAAATTTCCGGCACGCCGCAGCCGTCGATATCGAGATAGCGGATCGTCTCGATGCTGCCGCAGCGGTCGATGTCGAACGTCTCCCATGCCGCGCCGGTCTCGCCGGGGTTGCGGCGCCAGCGCAGCGTCTCGCCCCACCAGGCGCCGGTCACGATGTCGAGCCGGCCGTCGCCGTCGACGTCCATCGGGTAATCGGAGAAATCGTCATGGTAGTCCGAGATCGCGAGGACGTCGCAGATAAAATGCTTCTTCGCGAAGTCCGGCCCCTCGTACCAGTACGCGCCGCTGACGATGTCCGG
Source organism: Paenibacillus sp. UNC496MF (assembly GCF_900113915.1). Lineage (NCBI taxonomy): Bacteria > Bacillati > Bacillota > Bacilli > Caryophanales > Paenibacillaceae > Paenibacillus > Paenibacillus sp. UNC496MF. Next base: position 71,175 of record NZ_FORE01000012.1, read on the forward strand.
CACGCCGTCGCCGTTCACGTCGAACACGGCGCAGGCTTCGTATTTCTCCTCGGACAGGTGGCGCTTCCTGAATTGCAGCACGATTGCGCACGCTCCTCCAACTAAATATTGTTGTACGTCTTGCGATTATGCGCTATGCTTGGGATGTATCCCATGCAAGCGCTATCTTCTATATAAGGTTATGCCATCGCCGGGAGCGATTCAATAAGAGAGCTTGTGAATAAACCTATCGATTCTTGCGATTGCGGAGGTGATTCGATGAGCGAGGCATCGCTGTTTCGCAGCCAGCCGGTCTTCCTCTCCGGCGCGACCTTCGCGTTCGACGGCCACGCGGGGCGGTTCTTGCTGGAGCTTCATAAGCACGACGCCAACAGCGAGATCTTGCTGATCGAGGAGGGAGAAGGGGAGTTCGAGATCGACGGGCGCCGTTACGCCGCGGGACCGGGAACGCTGCTGTTCTACCAGCGCGGCCTGTGGCACAAGGAGCTGTCGACGAAGCATCCTTTTCGCGCCACGTATATCGGGTTTACGGACATGCAGATCGGCGCGCTGCCGCCGGATTATTTTTTCGACCCGGCCGAGGCGCCGGTCCTCGAGCTGCGCGAGCATCTGCCCTCGGTCGCCAAGCTGATGAAGGATTGCATCGCGGAGCACCGCCGGATGGAGCCGGAATCGCAGCTTGCGGCCAGCCACTACCTGGGGCTGCTGTTCGTGAAGCTGGCGCGGCTCGCTCACTACGGCGACGCGGCGGAACGCGGCCGCTCGACGGCCAAGGAAGCGGTGTGGAAGGCGAAGCGGATGCTGGAGGAGAATTACGGCGCCGCCCATACGCTGGCCTCGCTCGCCGCGGACACGTATTTGAATAAATACCATCTGGCGCATTTGTTTAAAGAAATCGTAGGCGTCAGCCCGATTCAGTTTTTGATCTATTGCCGGATGGAAGCGGCGAAGCGGTATTTGCGCACGACCGGTCTGCAGGTGAAGCAAATCGCCGAAATCGTCGGCTACCAGAGCGAGCCCTCGTTCTATAACGCGTTCATGAAGACGACCGGCACGACGCCGCGCAAGTACAGGGACGACGGTTGATCCTGCGCGTGATCCGATTCGGGCATACGATAAGGAGGCTGACAACGATGAAAAACAAACTCGTGCTTCTTGCGTTATTCGGCAGCTGCGGTCTCATGGTGGGGGCGCTCGTCTGGCTGGTGTGGGCCTTGCAGCGGATATAAGGGGCGTTTCGGAGCGGCCGCGGCGGAAGCGGCCGGCAGGCCGGCGAAGCCGCTCTTCGTCCCGCGGCCGACGGGCGGATGATGCCGGTACCGTGACCCGAAACGAATGCGATACAGCCCAAAGAGCCTTCGTGCGGCATGCCGCTTTGCGAAGGCTCTTTGGGCTCTTTATGATTCTTGCGCGGCGCTCGCCGCCCCGCCATTCGGGACCGCGGCGGGAAGCGCAGCCGCGCCTGCGGATTGCGCGCGCGGCCGCCGCGCCGTCAAACGCCGCTGACGCCGGAGAAATAATCGCGCGTGTCTTGGCGCGCCTTGGGCGTCAACACGCGATCGAGCTCCTCGTTCAGCCACAGCAGGGACTTCCCGCGCAGCGAATTGCGCATGCTCTCCTCGGCTTCGAGCATCGTGAGATTGATCGTGCAAGGCATGGCGCGCGCGCAGGCGGCGTATTCGCCGTCGCTGCGGCACAGATAGCTGTTATCTTTGATGTTTTTGCATTGGAAAATGGGCGTGACGCCTTCGACGGCTTCCACGACGTCCCAAAACGAGATGTCCGCCGGAGGCTTGGCTAGTTTATACCCGCCCTTGACGCCGGGAACGGAGCCGACGATGCCGGCTTTCGCCAACTTGCCGAAGATCTTCGACAGATAGGTTTCCGAGATCCCTTGGAACGCGGAGAGTTCTTTAATGCCGACGGTCGCATCAGGCGGAATATCGATTAAATAAACCAAGCAGTGCAGGGCATATTCAACGCCGATACTATACTGCATGCGGACACCTGCTTTCATGACGCACGGTTGATAGTAAACATCTTAGGTAGATTCAGCCCCTTTGTCAAATGAAGGCCGGACGGCAGCCGTGCGCCAAAATACCGGATGATGGCGAATTGACAACCGTGAACCCAAGCGTTATATTGTAGATGAAATCGATCAACGATATACGTTATCGACGATATGCCGAAAGGCCAAATACGAATATCGGAGGAGATACGATGAAAGTCCGATTCAACTATACCGAAGCCAGTCCGGGCGCGTTCCAAACGATGCTGAAGCTGGAAGGATTCAATAAAACGAGCGGGCTGGACGCGAAGTTGTACGAGCTCATCAAAATCAGAGCCTCGCAAATCAACGGCTGCGCGTTCTGCATCAACATGCACACGAAGGAAGCGCGGAAGCTGGGGGAGACGGAGCAGCGGATCTACTTGTTGAACGCATGGCGCGAAGCGCCGTTCTATACGGATAAAGAACGGGCGGTGCTCGAGCTGACGGAAGCGGTGACCCGCATCTCCGAGCAGGGCGTGCCGCAGGACGTCTACGAGAAGGTTCGGGCGCATGTCGACGAAGCGGAATACGTAGCCATCATCATGGCGATCAATACGATCAACGCTTGGAACCGGCTCGCCATCTCGACCGGCATGTTCCCCGAAGAGGATTGAGCCCGAAGCGAATCGCCTGATCGTTGCGCGGCTTGGCTTCCGGCCAAACGCCGCCGCCAGAATGAAGTCCCGTGCGGCGGGAGATACTCTGATCAGATGGCAATCTGGCCGTATCCTTGATGGTCGAACCAATAAAAACGAATCGGCTTATGCAGGGACCGGGGACCTTATGCGCTGCAAGATCCTGCTGTTCGATCTCGACCATGCGCTGCTGGATTTCGGCGCGCAAGAGACGGACTCGTTAACCCGAATGTTTCGGCAGTTCGGGTATGCCTACCCGGACGAGCTGTTTCGGCATTATCATACCGTCAACAAGCTTAAATACGGATATGAAAGGCGGTCAACAGGCGGGCATCGGTACCTGCTGGATCAACCGGAACCGGGCGGCGCAATCCGGCCCGCAGGCGATACCGGGCACGTACATGCTCTCGAGCCTAACAGAGCTGTTGGCCATCTGCGCGGAGCCGGGAGCAGCTCCGTAAAGGTCGCAAGGCTGCAACGAAGCGCGATAAGCGGACATGAAGAAGACCGGGCGAACGTGGCCCGGTCTTCCGCTTTGTATTGCCGATTGCTCGGGGCGAACGGTTCTTCCGTCTGGCCGGAAGGCGACAGGATTGCCTGTTCCGCCCCGGCCTCTTCGTTCGCGGCGAGCCTTAGGCGATCGTCAGGCCGCCGTCGACCGCGACGACTTGGCCCGTGATCCAGTCGGCTTCGGGATCGGCCAGCTTCGCGATCCACCGCGCGACGTCGGTCGGCTCGCCGCGGCGGCCGAGCGGAATCGCCTGCCGTTCCTGGTCCTTGACGGCGGCGATCTGCTCGTCGGAGAGCCCCATGCGCTCGCGGAGGAAGTCCGACTCCACCGGTCCGGACGCGATCGCGTTCACGCGGATGCCTTGCGGCGCGAGCTCGAGCGCCCAGCAGCGGGTCAGATGCTCCAGCGCCGCCTTGCTCGCGGCGTAGAGCGACAGACCGCTTCCCGCTTTGCTGCCGTACGTGCTGGACAGGTTGATGATCGTGCCGTTCGTCTTCGCCAGATGCGGGACCGCGGCGGCCGCGAGCAGCGTCGGGCCGATGACGTTGACGGCGAACATGTCCTGCGCCGACCGGGCGTCTATATCGACGAGCGGCTGAATCGCGCCGGCTCCCGCGTTGTTGACGACGAGATCGAGCCGTCCCCAGAGGCCGATCGCCGCCGCGACCGTACGGGCGGCCGAATCCGCGTCGCCGGCGTCCGCCGGGAAGCCCTTGAGATTCGAATGGAGGGCTTCGACTTCCTTCAGACGGCTTTCCCGGCGGCCGGTGACGAGCACCTTCGCGCCTTGCTCCGCCAATAATCGGGCAGCGGCCAACCCGATGCCTGCCCCTCCGCCCGTAATGATCGCGACTTTACCGTTGAATACCATACTAAGAACCTCTCCTTTATAATTAGGTATTTAATAATTAATGAATTAACTATTGGATGGAATACGCCCTCCTTTATGGCAGGGGGGGTATTCTTAGCGTCATACCAGCTTCTTCAGCAGGGCGCTCAGCTGCGCCTGTTCGTCCGGCGCGAGCTTGCCGCCGACCAGCCGGGCGATCGTCTGCTCGTAGACGGGCCAGACGCTCGCGATGACCTCGCGGCCTTGCGGCGTGAGATGGACGAGAATTCGCTTCCGGTTGGCGGGGTCGAATGCCCGTTCGATCCGGCCGGCCTTCTCGAGGGCGTTCAATAGATTGCTGACGTTCGCCCGCGTGACGGCCAGATCGTCGCTCAGCTCGGAAGGGAGCATCGGCCTGCCGCCGGACCTCAGGGCGACCAGCAGGCACCAACGGCCGAGCGTCAGCCCGAAGCTGCCGAGCTGCTCCTCCAGCGCTTGCACCAGCCGGTGATTGGTCTTATAGAGCGTCAAAAAAACGTCGATCGCCGGCATCGGCTTCTCGAACGGATTCCATTTCTCGATACGACAACCTCCTTATCGTGCGGGTACCGCTTGGAAAGAAGAGCGATGGCCCGGCCAACAGTTAAATCATTAACTATTAGCACGTTAACAATAAAAGAACGGCTCCCGGCCGTCAACTGGGGAATCGTTCCTGGCCTTTGCGCGGGTACCGCGGCCGTCGGTTCATGCGCCGATATGCGTCAGTTTGTCGGGATTGCGTACGATATAGAAATTACGAATCGCGTCTCCCTCGACGTGAAAGAGCACCGCGGAACGGGTTCCTTCGTCCGAGCGCAGAATGAGCCCGGGCTGGCCGTTCAGCTGCACGAGCTCGATCGACAGCTGTCCGGCCAACGTCGCGATTTGGCGAAGCGGACCGAGCAGAAACGCCGCGACGCGCCTCCTCGTCGCGATCGGCCGGGGAATGACGCTCGCCTTGCCGCCGCCGTCGGTGACCAGCTCGACCTCTTGGCTGAGCATGGATAACACCTCATTCAGGTTGCCTTGCTTAAGCGCGGCCAGAAAGCCCTGCACCCACTCGCTGCCCGCCGATTCGCTTTCGGGCCGGACGAGCTCCTCCTGGTCGATCCCCATCTTCGCGCGGGCGCGGCTGAACAGCTTGCGGCAGTTCGGCTCGCTTTTGTCGACGAGCCCGGCGATCTCCTGATAATCGAAGCCGAGCGCCTCGCGCAGGACGAATACGGCCCGTTCCGACGGACTGAGCCGCTCCAGCAGCACGATCATCGCGTAGGACAGCAGATCGTCGCGAACCACAGCCGATTCCATCGAATCATCGGGCGACGTCAGGAACGGCTCGGGGAGCCATTCGCCGACATACTGTTCCCGTTTTTTTCGGGCTGATTTATGCAGATCGCGGCAGCGGTTCGTGACCATCTTGCAGAGATAGGCCTTCGGCTCCGCGAGCTTCTCCGGCGGCACGTCGTAAATCTTCAGAAAGACGTCCTGCACGACGTCCTCCGCGTCGGACACGGAGCCGGTCAGCTGGTAGGCGAGCGTAAACAGCAGCGATTTATAGTTGGTATACAGTTCTTGCATCGTACCACTTCCGTTCTTTTCGGGTTGCGTTCGGTTGCAGGTCGACCCTTTTCATGAAACGAACGCAGGGGGGATTTTGTGACACGCCTATCGGATGCCCGGCGTCCGGCGCCCCTTCCGTATGCTGCCGATCGCCCATAACAACGGGGGGACGACGAGGTAGACGAAGGGATAGAAGTAATTGACCAAATACGGGTTCTTAAGCGTATTGGCCAACCGGGCATGATGCCCGCTGTAGAGGATGTACCCCACGGCAGCGCAGGTCATCAGGCCGGCGATCAGCTTCCAGTTCTTGAATCCGGACCACTCGGACAGGCCGTAGCTCAGGATGAACAAGCCGACGGCAAGCTTGACGAAGGCGCCGAGCAGCCATAACGGGATGTAGATCGCGTCGATGTTCTGGATGAAATTCAGAATCGACACGAATTTGGTCAGCGAATAGATGGGGGCGATCATCTCGGCGGCCATATTCGGTCCGGTCACGAACAGCACGACCAGCGTGGCCAATACCCCCCACAGCATCGCGATCGCCGTGCCCCAAATGACCGCGCGGGAAGCGGTCCGCTTGTTCTCGGCGAAGAAGAACAGCATCAGCACGATCGACGGGTCCATCATGTAGTAGATGGAGTGCCAGGCGCCTTTGAGGATGCGATACCAGCCCGAGTCGGCGTACACCGGCAGGATGCGGCCCAGCTCCATATCCTGCGGGTTCAGGAATAGCTGCGTGAACAGCGTGAACATCAAGATCGGGCCGATGACCTCCGCGCAGCGGCTGACGGCCGTAAGGCCGCCTTTCCATACCGCATACGCCACCGTAAACAGCAGGAGCAGCAGGATGACGATCATCGGCGTGTTGTGGAGCATGACCAGATTTTGGAATTCGATCGTGCCCTTCGCGATCAGCGACAGCTGCATGAACCAGAGCGCGAAATAAGCCGTCGCGAGAAGCTTGCCGAGCACGGTTCCGAGCAGTTCCTTCAAGAAGCCGACCAGCGTCTTGTTCGGATGGCGGATGCAGAGCCGGAGCATGAGCCACGTAATCGCCATCATGGCCGCGCTGCCGAGCAGCTCGGAGATCCAGCAGTCCTGGGCGGAGACTTCCGCGGCCAGCTGAATGGGCAGATAGGAATACATGATCATGGAGGAGATGTTGATCAGCCAGAACAGCTGGTAGCCGCTAATTTTCATCCTTCATCGCCACGCCTTTTCCTCGTTTGACTTGTACGGTGCGCCGATCGTGCCGACCGACCGGAGGTTAATCTTCGTGTCGACGGCCACGTCGAGATTTTTGAAGCCGTCGTCCCAATCGCTCTTTTGCGTCTTCCACCAATACGGGTACGCATGATGCAGGTACTCGCCGATGCCGAAGACGTCGCATCCCCATTGCCGGACCTTGTCCATCGTCCCCTGCAGCTGCTTCCGGACTTCCGCGTTCAAGTATTGCTGAACGGCGATGATATTGTCGACCTCGGCCATGTCGATGGAGGTCGTGTTTTCGAGCAGGTACGCCTGCGCCTTGACGGTCAGGCCGACGCGCTCGGGCTTATGGCTGCCGGCTGCGCGAAGCTTTCGCTCGATATGCGTCAGCCGGAACGAGAGCGTGCCTTTGGTGTCCCTCCACGGAACGGTAATGGCGTCGAAGCTGCCTTTCCCGCTCATCCAGACGGCTCGTCCGCCTTCGGCTTCGTCCAGGTAGCCTTTGATTCTGCGCTGCTTGTCCAGAACCGCGAACCCGCTCAACGCGGCGATCGGCGTCTTTTTGTCCGGGCTGAGCTCGACCTTCTCGAATTGGAGGAACGGCAGGAGGGGACGGGTTCCGCCGGCCAGGCTGTCGATGACGAGCTGCCGGGCGCTGAATTTGCGCAGCCCGTTGATCTGCAGCTCCTTCCCGGCCGCGACGCTGGGGAGAAATTCCATGGGATGCTTCCGCATGAGAAATTCCTTGGCGGATCCGCCCCGGACGAGCAGGATGGCATCCCTTAAGCTGTTCGTCGGGTCGCGGCCGATTTTATCGTATATCCGCCCGATGTCGTAATGCTTGACGTACGATTCGCCGAAGGCGATCAGAATCCGGTGGCTCGTCATCAGCCGGCGGGACAGCTTGAGCTGGATTTTTTGGGTGGCGTCGAACAGGTTCTTTCCCTTGGCCGACATGACGATGTATTGATCGACTTTGTCGGAGCTGCTCCCCCTGAGCCGCGAAGGAATGACGATCTGGTGGCTGACCTCGATCAGTCCGTTCCCGGCATCGTCCAATCCGCTTCCCATGACGAAGGCCAATTGGTTCGGTTCGACGAAATCGGTGCAGCCGGCGGCCGGAACCGCGAGCAGGACCAGGACGCTCGCCAGTAGCGCGAAGCGGATCATGACCGGCGTCCCTTCTTGTTCCGGCCGTGCTTCGCCCAGAAGGGATAGCGGACGATCAGGTTCTTGATCCGCGGGCCGTCGAACGGCGCGACGGGGCTGAAGTACGGCGTGCCGAACGATTCCAGCATGACCAGATGGATCAGCAGGTAGATGACGCCGAACGCGAAGCCGACGAAGCCGAGCCAGCCGGCGAAGATCAGCATGAGATACCGGAGCAGCCGGAAGGGCAGGGTGGCGCTGTACCGCGGAATCGTGTACGCCGCGATGCCCGTCAGCGAGATGACGATGATGATCGGCGTGGAAATGATGCCGGCCTCGACGGCGGCTTGACCGATGACGAGCGCTCCGATGATGCTGACGACCGGACCGAGCTGGTTCGGGAGATGCACGCCGGCCTCCTGCAGGCCGTCGAAGACGAACATCATGAGGAGTACTTCGATCATCGTCGGAAACGGCGAATTTTCCCGGGCGGTCGCGATCCCGATCATGAGATTGCTCGGCACCATCTCGGGATGGAAGGTGGACAGCGCGACGTAAAGGGCGGGCAAGGCGAACGAGACGAAGGTCAGGATATAACGGACCATCCGGGTCAGGATGACGAAGACGAAGCGTTCGAAATAATCGTCGGCCGACTGCAGGCCGGACCAGAACGTAATGGGCATAATAAGGGCGAAGGGCGTTCCGTTCGTCAGGAGGGCGACTTTCCCCTCCAAGAGGCTGGCCGCGACGATGTCCGGGCGCTCGGTATTCTGGATCTGCGGGAAGAGGGAGAAGGAATTGTCCTCGAGCCATTCCTCGAGGTAAGCGGAATCGATGACGCCGTCGGTTTCGATCTTGCCGAGCCTTTCCCTGACGTCCGAAAGCACGCGCTCGGACGCCTTCCCCCGTATGTACGTCAGGACGACTTCGGTTTGCGTGTACGTGCCGATCGTGAACGATTCCATCTTCAGCCCGTCGTGCACGATTCTTCGCCGGAGCAGCGTCGTATTCGTCCGGATTTGCTCGACGAAGCCTTCCTTCGACCCTCGAAGCGTCGACTCCTTGTGCGGCTCTTGGATGCCCCGCGTCTCGTAGCCCGGCGCGGGCGCGACCAGCGCGGTCGGCTCGCCGTCCACCAGCATGGCCAAGCTTCCGAGCAGGATATGCCGGACGAGCTCTTCCATGGAGTCGACCGTCTTGACGTTCGAGAGCGGCATCCATTCGCGGGCGAACATCTCGGCGAGCGACTGGATTCGCGCCATGCCTTGGGGAAGACCGCCGAAGAGAAGGGGCTTTAACAGATTTTCCTCCGCGCTTTCCAAGCTCGTCATGCCGTCCAGATACGCGAGCAGCAGCATCGTGCCGTCCTTGAGCCTGTAGGGCCGCAAGATCATGTCCGAGCAATGATCGAATTGCGCCTTGAGAAACGCTTCGTTCGCTTCGATGTCGCGGTTGATGGCTCGCACTGGACAATCACCCCGGTTAAATACAGATTTTATGGTGGATATTATGGACGTTGCGCATGGCGGCTATGCAAATTTTGCATGCGAACGGCTAACGCTTGCAGGCGCGCGGATCCAAAATATTCTTGGCGGCGCGGCATGTCACAACCCGCGGCGCTCGATCGTTCTATGCTTGAAGCCGATCGAGAGGGGCGCGCGGCGAACGGAATAACGGACGGAACGTCGCCGATTTCGGCACGCGCGATCGCCCGGACAGAACGGCTTCATGAGGGGACCGCGGCATGCCGATCGGCGAATGTCGCGATAGACCAGGATCCGCCAAGGTGCAAACCAAATCCAACGAAGAGAGGGAATTGATCATGACTCAACGTTTAAATTACATGCAGCAATCGCCGGAACTGACCAAAGCGATGATGGGACTCAGCACGGCCGAGAAACAAAGCGCGATCGACGCGAAAATCCAGCATCTCGTTCATATCCGCGCTTCCCAAATGAACGGCTGCGGCTTTTGCCTGGATATGCACGTGAAGGAAGCCAAAATCCACGGCGAAAGCGAGCTTCGCCTCTACCACATCGCGATCTGGCGGGAATCGAACCTGTTCGAGCCGCGCGAACGGGCCGCGCTCGCGTGGACCGAAGTGCTGACCCGGATTCCGGAGCACGGCGTGCCGGACGAGCTGTACAACCGCGTTCGCGAGCAGTTTTCGGAGAAGGAGCTTTCGGACCTGACGTTCTCGGTCATGGCGATCAACGCTTGGAACCGCGCCAACGTCGCGTTCAAAATGACGCCGGGCTCGGCCGACGCCGCGTTCGGTCTGACGAAAGCGGGCTTGAGCTAAGCGGGAGCGCGAACGAGGCAATCGCGTATCGGCAGCAGAATCGGAAACAACGAATAGCCCGACAAGGGTAGCAACCAAGGGGGAAACGAATATGAAAATCGTAGTCATCGGCGGTACCGGATTGATCGGAAAGAAGCTCGTCCATAACCTTCAAGAGCTGGGGCATGAAGCCGTGGCGGCGTCGCCTTCCAAAGGCGTCAACGCCGTGACCGGCGAAGGCTTGGCCGAAGCGCTGAGCGGCGCGCAGGTCGTCGTCGACGTGGCGAACGCGCCGTCTTGGGAAGATCAGGCCGTGCTGGACTTTTTCGAAACGTCGAGCCGCAATCTGCTTGCGGCCGAAGCGGCGGCCGGCGTGAAGCATCACGTCGCCCTGTCCATCGTAGGCACCGACGGCCTGCCCGAGAACGGCTATTTCCGCGCGAAGACGGCGCAAGAGAAGCTGATCGCGGCTTCCGGAGTTCCGTACACGATTCTCCGCGCCACGCAGTTCTTCGAATTCGTGGGAGGCATTGCCGATTCGTTCGCGGACGGCAACACGGTCCGCGTGCCGAACGTCGCGTTCCAGCCGATCGTCTCGGATGACGTCGCCGCCGCGCTGACCGATGTCGCGGTCGCGTCGCCGGCGAACGGCATCGTCGAGGTGGCCGGTCCGGAACGGATGCGTTTCGACGAGCTCGTCCGGCTGTATTTGGAATCGAAAGGCGACCCGCGTCAGGTCGTCACGGATAACGGCGCGCGCTACTACGGATCGACGCTGGAAGAAAAGTCGCTTGTTCCGGCCGACGATTCGAAGCCGCGCATCGCGCCGACGCGGTTCACGGACTGGTTGGTCGGCTCGAAATAAGCCGGAAGCGCCGGCTGCGTAAACCGGCGGGGCTTGCGCGGTTGCGGGCGTCGCCGGACCATGGCGGACAGGCGAGCTAGCGGCAGGTATAGAGCTAGGCAAAAAAGCAACTAGGCTAAAAATAGCTGGGCTAAAAATAGCTGGTTAATAAAGAACCGGGTCAACAAGCAACCGGGTTAACAAGCAACCAGGGTAATAAGTAACCAGGGTAATAGTAACAAGGTAAAGGAAACAAGGTAAAGAGCAACCAGGCTACAAACACGCAACAGGGCTGTCCCGTTCGCCGTAAGGCGACGCGGGACAGCCCTTTTGGTGTGTTTATCGCGGTTCAAGGAATGCCTATCGCGCCTTGTTCAAGGTCGAGCGGACAGGAGAACCGTTATATTGGCTTTTTTGCGCGTTTCCGGAGTTTCGCGGCCGCAGGCGCGTTATTCGTCTCGGATGCAGTCAAAACCGTGGCTCGAACGCGAAATAACGGATCGGATGGCCGCTAAAACCGCTTCAACCCCCGATTTGCGCGAATTAGGCGCAGCTGCGTCCGCTCGTTCGCCGTTCGGCCTTGCCGGCTTGGGAGGTGGTATCGGTGAGCACCAATGGCTTCGGCAATGGCGTAGGTTCCCTCGACGTCCGCGCGGTGAAGACGGCCGTCGGCGGATGCCATCGTATGGATCCGTCGTGGCCGCCCGCGGCGCGCGGTGGACGACCGTCGGCGAAACGTCGTCGTATGGATCTGCTTCGTGGCCGTCCGCGGCGCGCGACTTCATGTCGGCTCGTCGGCGTCAAGCGCGCGCACGAGCTGCCAACCGTCCGCCGGCGGCTTGCACACGAACCGGTGCAGCTTGCCGTCCGGGTCTTCGAGACCGACGAGCAGGCCGTCGCGAACGGGCAGCGCGTGCAAGACTTCGCCGCCCGGCACCAGCCGTTCGGCCAAGCCGCCGATCGCCGGCGCTACGGCGTCCTCGAGCCAGAGCCGCTCGCGGAACCAGCGCGGCGCCGGCGCCGGCGGGGGATACCCGTGCCGGGGCGCTCCGAGCGCTTCGGCAAGCGCCTCCGGCGCGTCCGGCAGCGCGCGGCCTTCGCCGACGGCCGCGACGAACCGCAGGCACAGCTCGACCGCGCGGACGATTTCGCCGTAGTCGAGGCTGCCGTTGGCATAGCGGATCTCGACCGTGCCGATGTCGTACCAGGCCGCCGCGTTGATGCCGCAGCGGTGCGACTGGGGCCGGCCCGCTCGCCGCAGCGCTTCCGGGCGGGGCGCCCGGGCGTAATCCGTCCGCATCGCCGCCGTCACCGGCGGGCAGTACATCAAGCGGTGCCCGCTCGTGCCCAGCAGCGCCCGAAGCGCCTCTTGGCCGGCCAGCGCCGCGTCGAGGAGCGGCGGTACCGCCGCTTCGCCCCACGGCTCGAGGCCGACGTGCACGTGCAGTCCGCAGCTCCAGTTCGCGCGCGCGCCTTGCGCGAGCAGCCGCTCCAGCATGACGCGGATCTCGCCGCGGTCCGCCCAGCGCATCGGGGGCGTTTTCAGCTCGCTGCCGGAATCCTCGCCGTCTCCGTCCACCTGCAGCTCGTCGAGCGACATGACCCAGCCCGGCGGAAGCGCCAGCTCGGCCGCCCGCCCGCCGATAAATTCGATTTCCGCGCCGAAGCGCAGTTCGTTCCACGTTACTTGTTTGGGCCACATAGGCGGTCGCACCCTTTCTTGGTTCGGCTGATAACGGACAGTCAAGCCGTAGCGCAAGGGAGTGCGCGCGCACGGAGTTACCGGGGGATTTTCATTCTCGGCATGGGGTTCCCTCCTGTTGGCGTATGTAATCTAGTACATTCTCGCCGAACGCAGAAAATTCCTGTCCGCCGCTGCCGGCCCGCGCAACTTCTCCCGATGGAAGCCGTTTAGAACGGTAGAACGGCGAAAGAGCGGTACGAGGTACGGTACAACGGGCCGAAGTCGGCGATTTCGGCGAAAGAGCGGTACGAGGTACGGTACAACGGGCCGAAGTCGGCGATTTCGGCGAGAGAGCGGTACGAGGTGCGGTACATGGGGCCGAACGCGGGAAGCAGCGAATGAAAGGGGATGACCAGCATGCGGAAATTCCTGTTGGCGGCGATCGCCATGGCGATGCCGACGACTGCCGGCTGCGGCGGCGGACCGTATGCCGATCGCGAGACGTATGCCGCAGTCAGATGCGTGGACGCGGTCGCCAAGACCGGCGCGGTCGTCGACGGCATGCGGTCCGAATGGCTCGTGACCCTTCGCGGCGTGCAGCAAGGCTTGATTTCCGATCCCGGGGAAGCGTCTGCGAGCATGTCGTTGTCGATTACCGGGAGCAGCCGCATCTACGAGCTGCGGGACGGCAAGCGGGTCGAGGCGGACGCGGACGCGATTCGGCAGGGCCGGACAGCCCAAGTTCGGTGGCGGTTCGCGAACGATCATTTGACGGAAATCGCCACGATGACCATGAGCGGGGAGGGGACGAATCCATGCGATGGCTCGTAATGCTAATGGCCGTCGTGTTGCTGGCGGCCTGCGGCCGTTCCGGCGGGAGCGACCCGGAGGAAGCGGCGCGGAAGGAGCTGGCCAAGCAAGCGGTCATGGCTAAAATGGCCCATCCGAAGCCGGTCTATCGCGATGAGTTGTTCGAACTGAAGCTGCATATCGAGCGAACGACGGTCAAAGCCGGCGAGCCGATCGCGGCCTCGGCCAGCCTGACGTATATCGGCGACCAGCCGAAAATTACGGTCTGGGGAGCCCGTTCGTTCCTGACGTTTGCGATTCATGACGCGAACGGCTTCGCCATGGAAGGCGCTTCGACGGCGGAGCGCGCGCCGACCGGGCTGAACCGCGGCCAAACGTACGCGTACCCGTTCTTCAAAAGCGGCGGTTACGATAGCCAAGCCCCCGACGCGGACTTCTGGCGCGCGTTCTACGCGGAGAAGGAGCTCCGCTTGCCGGCAGGCCGGTACGTGCTCGAGGCGAACCTGTCGTTCGACCTGCATGAGGCGCTCGACGGCCGGGCCGCGTACCGTGCCGCCGCGCACGCAACGATCACGGTCGAGTAACCGTAGCGCCGGATCCGCGCTAGCAGGCGGCCCCGCCGGTTCAGAACGCGATTTTCGCTTCCACGTACGCCTTCAATTCCGCGATCGGCAGCCGCTCCTGGGCCATCGTGTCGCGGTCGCGGACGGTGACGCAGCCGTCGGCCTCGGAATCGAAATCGTACGTGACGCAGAGCGGCGTGCCGATCTCGTCGTGGCGGCGGTACCGCTTGCCGATGGAGCCGGTCTCGTCGTAGTCGACCATGAAGTCGGCGGCCAGGGCGGCGTAAACGCGCTGCGCGCCTTCGGCCAGCTTCTTCGACAGCGGGAACACCGCCGCCTTGTACGGCGCGAGCGCCGGATGCAGCCGCAGCACGACGCGGCTGTCGTCCGCCTCAAGCTGTTCCTCTTCATAGGCGTCGACGAGGAAGGCGAGCGTCACGCGGTCCGCGCCGAGCGACGGCTCGATGCAGTAGGGCACGTACCGCTCGTTCGTGTCCGGATCGGAGACGCGGAAGTCCTCGCCCGCATGCGCCATATGCTGCTTCAGGTCGTAATCGGTCCGGTCCGCGATGCCCCACAGCTCGCCCCAGCCGAAGGGGAAGCGGTATTCGATGTCGGTCGTCGCGCTGCTGTAATGCGACAGCTCGTCTTCGGCGTGGTCGCGCAGCCGGACGCTGCTCTCCCGCATGCCGAGGCCGAGCAGCCAGTCCCGGCAAAAGCCCCGCCAATACCGGAACCATTCCAGGTCCTCGCCCGGCTTGCAAAAGAACTCCAGCTCCATTTGCTCGAACTCGCGCGTCCGGAACGTAAAGTTGCCGGGCGTGATTTCGTTGCGGAAGCTTTTGCCGATTTGGCCGATGCCGAAGGGCAGCTTCCGGCGCATGGCGCGCTGCACGTGCTTGAAATTGACGAAGATGCCCTGCGCGGTCTCCGGGCGCAGATAGATCTCGTTCGCGCTCGATTCCGTCGCGCCTTGATGGGTCTTGAACATGAGGTTGAATTGGCGGATGCCGGTGAAGTCCCGCGAGCCGCAGTCCGGGCACGCGATGCCGTGCCGCGCGATCAGCGCCTGCATGGCGTCGAACGACAGGCCGTCGACGACGACGTCCCGGCCCTGCTCGCCGAGCGCCTGCTCGATCAGCTTATCCGCGCGATGGCGGCTCTTGCAGCTTTTGCAGTCGATCATCGGATCGTTGAAATTGCCGACGTGGCCCGAGGCGACCCAGGCCTTCGGGTTCATCAGAATCGCGGCGTCGAGGCCGACGTTGTGCGGCGATTGCTGGATGAACTTCTTCCACCACGCGCGCTTGACGTTGTTCTTCAGCTCCACCCCGAGCGGGCCGTAGTCCCACGTGTTCGCGAGGCCGCCGTAGATGTCGGACCCCGGGAAAATAAACCCCCGCCGCTTCGCCAGCGAGACAATGTCTTCCATCGCTTTCGTTGCGTCGTTCATGCCCATCGCTCCTTTTCGCATCGTGAATGACCGATGCCGGCAGCGGTGCGAACCATGAGAAAAAGCCCCCGCCCCCGGACATCGCGCTTCGATCGCGCTTCGATGTCCGGGGACGGGAGCTCTGCGCGCCCGCGGTTCCACCCCGGTTGACGCCGCCTTGCCGGCCGCGCCCCCTTATCACTCGCCATCCCGCTCCGGACCGCCGTTTCGCCGAGGCCTCTTCCGGGCTTGCACGCTCCCCGGCTCGCTGAGTAGAAGGCAGATCGGATACTATTGTCCCTCGCCGCAGGTATTTCCATGGTTTGGAATATCGTAGCGCGAAGCCGGCCAAAAAGCAACCGGCTGCGCGCAAAAAACCGCCGCCGGCACATCCCTCGCTCTCGCGCCTAAAGCCGCTCCGCCGGAACCGTTACTCCCGGCAGATCATTAGCTTGTTCCCGTCGGGATCCTTCACGACGAACCAGTGATCGTGCTCGATTCCGGTCACGAGCTCGACGCCGAGCGTCTTCATATAGGCGAGCGCGCCTTCGAGATCGTCGGTCGGCAGCATGAACGCGGGCGTCTCGATGGCCGGCGCGCCGCCCGGCTCCCGGCCGCCCCACTGCGGCATCGTGTCCAGAATCAGCCCGGCGCCCGTCATCGGCAGCGGGCACAAGTGGCCGTTCATGATGGCGCAGGCGCTCTCCTCCAAGCCGAGCACCCGGCAGTACCAGCGGCGGGAAGCCTCGATGTCCCGCACCGGGACGAAGACGCCGCCGATTTTGTTCTTCACCGGGCTCGCGGGCTGCGCGCTTCCGGTTTGCGTTTGCGATTCGTTCATGGCCCATCCTCCTTGGATCGTTGTTAACGCGCGCGGCACGAGCCGCGGGCGGTAGCCCTCCGGCATGGACTTGCGAACGGGACCCGGGCTCATGGCCGGCCTCCCGGCGCATCCGAGAGCGGAAGGGAGTAGCGCGCGAAGGCTTCCCCGTTATAGTCGTACCGTTCGGAAATGGCGTAGTTCCGGTCGCCCGCGTCCTCGGTCAGGCCGTTTTCGCGAAGATACGCTTGGACGGCCGAACTCGCCGCTTCGAAATCGCCGTCCGGATCGGGCGCGGCGACGCTGGTTCGCGGAGGCAGCGTCGTCCGGAAATACCACTGCAGGCTGATGCACGGAATGCCGATCAGCTTCATGTCCTCGTGCCGGACGATTCTCGGCTCCCGGCTCGTCTTTACCATGTTCATCCTCGCGTCGCCTCGCTTTTCGTCTGTCGATGGAGCGCCTTGAGCGCCGCGGGCACGCGTCTCGGCGCGTAATCGCAAGGAAGCCGGCCGTGCGGGTCGGCGGCGCTCCTGTCTCTCCGGCTTCATGGTCCATCACGCTCCTCGGTTCGGGTCGGTACGATCGGGAGATACACGCGGACGACGGCATTCCGCTCGGCGTCTCCGCCCGGCGGCACGCGGTAGGCCGCGAACCACTGACGGCCGTCGTCCAGGGCGAAGCGGCCGCTGGCCGCCGCCCACCGGTACAGCTTCTCCAGCACGCCGGCCAGCAGGCCGTGCGGGGGCGTGACGCAGCAGGCGTACAAGCCGCGCGCCAGCCTTCGCGGCGCGGCGCCCGCGAGCGGCCGGGATTCGGCGCCGTCCTGGACGAGCAGTCCGTTCTCCCACCAGTACGCGTCCGGCTCCGGCTCGCCGTAGCGGTACGACATGTAATATTCGCCGAAGCCGTTCGCCGCGAATATGGAATGCGCGCCTTCTTCGGCCCGCGCGCGCTCGTGCCAGTCGAGGAAGCGCCGCTCGGCATCGCGCTGCGCACGGGCGCCGCTGCCGCGGAAGGCGAACGCCGGCCGCTCCGGCAGGCGGACGACCTCGATCGGCTCGGCGGCCCGGAGCTTCCGGCGCACCGGGAGGAACAGGTTCATGCGCGCGAGCTTGCCGCGATGCGCGACGAATTCCTCGATGCAGGGGCGTCCGTCGAGCTCGAACGCGCTGCCCGGCAGCCAATCCGAGACGAGCCGGTCCCAGCCGTCCTGGACGGCGCCGGGGGAGGCGGACGCGATCCTGCTCACGGCGTACAGGCCGCCGGCGAACGGCTCCGCCGCGAACCCGCACCCGGCGAGCGCCGCGTCCGTCGCGTCCGGGACGAGCATCTTGTACCCGTAGCGCGGGCGTCCGTCCGCGTCGGGCAGGTCGACGCTGCTGCCGAACAGGCGCCATTTCCCGCCTTGTCCTTCAGGCGAAGCGGCAGATCCCGCCGACAGCCGTTCCGCGGCGATCCGATACGCTTCGTCCTCCAGGCCGGCTTCCCGGTCGGCGTCATGCAGGAAGCCGTGCATCGCATCGGGCGCGAAGCGGATGACTTTGACGCCGGGGAACCGGTCCGAGCGTTCCCCGTCTTCGGCGTACGCGAACCGTTCGCGCAGCCGGACGGGCTCGAAGCTGAAGTGAAGGCCGGCGGTCCGGTACGCGGAGGGCGTGAGGCCGACGATTTTCTTGAACGCTTTGGCGAAGGCGGGATAGGTTTCGAAGCCGCTCTCCCGGGCGAGCTCTTCCGCGGACGGCTTCCCGAAGCGCAGCCGTTCGGCGGCGACGCTGATCCGGCGCTTGCGGACGTAATCCTTGACGGGATGCCCGGTCAAGGCGTAGAACAGCCGGTACAGCCCCGCGACCGACGCGTACGCTTCTTCCGCCAGCCGGGACAGATCCAGCTCCTCGTCCAAATGCGCTTCGATGTAATCGATGGCCCGCTGCACGGCATCGGCCGGACTCATGCTGCTCACCTGCCTGTATAGGTCTTGGCTCTATTATAACGGGCGGCAATAACTGAGACTATGTTCAAAATGATCAAAGTTGCCTGCATGCGCTCGTGTAAAATAACCTAACATAAACCTTGACGGTTCGGCCGGCGCTTGGCATAATCGGACTACATCTTACATGTGATCACATATCACAAACTAACAGGGGTGGAAGACATGAGCGATTTGATCGAAGTTTCCACGGTGAACCGCGAAGTGTACGAACGGCTGAAACAGCGCATCACCATGGGGACGATCCCGCCCGGCAAGAAGATCTCGATCCGGAGTCTCGCGGAGGCCTTCGGCGTGAGCACCATGCCCGTGCGAGAGGCCCTGCGCAAGCTGCAGGCGGAAGGTTTCATTACATTCGAGCGGCGGAGCGTCACCGTCAACGAGCTTTCGGTAGAGGAAGTCAAGCAAGTCTTTACTATACGGCTCCGGCTGGAGCTGCTCGCCGCGGAGTGGTCGCTCGAACGGGCAACGAACGACGACATCGGCGTATTGGAAGACGTCTTGGAGACGATGGCGAATCCGCTCCTTGACGTGAACGAATGGCGGAAGCTGAACAAGCTGTTCCACCTTCGTTTCTACCAATGCTCGAACTCCTCCCATATTCTTGAGCTGATCCGGAACGTATGGGATAAGGTGGAGCCGTACATGGCGATCTATTCCTCGACGGTGGAGGATTTCCGGGAAGCGCAGCTGCAGCACCGGGAGCTGCTGGACATGATCAAGCGCCGCGACCTCCCGATGCTGCTGGAGAAGACCGCCGACCACTTGAACTACACCTGCGGCGTCGTTTCGGCGGCGCTGTCAGGCAAAGCTTGAGGTAACTTGGGGCATTCCGCACGCTGGCGCGAGGCTTTCGTTTCGTTCAGGAACTTTCCGTCGAGGAGGTGATCGGTATAAGGGGGTATTCGGGTAGGTCAGGCCTTGCGGCTGAAACAAAAACAACCTAAAACGGAGGTGTCAACCATGAGTCATGCTGCCGCGGATCATGAGCTTTTCGGCGACGAGTACGAGCATGCGCCGGTTCCGCCGGACAAACGAAAATCGCTGCTCGCCGTCACGTCCATCTGGGTCGGGTTTCCGATGATCATCACGGGCGCCGTCACCGGGGCGACGATCGTCCACGGGCTGGGCTTCGTTCGCGGCCTTCTGGCGATGGTGCTCGGCAATGCGCTGTTGTTCGCGTACGTCGGGCTGCTGAGCGCGCTCGGCGCGAAGGACGGCCATAATTTCTCCCTGCAGGCGTCGCGCACGTTCGGCCGAAAGGGGTACATGGTGTCGTCCGCGCTGCTGTCGACGCTCGTCATCGGCTGGTTCGCCGTGCAGACCGGCTTGACCGGCGTCAGCATGAGCGGGGCTTTTCAGGTCAACGAATTGCTTATCGTGGGGATCGCGGGGGTGCTGTACGTGGGGCTCACGCTGCTCGGCATCCGGGCCTTGTCCCTGATCGGGATCGTCTCGGCGCCGTTATTCCTCATCCTCGGCCTTTACGCGGTCGGGGAGGCGGTGGGAAACGGCCATGCCATCGCGAGTTATGCCGGCAGCGCCGACTCGCCGCTCGCGTTCTGGGTCGCCGTTACGCTGGTGTTCGCTCTCTTCGCCGACTCGGGCACGATGACGTCGGACTTTACCCGGTGGGCCCGGAATCCGAAGCATGCTTTGATCGCCACGTTCTCCGCGTTTCCCGTGGCCAACTTGATCGCCATGGCCATCGGCGGCATCATCGCGGCGGCGACGCTCTCCGGCACGGGCGACGTGTTCGGCGTGATCGTCGGGAAGGGCGGCGCGATCGCTTGGATCGCCGTGCTGTTTCTCTTCGTGAACCTCGGCTCCGTCTGCTCGCATTGCTTGTATAACGGGGCGGTCGGCTGGTCGCACATTACGGGGACGAAAATGCGCACCATGACGCTGATCCTTGGGGCGATCGGCATCGTGCTGGCCATTCTCGGCATTTGGAATTATTTCATCGATTGGCTGAATCTCCTTGGCGTCATCGTACCGCCGATCGGGACCATCATCATTTTGGATCAATGGGTTGCGCGCAGGTCGTCGACTGCCATCGACGCCGATTTCCGGTTCCGGCCTTTCCTTGCGTGGGGGATCGGTTCCGCCGCGGCGCTCATTGCCAATTATCAGTTCCCCGGCATGTCCACCGCGATCTGCGGCATGCTCGTCTCCGGCGCGGCTTATTGGCTGATGGCCAAGAAACCGTCCGTCGCGGCGCCGCATTCGGCGGGAGCGAAGCCCTGACGGCACGATTGAAGGAGAGGCGCGCCTACCAACGCGTCTCTCTCTCCGGCCAACGAGATTCAGTACCGCCATTGTACCATACCGCGTCCGAACGAACATAGAAAACGAACATAGAATCGGTCGAATCGAAAAGGAGTGGATCGCATGAGCTCGTTTACTTTCAAGGAAGCCACCGTCAGTTCGTTTCACGAGGCGCTGCGGGCGAAAGCGGTCACCGCGGCCGACCTCGTAGGCTGGTATCTGGCTCGCATCGAGGCCTTGAACGCGCAAGGGCCGAGCCTGCAAGCCGTCGTCACGGTCAGCCCGTTCGCGATGGAAGAAGCCAGAGCGCTCGATGCCTATTACGACCACACCGGCGCGCTCAAAGGACCGCTGCACGGCGTGCCCGTGCTCGTGAAGGACCAGGCCGAGACGGCCGGCGTCCGCACGACGTTCGGATCCCGCGCGTTCGCGGACTACGTGCCGGACCAGGACGCCTCGCTCGTCAAGCGGCTGCGCGAAGCCGGCGCCATCGTACTCGCCAAGACCAGCATGTGCGATTTCGCGGCGGGGTGGTTTTCGTTCTCGTCCATGACCGACCATACGAAGAACCCGTACGACCTCGAACGGGATTCCGGCGGATCCAGCGCCGGCACCGGGGCGGGCATCGCCGCGAATTTCGGCCTGATCGGCATCGGCGAGGATACGGGAGGCTCGATCCGGCTGCCGTCTTCGTTCAATAACGTGTTCGGCCTGCGGGCGACGACCGGGCTGATCAGCCGAAGCGGCTTTTCCCCGCTCGTTCATTTCCAGGATACGGCCGGTCCGATGACGCGCACCGTCCGGGACGCGGCGAAGCTGATGGACGTCCTGGTCGGCTTCGACCGCGGCGACGCGTTCACGGCGGCGGCGACGTACGCCGCGGACGCCGGGCGGTACGAAGCCGCGCTGGACGGAGCGAGCATGCGGCAGTACCGCGTCGGCGTCGTCGCGAACGCGTTCGGCCCGGACGCCGATCCGGACTGCGCGCCCGTGAACGATACCGTCCGCGCGAGGGTCGCTTGGCTGCGGGAGCAGGGCGTCGCGGTCGTCGAACTGAGCATCCCGGAGCTGGAGGCGTGGACCGCCGACACGTCGCTCTACGCCATGCAGTCGAAGAAGGACATCAACGCCTTCTTGGCGAAGCGGCCGGACGCGCCCGCGGGGCGCTTCGAAGACCTTTACGAGGCGCGGCTGTTCCACCCGAGGAACGACTTGTTCCATGACATTTACGGCGGACCCGTGGAACCCGAGCGGGAGGAGGGCTATTACCGCAAGCGGGTGCGCCAGGAAGAATTCCGGCGCGCGCTGGTCCATCTAATGCTCGCGAGCGACGTCGATTTCCTGCTGTATCCGGCCGTGCGCGTGCTGCCTCCGAAGCGCGAGGACTTGTACGCCGAGAAGTGGACCTGCCTGACGTTCCCGACGAACACGGTCATCGCTTCGCAATCGGGGCTGCCGTCCATGTCGGTTCCGGCCGGGTTCGCCGCTCATCTCCCCGTGGGCTTCGAGCTGGTCGGCAAGCCGTTCGCGGAAGCGGATCTCTTGCGGTTCGCCTATGATTACGAGCGCCGGGCGTCGCCGCGGAAAGAGCCCGTCTGGTGAGACGCTCGCCGGATCTGAACTGCGACATGGGAGAGAGCTTCGGCGTCTACCGGTACGGGGCCGACCAAGCCATGATGCCGCTGATCACCTCCGCCAACGTCGCGTGCGGCTTTCACGCCGGCGATCCCGGCGTCATGCGGGACACGGTGGCGCTCGCCAAAGCGCACGGCGTTCGCGTCGGCGCGCACGTCGGATTGCCCGACCGGCCGGGCTTCGGCCGCAGATACATCCAGACGTCGCCGCGGGAAGTCTATGAGCTGTCGCTCTATCAGCTCGGCGCGCTCGACGCGTTCCTGCGCGCGGAAGGGATGAAGCTGTCGCACGTGAAGCTGCACGGGGCGCTCTACATGATGACGTCCGAGGAGGCGGCGCTTGCCGACGCGTTCGCCGAGGCCGTCCGGGCGTTCGATGCCTCGCTTCGCGTCTATGCGCTGCCCGGGAGCCATACGGCCGGGAGCGCGTCGCGGATGGGACTTCGCGTCGTGCGCGAGTATTTCGCCGATCGCCCCTATCCCGCGGGCCGGGTGAAAATGTTCGGCTGGACGCACGACGAAATCGGCTCGCCGCCCGAGATCGCCTCGCGGGTCGCCGGCATGCTCGCGGATCCCCGCTATGCGGAGATCGGCACGATTTGCGTCCACAGCGACACGGCCGGCGCGCCGGCGATCATGCGGGCGCTTCGCGAGCTGCTCGACCGGACGTTCGGGGAAGGCGGGACCCCGGGGACGGCGCCGCAAACGGCCGTAGACCTGCGTAGCGCCCGGGACGAATAGCACGCAGCGCAAAAAAAGAGATCCGTTCCGGCAGACGCTAGCGCCTGTCGGAATAGATCTCTTTTTGCGTTTCTTGCGGATCGCCGATGTCTTCCGCGACGAACAAATCGTTGAGCGAGCTGACCGAGCCGTCTTCCTCCACTTGGTAGACGTCGAGCTTATCGCCGGCAATGGTCATTTCGATGCAGCAATTCCAGCAGAAATACTGATGAGGACCGATCTTGCCGATATCGATCGAGTGGCAGTTGATGCATTTCAAGGGCAACGCTCCTTTCCGCGAATCTATGAAAATACGTGCGTCCTACTAGCATTGCCGATTCGTAGATTCGTTAAACGCGCCGGCTATGAATAGCCGGCCATGGCCGCGCGGCTACCGCGCAACGCAAAAAAAAGGCTGCCCGCCGATAAGGGGGGCAGCCTGTCGAAGTTGGGCGCGAATAACGCCGGAAACGGGCGCGGAACGGTCCGGAGATCCCGGCCGTCTCCCGTCCCGATCGCTTCTACTTGGCCGCAAGCGTGGCGGTCCGCAGGATGCGCCGGTCCTCCGTCCAATGGTCGCGGTACCAGGTGCAGCTTTCGAACGTGTCGCCGATCTCGTTCATCCTGCGCGCCAGCAGCGCGCGGAACCGCTCCAGCTCGGCGGCGTAACGCGGATCCTCGGCCAGATTGCGCAATTGGTACGGGTCCTCTTCGCGGTCGAACAGCAGCTCCTGCCGGTCCGCCCGGTAGATCGCGTAGGTGTACCGCTTGTCCCGCAGCGCCCGCCATTCGTGGCCGTCGGCCCAATCCGCGGTGGCGCCGGTTCCCTGCAGGAACGCCGCCTCCGGCTCCTCGCCCCCGGCGCCCAGCGCGAACGGGCTAAGGTCCGATCCTTCGACTTCCTCCGGAACCGGGAGCTCGAGCAGACTCAGCAAGGTGGGCATGATGTCGCACGTGTTCAGGCACACGTCCGTTTCGCCTTGCGGCACGCGGCTTGGCTGGCGCAGGAGGAACGGGACGCGGACGGCCTCCTCGTAGAAGATGTTTTTCCCTTTCCGTCCGTGGGCGCCGAACAGCTCCCCGTGATCGGACGTGAAGACGAACACCGTGTCGTCGCGCAGGCCGAGCTCGTCCACGGCCGCGAGCAGCCGGCCGAGGTTCCAGTCCAGGTTGGCCGTCATCGCGTAATACACCCGCAGCCAGTCGGGAATGCTCGCGCGCTCCTCCGGCGTCATGCGAGCCCATGCGTCCGCGTGCGGGTCGTTCGCGTCCCGATAGTTCGGCGGCAGCCCGAAGCCGGCGTCCGCGAACCGGGCCAAATATTCCGCGGGCACGTTGTCCGGCGTCCACGGATCGTGCGGCGTGCCGTACGAGAGGAACAGCGCGAACGGCCGGTCCTCTTCCGCCATCCGCCGCAATTGCCCGATGGCCATGTCGGTCTGCCCGTCGGGTTCGTAGCCTTCCATCGGGATTTTCGCCGGGGAGTCGGCATGGTAGTACATGCCGTAATACTCGTGGTGAAAGTTGTACGCGGCCCAGAAGCCGTCGAAGCCGAGCCGGTGTTCCCCGGGCGGCGTGTAGGAATTGCGGGTTTCGTAGTGATGGCCCAGCTCGTTCGCCGACAAATGCCATTTGCCGATGTAGGCCGTCTCGTAGCCGCCTTCGGTCAGGACGTGCCCGATGCCGCGATGGTTCGGATTCATGCTGATTTCGTTGATGACCATGCCCGTGCTGGTCGTGTACTTGCCGGTGAACAGCGACGCCCGGTACGGCGCGCATACCGGATGGCCGGAGACGGCGTTGGCGAAATTCATGCTTTCCCCGGCGAGCCGGTCCAGGTTGGGCGTCTGCGCCCGCCGGTCGCCGGCATAGCCGCAGGCGTCCAGGCGCAGCTGGTCGGCAAAGACGTAGATGAGGTTCGGTCGCGCGCGAAGCGCATGGCGTTGCATCGTAAAGGACCTCCTTGGACGTGTCGAAGAGCGCCGCGCGTTTCCGAAGCGCCCGGCGCCATGGTTGACCGTTTTAGCATGCGAGTGTCTTGCTTCGCCAGTGCTGGCGCTGCTGCGATCGTTCGAACGCGGCTTAGCCGCTTTCTCGCGCGTAACTTCATTTTACCTCCGCGCGCCGCCGCGCGACATGCGGGATACGGAACAAAAGGTGAGGGTGAAGGACATGTGCTATAATGCGGACATCGAGAATGGAATCGAGGAAAGTGAGGGTTACGGACATGAAGCATGGCGAAGTGTACACCATTCCTTCGGATTGGGACGTCGGCGTCTCCGTGCCGCTGATCGGCACCAACTACTGCCATTCCAACTACCGCAACGTCCGCAGCCGCGCCGACATCACGGTGCTCGCGTACGTGCTTCGCGGGGAGGGGACGATCCGCGTCGATTCCGTCGAGCATCGGCCGAAGGAAGGCGACGTGTTCCTGTTGCGCAAGGGGAGCTACCACGAAGTGACGGCGCTGCCCGACCAGGACGGGTACTGGACGTACCTGTGGTTCAATATCGCGGGCAACAGCGACGACCTGCTCGCCGCGTACCAATTGAAGGAAAAATCGCTCGTGCCGGACGCGCCGCTCGAAGGCTTGTTCCGCAAGGCGTTCCGCCTGGTCCGGCGGGGTCAGCGCGGCGGCATGGAGCAGGTTCAGGAAGGCGTCGTGCTCGTGCTGACGGAAATCCTGATCGCCCTCTCGCGGCTGTTGAAGAGCCGCAACCAGATGCTGTCCGACCAGGCGCAGGGGATCAAGCAGTATCTCGACCAGCTGGCCGAGCCGTTCGATTCGGAGCGCTTCAGCCGGCACATGGCGATGTCCTACAAGCAGCTGAACCGCGTGTTCAAGCGGGAAACGGGCTTCACCGTATACGGCTACCTGCTGTCGCGCCGGATCGGGCACGCCGAGATGCTGCTCCAGGACACGAGTCTGAGCGTCAGCGAAATCGCGTTTCGGCTCGGGTATGCCGACCCGCATTATTTCTCCAACTTGTTCAAGCAGAAGACGGGCATGACCCCGACGGGCTTCCGGCTGCAGGCCGGTCATCGCTGAGGGAGAGGCGGGGCGGGCATGAGGGTGGTGCGGTCGCCTACATGGCCGCGGCCGGGTGCGGTTTGGAGGCAAGAGGGTGGTGCGGTCGCCTACATGGCCGTCGCCGCTGGGTTTCTATTATATGGGCAATGCTGTAACCCCTACCGATATATGGTTTGACCCCTCGAATTTCTCTTGTATATCCATTGCGTTCATGCATAATGGAATCAACTTCAATCGGATCGGATGCCGTCGGGATCCGAAGTCCTCTTCACGCCACCCGCCGATCCGCCCGTTAACCGAACAGGGGGCTTTCTCCATGAGATGGCTGACCGCGCGCGTGCTGGACCCCATCCGCTCCAGGCTGTTTTACAAGATGCTCATCATCTATTCGCTCCTGACGCTCGTTCCGCTCCTCATCGTCAGCGCGACGTTCTACATCCGCTCCAGCCTCGTCATCGAGAAGAAAGCCGCCGAAGAAGCGCAGCGCGAGCTGTCCGGCGCCGCCGACAAGTTCGACGAAGTGCTGTACGCCGTGAAGAGCCAGATGACCCCGATCGGCGAAAACCTGCTCCTCCAGTCGCTGCTCCGCGCCGCGAGCCGCGGGCAGCGGGATGATGCTGGCTACGCTTCCGTCGACGAGCTGCTCCAATCCGAGCTGACCTCCGCCAAACTGAAGATCGGCGAGTTCGTCAGCGGCATCTACGTGCTGGACGCCGCCGGCCAGCTGTACAGCACCGATTCGCGAAAGCGCTTGCTTTATCCCGACGCCTATTGGAAAATGCCGTTCGAATTCGACCGCCTGCCCGAGTGGGCGTTCTTCAGCGACGACCGGCGCATCGCCTGCGTCGTCAAAATCTTCGCCGAAGGCGAACGGCCGTCGCCCGAATCCGAGACGGGGCGGCTCGTCGTGACGCTCGACACCGCCTTGCTGCGGCCGCTCTTCGCCGGCTTCGCGCCGGGGAAGTTCTTCATCGCGAACGCCGACAACCAGATCATGAGCGCCTCGGACCTCGGCCGGGTCGGGCACCTGCTCGACATCCGCGAGCCGGTCAAGGGCATCGTCATCCGCCAGAAATCCCGCTATTCCGAATTCCAATACGTCCTGATCGCCAGCCCCGGCACCGGCGGGCTCGTCAAGCAGCAGGCGCTGTTCATCGCCGGCATCACGCTGGCCGCCTGGCTCGCGATCACGATCGTGACTTACGTCATCCTCCGGCGAATCACGATTCCGATCCAGCGGCTGACGCGTCTCATGCGCGCGGCGGAGCGGGAGGAATACCAGCTCATCACCGGCATCGCGACGAAGGACGAAATCGCGATGCTCTGCAACGGCTTCAACAGCCTCGTCGCCCGGACGAGCCACCTCATCGAGACGAACTACAAGAACGAGCTCCTCCTCCGCGAAGCCGAGCTGAAGGCGATCCGCATGTACATCAACCCGCATTTCCTCTACAACACGATGGAATACATCAGCATCATGTCCCATTCGCCGGAGAAGGCGAAGCATATCCCGCAGATGATCCACCATTTGTCCGGCATTTTCCGCTTCTCGATCACGCCGGGCAACGCCTTCGTCGAGCTCGGCACGGAGATGGAATTCGTCCGCAAATATTTGGAGATCCACCGGTTCCGGTACGGCGACCGGCTGACCTACGCGATCGACCTACCCGACCTGTTCCGCAAAATCGCGATTCCGAAGCTGCTGCTGCAGCCGCTCGTGGAGAACGCGGTCGTGCACGGCATCGACCGGCTGCCGGAAGGCGGGACGATCGCGGTGACGGTCAAGGAGGAGCAGTACGAGCTCGTGATCGAGATCGCGAACAGCTCGCGGCCGGGGGAGGACGACGGGGCGTCGGGCAATCTCGCCCTGCGGCGCTCGAAGGGGCTTGGCTCCGGGCTCGAGAACGCGAACGCCCGGCTGCGGCTGCATTACGGCAATACCTACGGCGTCAGCCTGCTGCGCCACGCGGACGACACGGTGACGCGGGTCGTCATGCCGATTCAGATTTTGCAGGACAACGAGGGAGGCTGACCGCATGCGCATCATGATCATCGACGACGAACGCGACATCGTGGATTTCTTGGCTTCGCTGCCCGGCTGGGCGGACATCGGGTGCGAGGTGGCCTGGACGGCGGCGAACGGGCAGGAGGCGCTCGACCGGCTGCGGGCGAACGGCCCGCGCTCGCTGCCCGACGTCGTCGTCACGGACATCCGCATGCCGGTCCTGGACGGCATCGCGTTCGCGGAAGAGCTGCGCCGGCGGCATCCCGAGATTCCGGTGATTTTCTTGACGGCCTATCACGAATTCGACTATGCGCGGAAGGCGGTCAAGCTCGGCGTGGCGGATTTTCTGACCAAGCCGTTCCTGCCGGAGGAGCTGATCCGCACGGTCGCTTCGCTGCGCGCCCACGAGCCGCGGCTTGCGGTCTGGCAGGAGCATGACCGCTTCTTCGAGCGCATGGCGGACGAGCAGGACGGCGACGCGGACAAGCGCTTGTGGCTGGCGGAGCAGGGGCTGCGGGACGGCGGCTTCCAGCTGCTGTACGCGGAGCTGGACGCGCCGCGCGACGCGGACGGGGAGCATTTTCCGTTCGCGGCGGCGCATCTGCGGGGGCAGCTGGAACAGGCCGCCGAGGCGGCCGGGCTGCGGGGCCGGACGTCCTCGTCCGCCAGCGGCACGTACCTGTTCGTCCCGGCGGACGGCTCGGCCGGCGGGCGCGAGGCGCTGCTCGCGTTCGCGAAGGGCGTCGCCGAAGGCAACGGCACGGACCGCGGCCTGTCGCTGTCCGTCGGCATCAGCCGGGCGTTCCCGTCCTTCTGCCGCCTGCCCGAGGCGCTGCGCCAAGTGAAGCGGTGCATGGAGTACCGCATGCTGCTCGGCAAAAACTCCGTCATCGCCTACGACGCGATGGAATCGTTCCTGAACGAGAAAGAGAAGGAGACCGGCGCCGCGCTCGGCCTCATCGCGGACGCGCTGCGCGGCGGCGGCGCGGAGGCCGTGCGGGCGCTGCTGAAGGAATCGTACCGCAGCATGCTCGCCGTCGGCGCGAGCAAGAAGGACGTGCAGCACTACGCCCTCGGCTTCGTGGAGAAGGCGGAGGCGGCGCTCGCGGACGTCGGGCTAAAACCGTCGCACGGCGATTCCGTCCGCATCCGCGAGAAGCTGCTTCGGGCCGTGCTGCTTACGGACATCATGAAGGAGCTGGAGAAGCAGCTGCTGGCCTACCAGGAGATCATGCGCGCGGGGCTCGCGGATTCGCCGCTCAAGGTCATCTCCGACGTGCGCCAGCTGATCCGGGAGCAGTACATGGAGGAGCTGACGCTGCAAAGCGTGGCCCAGAAGCTGAACGTCAACTATTCCTACCTCAGCCGGCTCATCAAGAAGGAGACGGGCACCAATTTCACCGATTTGCTCTGGGATTTCCGGATCGAGGCGGCCAAGAACAAGCTGCTGCGCGAGGACCTGAAGACGTACGAGGTCGCGTACGCCGTGGGCTTCAAGGACACCGCGCACTTCAGCTTCATGTTCAAGAAGAAGGTCGGCGTCTCCCCGAGCGCGTACCGGGCGAGCGCGAGGGGCGGCTCGGCGCAGGCGGACGACTGACGGCAAACGCAGCACAGAAACTGTAAAATGCAGCTATCCTTTCGGTTCTAGCAACGCGCTACACTGGAGAGGCAAGGGATACCGGAGACGAAAAGAGGGTGTTGGTGCATGCAACGAAAAGGATGGTCGGCCTTGGCCGGCGCGCTGCTGCTGACGACGGTGCTGTCCGCGTGCGGCTCGAACAACGGCGGGGACAATGCGGGATCGGCGAATAACGGCGCGGCGGCGAACAACGGGGCGGCGGCGGACAACGGGGCGGCGGCGGACAACGGAGCAGCCGCGGACGGCGGCGGCGCGGCGGCGAACGATGGAGCGGCCGGCGGGGCGAAGAGCGACAAGGCGTTCACGATCCGCGTCGGCGCCTGGTTCCTCGACGAACGCCCGTACATGGTGCAGTTCAAGCAAGACGTCGAAGCGGCGTACGCCAAGCTGTATCCGAAGGCCAAAATCCAATGGGACGTCGTCCTCGGCGCCACGTACTTCGATAAATTGAAAGCGCAGTTCGCTTCCGGGTCCGCGCCGGACGTCGCGTTCTACCAAGGCGTCGACTTCGCGACGTCGGGCAACCTGGCGGATCTCTCCGGCGAGCCGTGGGTATCCCGCCTGAACGACGGGGCCCAGAAGGACGCGCAGACGCATGCAGGCGGCAAGACGTACGGCGTGCCGATGGGCCTGTCGATCGGCGGCGGCGTCTGGTACAACAAGCAGCTGTTCGCCGACCTCAGCCTGACGCCGCCGAAAACCGCGCAGGAGCTGTTCGACGCGGCGGACAAAATCAAAGCGTCCGGCAAGACGCCGATCACGCTCGGCTTCAAGGACCAATGGACGGCGCAGATGTTCTTCTCGAACTGGCTGAACTCGTACGGGCTCGACAATCCGACGCTCGGCAAGGACGTCTACGACGGCAAGACGAAGATCGCCGAGGATCCGACGATCCAGAAGGTCTACCACAACTTCGAGCAAATGAAAGCCAACGGCTATTTCAACAAAAACGCGATCAGCATCGACTGGCCGCAATCGGGTCAAATGTTCGCTTCCGGCGAAGCGGCCATGATCGTCCAAGGCCCGTGGATGCCGGGCGCGAACGCCGACAACATCGCGAAGGGCGGCTTCGACACGTTCGACATCGGCTTCTTCCCGCTCGCGAGCGACAGCGGCAAAGTGGCGATGACGCTCGGCAGCAACGAGGCGCTCGGCATCAACGCCAAGACCGAGCTCATGCAGGAATCCAAGGATCTCGTCAACCTGATCACGACGGCGGACATCATCAGTCCGTTCATGGCCGGCGACGGCGCGCTGACCTCCTTCACGGACGTCACGGTGACCTACAGCGATCCGGCGATGAACGAGGTCCAGGCGGCCGTCGACGCCAGCACGGTGCTGACGTCGCAGTTCGTCAGCTACCTGCCGGCCAGCTCGATCACGAACCTGCTCGACGAGCTGACGAAGGTCGTCTCCGGCGTCAAGTTCAACGCGGGCGACTTGAAGGCGGCGCAAACGAGCCTCGAAAAAGACAAAGCGACGGTCGTGCTGCCGGCGGAGTAACGCTTCGGCGTCCGCCTGCGACCCCGCCCCCCTCAACGGACCCGCACGAACGAACCGTTCAGCCGCGCTTTCCGCGGCTGAACGCGTTATATCCCGTCTACGAAGAGTAGGTGAATCGCGATGAGACTGGAACGCAAGCAATATTGGATCGCCTGCTTGTTTCTGCTGCCGGCGCTGGCGATTTTCGGCCTGTTCTTCTACTATCCGTTCCTGCAGAGCATCTATTATTCGTTCACGCAGTGGAACGGCCTGAAGGCGCCGGCGTTTATCGGCTTCGACAATTACAGGTACATTTTCTCGGACCAGCAGATGCTCGACGGCATGAAAAACACGCTCAAGATGGTCGTCTTCGGCCTCGTCGTGCAAAATCCGCTGGCGCTGCTGCTCGCCCTCTTGCTCAATCGCAAATTCCGGACGCGGGCGTTTCTGCGCACGTCCTTCTACTTGCCGATCATCGTCAGCCTCGTCGTCACGTCCATCATCTGGGGCGAGCTGCTGAAGTACGACGGCTTCCTGAACGGCCTGCTGAAGCCGATCATCGGCGAAGCCCATCTGCAGGACTGGCTCGGCACCGTGTACACGTCGTTTCCGACGATCATCCTCCTGACGCAATGGCAGGGCATCGGCTACTGCGCGCTGATCTACCTGGCCGGCCTGCAGTCGATTCCGCCCGACATCTACGAAGCGGCGGATATCGAAGGCGCGAAGGGCTTCGCGCTGTTCCGCCACGTCACGTTCCCGATGCTGATGCCGTCGGTTACCATCGTGCTGTTCCTGACGATCGTCGGCGCGCTGCGGCTGTTCGACCTGCCGTACCTGCTCACGAACGGCGGCCCGGGCACGTCCTCGTACACGCTGTTTCTGGCCGTCTACAACGCCGCGTTCAAGGCGCAGAACTACGGCTACGCGACCGCCGCCGGCATTCTGCTCGCGATCTTCATCATCATCGTCACCGTCGTCCAGCTCGCCATCACCCGCCGAAGGGAGGTCGAGCTCTGATGGGCCTGAACAAACGTCCGTCCGTCGCGCTGGAGGCGCTGATGATCCTGATCGCGCTGGCGTTCCTGTTCCCGATCTTCTTCCTCGTGGAGTCGAGCTTCAAGGCGCCGCGGTATTTCTTCCAGCCCTTCGCGCTGCCGCACGGCCTGTATCTGGACTACTATCGCAAGGCGCTGCAGGACATGGACTTCTTCCGCGGGCTGCTCAACACGGTGCTCGTGACGGTCGGCGCGCTCGGCCTCGCCATCCTCGTCGCCTCCATGGCGGGCTACGTCCTGTCCCGCCGGCAGGAGCGGCTGTTCCGCTACGCGTACCTGTTCTTCCTGAGCGGCATGGTCATCCCGACGGTCGGCTCGCTCATCCCGCTGTTTACCCTGGCGGTCAAAATCCATCTCATGAACACGCGTATTCTGCTCGTGCTCATCTACACGGCCGGCTTCATCCCGTTCGCGTCGTTCCTGTACGCGGCCTTCACGAAGGCGATCCCGCGCGAGCTCGAGGAGTCGGCCAGTCTCGACGGCTGCGGGCCGCTGCGGCTGTTCGCGCGGATCATTTTCCCGCTGCTGCTGCCGGCGACGGGCACGTTCATCGTGACCAACGTGTACGGCATCTGGAACGACTTCCTGACGCCGCTCATTTTCCTCAACCAGCCGGAGAAAATGACGCTCATGCCGCAGATCGTGCAGTTCATGTTCAACAAGCAGTCCGTTAACTACGGCCCCGTGTTCGCGGTCAGCGTGCTGGCGGTGCTGCCGCTCATCGTGCTCTTCGCGTTCACGCAGAAGTACATGCTGCGCGGGCTGACGGCGGGGGCGGTGAAAGGCTGAGGCTTGGCGAAGCCGCTGCGCCTGAGGCGGTCGCGCTTCGCGCTCCGAAACGCGGCGGTGCACCGCTCAGGCGGCCGCGCTTCGCGCTCTCGGGGCGGGGCCGCTGCGCTTCAGAGCCGTCAATGCCGACGAGCGCTCCCGTGGTGCTTCGCACCAAAGTCGCTCTCGTTCGGCATGCCTGCGCTTGCGCTTGGTCTTCGCCGAGCGGCGCCTGTGGCGCCTTGTAGCGCGCTTCGCGCTCTGGATCGCGGCGGCGCAGCGCTCGGATGGTCGCGCTTCGCGCTCTGGCCTGACGGGGACCGCGCCTGAAGTGGCCGCGCTTCGCGCTATAGGGGGCCGCTTGCTTCAGAGCCGTCAATGCCGACGAGCGCTCCCGTGGTGCTTCGCACCAAAGTCGCTCTCGTTCGGCATGCCTGCGCTTGCGCTGGGCCAAAGAGCGGTACCACGTACCGCACATGGCCGCAATCCAGCCGAACCGGCCCAAGAGCGGTACCACATACCGCACATGGCCGCCGGACCGGGCCGAACCGGCCAAAGAGCGGTACCACGTACCGCACATGGCCGCCAAACCGGCCGAAGCGGCCAAAGAGCGGTACCCCGTACCGCACATGGCCGCGAAACAGGCAGAACCGGCCTGGCCCATTTCACGAAATCAGGAGGCGAGCTGAGACGATGGCTGCATCGAATCATCCGTATGAGGTCGCGGTGTACTATTTTCCGCAATGGCATCCCGATGCCAAGAACGAGGCGCTGCGCGGCGAAGGCTGGACGGAGTGGCCGACGCTGCGGGCGGCGAAGCCGTTGTTCCCCGGGCACGAGCAGCCGAAGGTGCCGCTCTGGGGCGAGCTGGACGAGTCGGATCCCGCGGTGTCGGAAAAGCAGATCGCGGCGGCCGCCGATCACGGGGTGACGTCGTTCATTTACGACTGGTACTGGGATATGGGCGGGGGCGAAGGGCCGTTCCTGCACCGCGCGCTCGAGGACGGCTTCCTGCAGGCGGGCAACCGCGACCGGCTGCGCTTCGGCATCATGTGGGCGAATCATAACGAGGTGTCGCGCGAGCGGTTCGACGCGATGGCGGATTATTTGATCATCCGCTACTTCAACGAACCGAACTTTCTGAAGCTCGACGGCAAGCTCTATTTCTCCATCTACGAGTGCCATACGCTGATCAACGGACTCGGCGGCGTCGAGGCGGCGCGCGACGCGCTGGCTTCGTTCCGCGCCAAGACGCGCGAGGCGGGCTGCGGGGAGCTGCACCTGAACCTGGTGGAGTGGGGGTTGAACGAGCGGCACCGCGCGATCATCGGGCCGGACGCGAACGCGCTGATCCGCATGCTCGGCATCGACAGCGTTACGTCGTACGTCTGGATCCACCATGCGGAGCCGGAGGCGTTCCCCGATGCGCCGTACGCGGACTGCGCGGCGGCGGCCGCGGCGTTATGGCCCGCGTTCCGCGACGCGTACGAGGTGCCGTATTTTCCGAACGCGACGATGGGCTGGGACCCGGGTCCGCGCTGCGCGCAAGATCGGCCGCATGTCCGCGGCGATTACCCGTACACGCCGATTTTGACCGGCAATACGCCGGAGGCGTTCGCGCGCATGCTTCGCGAGATGAAGGATTACCTCGACCGCGCGTCCGGCCTCGATCCGAAGCTGTTCACGGTGTACGCCTGGAACGAGTGGACGGAGGGCGGGTATCTGGAGCCGGATACGGTGCACGGCCTGAAGTATTTGGAGGCGATCTGGGACGTGTTCGGCGCTTGAAGCCCTAGCCTCGGAAACGAAAAAGGACAGCTCGCGCTGTCCTTTTCGGCGTTCGCAGCCGCATCCCCGTCAAAACACGAATTCGTCCTTCAGCAGCCCATAGAGATGCTCGTCGTGCCGATGGCAGTTCGTGAATAAGGCGCTCCGCAGGGGGCCTTCGCGCCGGAAGCCGAGCTTCTCCTGCAGCTTCGCGGAGCTTTCGTTGAACGCATGCACGTGCGCGGCCGCCTTCTCGTAGCGCAGTTCGCGAAAATAATACCGCAGCAGCAGGCGCGCGGCTTCATGCGCGCAGCCCTTCCGCCATTGCGGGCGGAAGATGGCGATGCCGTACTGGAAGGTCCCGTTCCGCGGGTCGCAGCCGTGCGAATTCAAGCAGCCGCCGACGGCGTCGGACAGCCGCGCGCCTTCCGTATCCTGATCGTTCGCGTGAAACGCCGCTCTATCCTCCGGCACGATCGCCTGCAGCCGGACCTTTTCCCCTTCCCGGATGTTCATGGCTCTCTCCCTGCCTTTGCAGCAAAAGGATACCGCGGCCGCGGGCGATAAGCCTAGATCCCCAAGACCGTGCAGACCGCGGGCTCTTGGACGTTTTTTGTTGGCCGCAACCGTATCGCGGAAGGGCGCGTTTCCGCGATGGGAACGCGTCCTTTTCGGCGAGAACGGGTTATGCTAAAAGAAGCTAATTATTGGTCGCTTGACCTTAACCATGGTTTAGGTATTACGATACTCGCGGCAGGTCCGTTACGGGGACGCCCGAGCAGAGGAGGATAGGGGATGGAGAAGAACAAGCAATACGCCATCGCGGACATTTCGAGCTTGACGGGCCTCAGCATCGACGTCATCCGCTATTACGAGCGGATCGGCCTGCTGCCGCCGGCGAAGCGCAAAGACAACGGGCATCGTTTCTACTCGGAGTCGGATCTGCGCCGCTACATGTTCGTCACGCATCTGAAACGGACGCAAATGCCGCTCAAGGACATTGAACGGTACATCCGTTATTACAACGAAGGCCGCTACGAAGACTGCTACCTCGTGCTCGCCGAGCACAAGCAACATATCGAACGGCAAATGGAGGAGCTGCGCGAGTCGCTCGGCATGATGCAGTACAAGCTGGACAATTACGCGCAGCTGATTCATTTGACGTACCCCATCACGAATAAGGAGTGACGCATCCATGCCACCTACCGATAACTACGTGCCAACGCCCCAAGCGCCGATCCCGTCCGGCTTCGGCCCGCAAACGACCGCGGCCGAGGCGCTCGGCGGCCGCGACCTGACCGGCAAAACCGCCATCGTCACCGGCGGCTACTCCGGCCTCGGCCTCGAAACCGCCCGCGTGCTGGCGGAAGCCGGCGCGACGGTCGTCGTGCCCGCGCGGACGCCGGAGAAAGCCGCCGCGGCGGTGGCCGGCTTACAGCGCATCGAGCTGGAGACGCTCGACCTGGCGGATCCCGCGTCGATCGATGCGTTCGCGGCGCGGTTCCTCGCCTCGGGCCGGCCGCTCGACATCCTCGTGAACAGCGCCGGCATCATGGCGACGCCGCTTACGCGGGACGCCCGCGGGTACGAATCGCAGTTCGCCGTCAACCATCTGGGGCATTTTCAGCTGGCGGCGAGATTGTGGCCGGCGCTGAAGCAATCCGGCGACGCGCGCGTCGTGTCCGTATCATCGCGGGCGCTGCGCTTCGCGGGCGTAGACCTGGAGGATCCGAACTACGAGCACCGCGAATACGACAAGTGGATGGCGTACGGCCAATCGAAGTCCGCGAACGCGCTGTTCGCGGTCGAGCTGGACCGGATCGGCTTCGCGCACGGCGTACGGGCGTTCTCCGTGCACCCGGGCACGATCGTCACCGATCTGTCCCGGCATCTGTCCGACGACGAGATGCGGGGCATGGGCGCGCTCGACGAGCACGGCAACCGGGTGGCGAGCGACCCAAGCCGGTTCAAAACCGTGGCGCAGGGCGCCGCGACGAGCGTCTGGTGCGCCGCCAACCCGCAGCTCGAAGGCCGCGGCGGCGTCTACTGCGAGGATGCCGACATCGCCGTCGTCGCGGAGCCGGGTTCGGACGCGTTCGGCGCGGGCGTGGCGCAGTGGGCGATTGATCCCGAAGCGGCCCGCAAGCTGTGGACGCTGAGCGAGAAGCTGACGGGCGTGACGTTTCGGTAAGCTATAATCTGTCTTTATGATTAACGCGTAACGCGGTTATACAACAAAGAACACGCCGGGAAGCCGGCGTGTTCTTTGTGCATGTTTCGGATATGTCGATAGCACGGCATGCGGCAAGCGGGAAAACCTCGCGAAGCGTCCGCGATGGCTTACAGGTACGGTTCCACGATGCGGCGGATGCGGCTCAGGCCTTCCCACATGTCGCCCGGCCCGTCGTAGATGAGCGAGACGGCGCCGTCGTAGCCGCCCGTCTTCAGCAGCTCGAGGCAGCGGACGTATTCCTCCGTGTCCGGCAGGCCGTTCTCGTCGTAGTGCGCCTTCGCGTGGATCGAGACGGCATGCGGCAGAATCGCGGCGAGCTGCTCGTATTTGGTTTCGCCCTTGAAATTGCCGAAGTCGTCGATGACGTTCAGCCCGCCTTCGAACGCGCCGATGATGGCGAGGACGTTGTCGGACGTCGAGGCGAGCGGTTTGAAGTTCTCCGTGATGACGCGGACGTTCCGGCTTTGGCCGTAGGCGTGCAGCTCCTTGAGCGAGGCGATGGATCGGGCCAGCGCGGCCTTGTCGCCCGGCTCGCTTTCGCCGGCGACGACGCGGATGTTCTTCGCGCCGGCTTTCGCGGCGACGTCGATCCATTCGCGCGCGTACGCGACGTCCGCCTGCCGGCGAACCTCGTCGGCGCTGGAGACGTCGCCGTAGTCGAGCAGGATGGTATCGAGCGAGATGCCCGCGCGCTCGACCGCGGCGCGAAGCTCGGCCAGGTAGCCGTCATCCGTGGACGGGAAGTGGAAATGCCCGATTTCGACCGCGCCGAAGCCTTCCTTGGCCAGATGCGCCGGCAGGTCGACGAGCTTCATCAGCTCCGGCTGCGGGTTTTCGACGAACATATGCTTGCCGGCCTCCGCATCCCACTGCGTCCAGCGCAGCGGTCCGAGATTGCGGTGCAGGCTCCAGGTGCTCAGCGATAAATAACTCATTGTCGTTCACGCTCCCATGAATGGTGGATGGATGGTACGGAACATTCGGCAAGGCGAGACAAGGCCTATTGTAGCAAAAAACGGCAGCGGATTATAGACGCAGCAAGAGACCGGCTGCGCGTGGCGCCCGCGGTCTCTTCGATGTGGGTGATCCTGTGCAAGAACGCTTGCGCCGCGGTCGTCCGCCGCCGCCGGGTCCGCGGCTCAGTCCGCCGCGCCCGCCTTGGCGTCGGCGATCGCCTTGACCTCGCGCCACTGCGCGAGCTGCTGCTCGAGGCCGCGCACGAGCGCGTCCACGCCGGCGGCGAAGCCGGCGTGATCCGGGCCGGCGTCCGCCGCGGCGTAGGCGCCCAGCGCTTCCGCCGGCAGCGGCCGCGCGTCCCCGAGCGCGGAGAGCAGCCGACGCAGCTCGCCCGCGAGCGGCGCCGCGCCCGCCGGCGCCGCGGCGGCTTCGCCGAGCCCGGCCGCCGCGGCGGCCTCCGCGAGCGCCGCCATGCCGCCCGCGCTCGTGCCGGCCCCGGCCGCGGGCGCTTCCGCGGCCCGGCGCGCCTGCGCGGCCTCGGCCGCCGCCTGGCGCGCCTTCTCGGCCTTCGCCGCGGCGGCGCGTTCCGCCTGCTCCGCCTTCAGCTCGGCGGCGCGCTCGCGCTCCTTCTTGTTCTGCTGCACGGTCGACCACGTCTGCAGCAGCTCGTAGCCGGACTTGTACAAGAGCTTGTCCTTCGTGCCGCCGGAGATCTCCTTGTCCTTGAACAGCTTCGCGATTTTCTTCACGTCGCCGACCGGCAGCTCGTCTCTCGCCGCGAGGAGCGCGAGCGGGTCTCGGTGCTCGAGCGGCAGATCCTTGAGCGGGAGCACCTGGTCCTCGGTCAGCTTGTCCTTGCGGATCTGCGTGCCGGCGACGATCAGCTTGCGGACGGCGTTGCCGAACTTGAGCAGCTCGCATTTGTTCTTGATGTAGGCCTCCGGCTTGCCGAGCTTGCTCGCGAGAAACTTCAGGGAGCTGTTGAACTTCGAGTCGTTCATCAGCTTGTGGAACGCTTCGGCTTCCTCGATGGGCGAGAAGCCTTCGCGGGTCAGGTTCTCCGCGATCTGTTCCAAGTAAATGTCCATCTCGTCCGTCGCCGTCGAGACGATGCACGGAATCGTGGCTTTGTTCAGCATCTTGCACGCTTTGTACCGGCGGTTGCCGTAGATGATCTTGTACCGTCCGTCCGGCGTCGACCGCACCTTGATGGGGGAAAGCAGGCCGAGCTCTTCGATGCTCCGCATGAGCTCCTCCAGCGCTTCTTGGTCGAACTGGTAGCGCGGCTGGTCCGTATCCTCGTCGATCAATCCCATTTCGATTTCGATAATATCCATGGTTGCACTCCTATCCTTGCAGAAGGTCGTGAAATTCGGCGCAAATCAGTCCTCCGTATTATATAACACGTGCTTGCTTGTGAAAATGGCCCCGTAACCGCTTACGTCGCAATTGGGTTCTGCGGCGCGATGTGATACGATACTACTTGGCGGTTTACAGGTACCAAATATTTTCCAAATTCAGCTAGGACGGCGGTTGGGCTTGCGCTCCGCGGGCAGTTCGCTTTAACACGTCGACGCGTCGCCAGTCTGGGGAGAAGAGGTGCTCGGCTTGAGGCAGGACATCGAGGCTCGAACGGCAATCGGCAAGGCACGACCGGCAATCGGCGCGGCACGCAAGGCACAACCGGCAATCGGCACGGGGCGTCAGGCGTCCGGGCTTGTTTGCGCATCCTGCGGCCGACAGCGCGCGGGGCGGGAAACGACCGCGGACGGGCGCGGCCTTTCGGGCATCGTCCCGGCATCGGCCGGCGGACGAGCGGACGCTGCGCGAAGCCGGGCAACGGAAGCGGCGCATCGGGAACGCGCCCCGTTCGGCGGCGCGCGATCGGCCCGCAGCGCGAACGCACAACCGCATACCGTCGTCCGGAGTTCCGCCTGAGTCGCAGGCGGCAGGCCGGCGGCAAGCGTCCATCGCCTCCTGCAAGCTTATCCGTTTGCGGGAGGCTTTTTCGGCGCGCGATTCCGGCTTCGGGGAAGCCGGAGAAGTGAATTCGGACGAAAAGCACGCACGGCAAGGCCACGAATCGGTTATGGGGGAGGAACTGCACTATGGCAAAGAGGCGCGGACTATTGATTTCGTTTATTCGTTCCAAGTGGTACATCTACGCTTCCGGCGTGTCGTTCACGCTGGCGGCCAACCTGTTTCAGTCGTATTATCCCAAGGTGCTCGGCAAGTTCACCGACCAGCTGGAGCAGCAGGGGCTGACGCAAACGGCCGTCATGGACGCGAGCCTGACGCTGCTGGTCATCGGCCTCGCCTACGGGATTCTGGGCGGCATCGGGCAGTTCCATATCATGTACGTCGGACGGCTCTTCGAGCAATACGCCCGCAAGAAGCTGTTCAAGCATTTCACGAAGCTTGGCGAGCAATTCTATTCCAAGAACGGCGTCGGCAAGCTGCTCAGCTACGTCATGAACGACGTGACGACGGTGCGCGAATCGATCTCGATGGGCGTCAACCAGACGGCGAACGCCGCGATGCTGATCGTCGCGGCCATCGTCATGATGATCGTCAGCAACATCCCGCTCTATCTCATTCTCGTCAGCGTCTCGCCGCTGATCGCCATTCCGTGGATCGTGGTGAAGCTCGGGCCGGTCATCCGGGCGCGCTCGCACAAAGTGCAGGAATCGCTCGGCAAAATGACGGAGTCCGCGGAGGAGCAGTTCGGCGGCATCCGGGTCACGAAGAAATTCGCCGTCGAAGACATCATGAACGGCCGGTTCGGCCGGACGGTCGACGTGATCAAGGACAATCAGCTGAAGCTCGTGCGCGTCTCCTCCTTCTTCCAGGCGCTCATTCCGTTCCTCGGCGCGCTGTCGCTGATCATCACGCTCGCGTTCGGCGGCTACTTGACGCTGACGGGCCGGATCACGCTCGGCAACTTCGTCGCCCTGACGCTCTACGTGCGCATGATGGTCAACCCGC
The DNA here is from genome assembly GCF_900113915.1 of Paenibacillus sp. UNC496MF. NCBI lineage: Bacteria > Bacillati > Bacillota > Bacilli > Caryophanales > Paenibacillaceae > Paenibacillus > Paenibacillus sp. UNC496MF. The sequence continues at coordinate 112,137 of NZ_FORE01000012.1, forward strand.
TGCAGGCGATCGGCAACGTCATCAACACGATCCAGCGCTCGCGGGCGTCGCTCGAACGGGTGAACGATCTGATGAACCGCGAACCGGAGATCGTCCAGCACGAAGCGGCGGTCGACGTGGACTGGGCCCACGCGCCGCTTACGGTCAACCATCTGACGTTCGCGTACCCCGGCGCGTCCAAGGAAGCGCTGAAGGACATCACGCTGACGGTGCCTCCGGGCAAGACGCTCGGCATCATCGGCAAGACGGGCAGCGGCAAGACGACGCTCGTCAAGCTGATGCTCCGCGTCTTCGACACGCCTTCCGGCACGATCAACATCGGCGGTACGCCGCTGAACGAGCTGACGCTCGAGAGCCTGCGCGGCGGCATCGGCTACGTGCCGCAGGACGGCTTCCTGTTCAGCACGACGATCCGCGACAACATCGCGTTCTTCCGCCGCAGCTCCGAGCTGTCGCTCGTGCAGAAGGCGGCGGAGCAGGCGAAGATCCACGACAGCATCATGACGTTCCCGGACGGCTTCGAGACGAAGCTCGGCGAACGGGGCGTCACGCTCTCGGGCGGCCAGCGCCAGCGGACCGCGCTCGCGCGCGGCATGCTCATGAACGCGCCGGTCCTGATCCTCGACGACAGCGTCAGCGCCGTCGACGCCGTGACGGAGACGGCCATCATCGAGACGATCCGCAAGGAGCGCCGGGGCAAGACGACGATTCTGATCGCCCACCGGATCAGCGCGCTCAAGCACGCCGACGAGATCATCGTCATGGACGAAGGGCGCATCGTGCAGCGGGGCACGCACGAGACGCTGCTCGCGCAGAAGGGCATCTACGCGATGCTGCACGCGATACAGGAGGAGGGGAACAGCGTTGGCTAAGACGAGGGAGAAAATCAAGGCGGACGGCGGCGCGGGCGATCCTTCGCTGCCGCAGCCGCCGAAGTCGAACAGCTCCGCGTACAAGGGTCTGTTCCAATACGCGAGGCCGCATCTGACGACGTTTCTGGCCGTATTCGGCTGCATTATCCTGGCGATCGCCGCGGATCTGCTGCAGCCGTATCTCGTGAAGATCGCGATCGACGACCATCTTACGAAAGGCGACGCGAACGCGAACATGCTGTTCCTGATCGCGGGCGTGTACCTGCTGCTCTCGGTCGGCGGCTTCCTGTTCACGTACCTGCAGAACAATCTGCTTCAGCATGCGGGACAAAGCATCGTCGCGGCCATCCGCAAAAATCTGTTCCGCCACATCACGCGGCAGTCGATGTCGTACTTCGACCGCGTGCCGAGCGGCAGTCTCATCACGCACGTCTCGAGCGACACGGAGACGATCAACCAGTTCTTCAGCCAGGTGCTGCTGAGCGTGCTCCGCGACGGCTTGACGCTGGTGTTCATCATCGTGCTCATGTTCCGGCTCGACGTGCACCTTACGCTGTACTGTCTGATTCTGCTGCCGATCATCGCCGTGATGGCGATTTCGTTCCGCACTTACATGCGCACGACGTACCAGATGGCGCGGACGAACCTGTCCCGGCTCGTCGCCTTCGTGGCGGAGAACCTCGCGGGGATGCACATCATCCAGGTGTTCCACCAGGAGAAGGAGCAGCAGCGGCAGTTCTCGGAGCGCAACCAGACGTACTTCCGCTCCAACCTGCGCGAGATCCGGACCAACGTGCTGTTCAACCGCTCCTTCGACATGCTCGGCAACCTGTCCGTGGCGTTCGTCACGTGGGTCGGCGGCAACGCGGTGCTCGGGGAGTCGATCCCGTTCGGCGTGCTGTTCGCGTTCATTACGTACATCCGGCAGTTTTTCCAGCCGATCAATACGATCACGCAGCAGTGGAACACGCTTCTGTCCGCCTCGGTGTCGATGAACCGGATCTGGTCGATCTTCGATACGGTGCCCGAGATTCAGGATCGGCCGGACGCGAAGCTCGACGTCGCCAACGTGAAGGGGCAAATCGACTTCAACGGCGTGAAATTCGGCTACACGGACGGCATCCCCGTCCTGCATCACCTCGACCTGCACGTGCGCCCGGGCGAAATGATCGGCATCGTCGGGACGACCGGCGCGGGGAAGAGCTCGCTGATCAGCCTTCTCTGCCGCTTCTACGACGTGAAGGCGGGCAGCGTGACCATCGACGGCGCGGACGTCCGCGACATGCCGCAGGAGACGCTGCACCGGCTGATCGGCCTCGTGCAGCAGGAGCCGTACCTGTACTCCGGCAGCATCGTCGACAACGTCCGGCTCTTCGACGACGCGATCTCGCGCGAGGAAGTCATCGAGGCGTGCCGGCTCGTCGGCGCGGACGCGCTCATCCGGGGCATGAAGGACGGCTACGACACGCTGCTGTCGGAACGGGGCAGCGGCCTGTCCGCCGGCGAGCGGCAGCTCATCTCGTTCGCCCGAATTATCGTGTTCAAGCCCCGCATCCTCATTCTCGACGAGGCGACGGCGAACCTGGATTCGCACTCGGAGCAGCTCATCCAGCGCGCGCTGGCGGTCGTCTCCGAAGGACGGACGACGCTCGTCATCGCGCACCGGCTGTCCACGATCATGAACGCGGACCGGATCATCGTCATGCGCCAAGGCGAGATCGTCGAGGAGGGCACGCACCGCGAGCTGCTCGCGGCGGGGGGCTATTACGACGAGCTGTACCGGCACTCGCAGGGCCGCTCCGAACGTCCGGGCCTCGGCGCCGCCAAGCCGCTCAAGCAAGCGTGACGGCGATGCCTCATTAGACAATCCTGATTCAACTGTGCGATAATGGAGGGAAGAATACCGTATCCTGGTATAGGTTAGGGGCAGTGAAATGGATTTTCTGTTGCTGATCTTGGAAATTTTGCTCGTCAACCTCGTGCTGAGCGGCGACAACGCCGTCGTCATCGCGCTCGCGAGCCGCAACCTGCCGCCGGACAACCGCAAGAAGGCGGTCTGGTGGGGCGCGCTGGCCGCGGTCGGACTGCGGATCGTGCTCACCGTGGTGGCCGTGTACCTGCTGAAGCTGCCGTTCATTCAAGTCGCGGGCGCGCTGCTGCTGTTCTGGGTGGCGGTATCGCTGCTGAAGGACGACGGGGAAAGCAAAGACATCGAAGGCGCGCAATCGCTGTGGAAGGCGGTGCGCACGATCGTCGTCGCCGACTTCATCATGAGCCTCGACAACGTGCTCGCGATCGCGTCCATCGCCAACAATCAGATCTGGATCATGGCGATCGGCGTCGCGCTCAGCATTCCCATCATCGTATGGGGCAGCCAGCTGATCATGGTGGTGCTGCATAAGTTTCCGATCTTCATCTATCTCGGCGCGGGCATCCTCGGCTACACCGCCGGCGAGATGCTGGAAGAGAACGAGACGCTGGCGTCGTTCATTCTCAAGGTGGCCGGCTGGGCGGACGACGTGTTCCCGTTCGTCTGCGGCCTGCTCGTCATCGCGATCGGCTACGTGCTGCAGCGCCGCGGGCGTTCGCGGCACGTGCAGGAAGCGTAGGCGCGGAGTCAAGCGGGCGAAAGGCGATTCGGCAAGCTCCCGGAAGGGGGCTTGGCGGGTCGCTTTTTTTGCGCGGCGGCAAACGTTACGGCGCAGAATGTCACGCTCCCTCTGACATGATTATTTTCCGCTATTATCCGGTCTATGGTAATCTACTAAACGGGACTAGGAAAAATAGCCTGCTAGAGGGAGAGCGAGCATGAAGATTTGGAAGGGATTTATTGCCGTCGCGGCCGCGCTTTCGCTGCTGACGGGCCAAGTAGGAGCCGCTACCGCGCAGCAAGCCGGACTGACCGGGGCGCAAAAGGACGCGATGGCGCAGACGTTGGCGGATGCCGACGAGAATCAGTTGCTGGGCGTAGATGAATCGGGATGGATTTATTACCAAGATTCAGATTGGATGACGCGCAAACGGTATTCGGACGGCACCCAAGATGAGCCCGCCGACGGGGAGAAGCTGTTGTATTTTACTCCTCCGGGCTCGTATTCGCTTCGCGACAATCGAAACATGGCCGTCGTGCACGTAAGGGACGATCAGCCGCTGTTGAAGCGGTTGTACGAGCATGATTTTCAGGATCGGTTTTTATTCAAATCGGGTTCGTCGGTCGTCTATTGGCACGGAACGGGCAAGGAGAGCGTTTCGTTCGGGGACGAGGAAATCGAGCCGTACACCCAAGAAAACGTGAATGTCGGCAACGTGGACGGCAGCGGAATCAAAACCTTGTTCGCGGACGCCGGACGGCTCGATTACTATACCATGTCCGTGCACGACGGATATTTGTATTACGTGCTTACGCATGAGGACGGCTACGGGGGCGATCTGTACCGGGTCGGGCTCGATGGCAAGGGGCGTAAGAAAATCGCCGGCGATTACGCCGATTCGGTAGCTTCGAACGCCGGCAACGTGCCCGGCGGACTTCGCTGCGAGGCGTTATTCGGCGACAAGAGCGGACCCGTGCTTGCGATTAACGGTACCGTTTTCTATCGTTCGACCGACCATGCGGTCTATCGGATCGGCGCGGACGGCAAAAAAACGAAGCTGGCCGGCAAGGGAACCGCGCATTATATCGTAGACGGCGGGTGGATGTACTACAATACGGAAGCCGTCGACGAGGAAGGCGGCTTATCCTATACCGGTCCGATCTATCGAGTCAAGCTTGGCGGCGGGAAACCCGTCAAACTGACGGGCATTCGCGCGAATTTCGTGACGGCCAAGGACGGCTGGATCTATTACGAATACGACGCTGTCGAAGGCACCGGCGTTCTGGAGCGCAAAAAGGCGGACGGGTCCGGGCTTAAGCAGCGGATCATGAGCTTGGAAGATCATTGGTTCGGCACGAAGCTTGTCGGAGACTGGTTCGTCTATTCGCTCGGAGACGACGATGACTACCGGGTGAAGCTGGACGGCAGCCGGAACGTTGCCTTAAAGCGGTATCCGCCCAAGTGCAGGCCGCAGGGCTGGCCGACGAACGACCCGGCCTGCGGCTAGATGGCAGGGAAGAGAATTTCGTACCACCGAATAGGTTTGTGAGCGCAAGCCTTCCGGCATCGCCGGAAGGCTTGTTTCGCCATGCCCCGGCATCAGGTCACAAAAACGCTAACAACGGCACATTCCTTCATAGTCAGTCCATCCGGGCAAGCGTATCCTGAACTTGCATGGCATGTCAGATCAGCGAACAAAGGAGATGAAGGAATGAGCAGAACGTTCAAGAGGCTGAAGACGCTCGGCGTCCTGAGCCTGCTGCTCGGCAGCGCGGGCGGCGCGTTCGCGGGACCGGGACAGGCGTTCGCCGCGGACGGCGCGGGGACGGCGACCGTCAAGCAGGCGAGCGGCGCGCTCTCGATCGACGGCGTCGTCGAGACGGACGAAGGCGGCGCGCCCGCCGGCGAATGGCAGGGAGCGGACGCCCTCAAGATCGCCGGCGTCACCGACGGCGGCGGCAACGCCCACGGCGCCGCGATTTACGTGAAATACGACGCGGACAATCTGTATGTCGGCGCGGTCATCCAGGATCCCACGCCGATGATCAACGAGAACACGGGCAGCAATATTTGGAACGGGGACAACCTGGAGCTGTTCTTCGGCACGGCGGACCTCGCGAACAAGCCGGACGGCATGCTGCCGGGCGACGTGCAGGTCGTCATCAGCGGCAGCGTCAGCAACGGCGCGCAGTCGTACGCGTTCACGAACGGCAATTTCGCGTTCCCGGCCTTTCCGCTCGCGGCCAAGCGCGCGTCGGACAAGAAGGGCTATACGCTGGAAGCGGCGATTCCGCTTAGCGAGCTTGGATTGACCGAGCCGTGGGACGGCAAGCGGATGCTCATGAACGCGGTCCTGAACGACGGCGGTTCTTCGGGCCGGGGGCAATGGGGCTGGACGACGACGGGCGAAACGAAGAAGAAGTTTCGCAGTCAATGGGGCCTCGCGAGCCTGGAGCTCGGCCCGGCGCCGGCGCAGAACATTTCCGCCGACGTTAGCGTAAGCGATTCCAACATGGTGACGGTAACCGGACAGACGCAGGGCGTCGCCGGCAAGGACGTCGCGCTGCTCGTGACCGGTCCCGGCGGAACGGGATCGCCGGTCTACGCCGATCAGACGACGAGCGACGCGCAGGGCCGCTATTCGTTCCGCTTCCCGATGACGAGCGCCAGCGTCGCCGGCGCGGACGCCGGCACCTACACGGCGACCGTCGGCGGCGACGGCGTCGCGCGCCCGGTCAGCGTGACGTTCGACTTCACGCCGGGCTCCCCGGCGCCGGACGATCCGCCGATCGTCTACCCGGGCGGCGGAGGCGGGTCCGCGACCGGCGGATCGGGCACGGGCGACGACGGCAGCGGCGGTCAGACGGGCGGCGGCGATCAAGGCGACAAGCCGGCGCTGACCGACATCGCCGGCCATTGGGCGGCGGACGCCATCAAGCGGGCCGTGGCGCTCGGCATCGTGACCGGCTACGAGGACGAGACGTTCCGGCCGGACCGGGCCGTGACGCGCGGCGAATTCGCGGTCATGCTGAGCCGGGCGTTCAAGCCGGCGGCCGCGGCCGACCTGCTCGGCTTCAAGGACGCGGACGCCGTTCCGGCCTGGGCGGCCGACGCGGTGGGGCGCGCGGCGGGAGCCGGCTGGATCGGCGGCTACGAAGACGGCACGTTCCGTGCCGGCCAGCCGATCACGCGCGCCGAATTGGCGGCGATGGCGGTCCGCGCGATGGGCTGGACGCCGGAGTCGTCGGCGGTGCCGGCGTTCGCCGATGCCGCCGCGATCGCGCCGTGGGCGCGCCCGTACGCGGCGCTCGCCGCGGAGAAGGGCTTGATGAACGGAAGAGGCGGCAATCTGTTCGTACCGGGCGGCATCACGACGCGCGCGGAAGCGGCGCAGCTCTTGACCCGCATGCTGGACGCCAAGACGACCGAGGGAGGATAAGCGATGAAGACGAGCAAGCGATGGAGAGTCGGCCTCGCGGCGGCCTTGGCCGCCGTGACGCTGCAGCTGGCGGGCGCCGGCGCGTGGGCGCCGCACCGGGCGCTGGCGGACGCGGCGCCGGATGCGGCGGCGGGCGCGGCGTATTACGTGGATGCCGCGGCCGGGGACGACGCGAACGCCGGCACGGATGAGGACCACCCGTGGAAGACGCTCCGGCACGTGACCGATGCAGGCGTCGCGGGCGCGTTTCACCCCGGCGACCGGATCCTGCTGAAGTCGGGCAGCGTCTGGAACGAACGGTTCGAGATGAAATTTTCCGGCAGCCCCGAGGGGCAGATCACGGTCGGCGCGTACGGCGGCGACGCCAAGCCGGTCATCAACGGCGGCGGCCTCGACGCCGCGGTCAAGATCGAGAACCAGCAGTACGTCACGCTGCAGGATATCGAGATCACGAATTTCAACGCGGCGAACCCGGACGACTACAAGACGGTGTTCCACAAACGGTCGGGCGTATGGCTCATGGCCTATCATAACGGCCCGATGAGCGGCATTCGGCTGAAGGGCCTCGACATCCACGACGTCGCGGGCCTATCGGTCAGCGGCGAGGATTGGGTCGACGACCCGGACAATCCGGACCCGAATGCCAAAATCAACAAGAACGCGAACGCCGCGATCATGATCAACGCGTGGGAATGGGAGAAGAACGTCGCGCCCGATAAGCACGGTTATTACAAGGATCTGCTGATCGAGAACAACCGCATCCACGACATCCGGACGATCGGCATCAACATGGACGGCTACATGAACGACCTGTCGATGTACCACAAGTACGTCGTCATCCGGGGCAACACGATCGACAAGACGGGCTCCGACGGCATCGTCGTCGGCGTCGCGGAGAATCCGGTCATCGAGAACAACGCCGTATACGACGTCGGCATCAATTCGTACGACTTCAAATGGATCGCCGGCGTCTGGGTGTGGAAGACGAACGGCGCGACGATCCGGCACAACGAAGTGGCGCGCGTGCATTACAAGGATTCGCTGACCGCCGATTCCACGGCGTTCGATACGGACATCCTGGCGCAGGGCGACCACTACTTCGAGTACAACTACTCGCACGACAACGCCGGCGGCTTCGTGATGGACATGGGCCAGCTGACGAACGGCACGAACGTTTACCGGTACAACGTCAGCCGCAACGACCAGAACCGCCGCGCGTCCGGCCGGACGGTGGAAGTGAGCGACCCCGGCGTGTTCTACAACAACGTGTTCTACAACGACAACGGCGAAGGCCTCATTCTGGCCAATAACCCGGAGTCGACTTACGTCAACAATATTTTCTACACGCCGCAAGGCAATCCGGCGTATCCGGCCGCGCCGGCGTTCTACAACAACGACTTCTTCGGCGCGGAGCCGCCTGGCCAAGGCATCCGCAATCTGAACGCCGACCCGCAGTTCGTCGATCCTTCCGGCGGCGACGGCATCGCCAAGGCCGAAGGCTTCAAGCTGCAGCCGTCCTCGCCGCTGATCGGCGAAGGCCGGGCCGTGCCGAACAACGGCGGCCAGGATCTGTTCGGCAACGCGCTCTATACGGGTTCCCCGGATATCGGCCTGTTCGAGGATCCGGCGAGCACGAAAGCGGACGCGACGGCGCCGGCGGCGCCGGCCGGATTGAAGGCGGAAGGCCGGACCGACGCGGAAATCACGCTGTCGTGGACGGCCGCCGAAGACGGCGTGCCGCTGGACGCGGACATCTACGACGCGGCGACGGACGCGAAGTTGGCGTCGGTCGTCATGAAGAACAGCGCCACGCTGACGGGGCTGCAGCCCGACACGGACTATTCCTTCTACGTCGTCGCCCGCGACCTCTCGGGCAACGAATCGCCGCGCAGCGACGCGCTGTCCGTCCGGACGACGTTCGCGGCCGTCGTCGTGGACGACGCGGACGCCGCCGTCACGGGCGATTGGACGGCGGGCGGCAGCCCGTCGGCGAACGGCTCCGGCTACCGCTACAGCGACGGCGGCAGCGGCGACGGCACGATCGTCTGGACGCCGGACCTGCCGGCGGACGGCTATTACGCCGTGTATTACCGGCTGCCGCAGCGTCCGTCCGGCGAGGTGTGGGCGACCGACGCGTCCTTCAAGGTCGCGTTCGACGGCGGCGCCAAGACGTTCGCCGTGAACGAATACAACGCGCCGAAGGGCGAGTGGGTGCCGCTCGGCAACCTGAAGTTCAAAGCCGGCTCGGCGGGCTCCGTCACGCTGAGCGACGGCTCCGCGGACCGGATCGCCGGGGACGCGGTCCGGTTCCAGTACCTGGACGCGTTCGGGCCGGACAACATGACGGCCGCGGCGCTGACGTCGGACGCCGCGCAGCTCGAGCCGGGCAAGACGGCGGCGCTGAACGTGACCGGCACGGACGCCGCGGGCCGGTCGCTCGACCTGAAGGCGGACGGTCTCGCCATCCGCTATGACAACGACGCGCCTTCCGTCGTCTCGGTATCGGCCGACGGCGTCGTCACCGCGATCAAGACGGGCGCGGCGCATCTGCAGGCGAGCGTAACCCTCGGCGGCCGGACGATCGCGACGAACAGCGTCACCGTCTACGTCGGCAGCGGGGTGACCGTGCTGCCGCCGTCGTTCGCCGATGCCGACGGCAGGCCGGTGACGGCGCTGCAAGCCGGCAGCACCGTGAAGATCAAGGCGACGGTCGTCAACTTCACGAGCTATGACCGGCCCTTCACGCTGATCGCCGGGTACTACGACAACAACGGGCTCGTGCGGAGCTTCTCCGACGTCGCGACCGTCAAGAGCGGCGCGAGCGCCACGCTGACGGCCGCGCTCGACCTGCCGGAGACGATCAAGCGAAGCGGCAGCATCCGCGTCTTCGTGTGGGACGGCACGGGCACCCTGCATCCGCTGGCGGCGAAGACCGTGTTCCCGGGCTAAGCAAGCGGCCGTTCGCCGGCCGTAAGCCGTAAGCCGTAAGCCGTAAGCCGTAAGCCGTAAACCGTAAGCCTTAAGCCTTTGTCGGCCAGTTGCCGTTACCCTTACCATTCAGCCGAACCGGCCCGGAGCCGCTCGCGAGAGGAGAGAGTCCGCCATGAGAAACGCAGCCTTAAAGCCGAACGCGTCCAAACCGTCGCAGACGCCGCAGGCGGCGAAAGCGCCGGAAGCATCGAAGGCGCCGGAAGCATCGAAGGCGCCGCAAGCATCGAAGGCGCCGCATGCTTCGAGGGCGTCCCGCGCTTCAATGGCGCCTGCCTCTCGGCCGTCCGGGCGCGGGCTCTTCGCCTCCCGCATGCGGCGTCCGGCGGTCCTGGCCGTCGCCGCCGCCCTGGCGCTGGCGCTCGCCGCCGCCGTCCTGCTGCCGCGGCACGGACTGGGCGGCGATCCGCTCCGCGCCGCCGCGACCGTCGACGGCGCGCCGATCGCGGCGGCCGAGCTGGCGCAGGCGATGGCGGCGCAGAAGGCGAAGACGGCGGCGTATTACCGGACGACGTACGGCGCCGAAGACGGTCCGGGCTTCTGGACGACGCCGCTCGGCGGGGAGACGCCGCTCGCCAAGCTGAAGCGGGACGCGCTTGCGGAGACCGTCCGGCTGAAGGCGCAGCAGCTGCTGGCGGTACGCGAGGGGCTGGCGGACGACATCTCGTACGGCGCGTTCCTGAAGCGGCTGAAGGCCGAGAACGCGCGGCGGGCGAAGGCGGGCGCGGACGGCCCCGGCGTATACGGGCCCGCGCAGTATACCGAAGCGGCCTACTACAGCCTGCAAAATTCCGACCTCCTCGGCGCCTTGAAGGAAAAGCTCGAAGGCGGAATGACCTGGACCGACGAACGCCTCCGCGCTTACTACGACGCGCACGCGGAGGAGTTCGCGGACCAAGCCGCCGTGCAAGCGGACGTCGTCGCCGTTTCCTTCGCGCCGGGCGCTTCGCTGTCCGAGCGCGAGGCGGAAGAGGCGGCGCAAGCCATCGCGGCGAAGCTGGACCGCGGCCTGACGGCCGCCGAAGCGGCGAGCGGCTACGCGGACGCGGCGAAGGTGACGGCTTTCGCGCTCGACGCGAAGACCGCGCGGGCGGCGGCCCTGCAGACGCCGCGGCTCGCGTCCGGCGTGCAGGAGCTGCGGCCCGGCGAGCGGACGGCGGTCCTCCGCGAGAACGACGCGTACGTCGTCGGCGTCGTCACGGAGCGGGTGCCCGGCGCGGCGCATCCCTTCGGGGACGTGCGGGACGGGATCCGCGCCCGGCTGGCGGACGAGGCGTACGCCGCGCTCGTCGACGAGGCCGTCAAGGACGTTAAGGTCGTCGTTCAGCATGACGTGTATGACCGTCTCGCTGTCGATGAATAATGATAGTAAATAATTCCCAACAGAAGCGGCCCGTTTCCAATCGGAAACGGGCTGTTTTTTTTTGCGGCGTGTGCTACGCTATAGCTACTTGTTCAATTTTAAGCGTTTTTTTAGGTTGTCGCGGCAGGTCAAGACGGGGGTGCGGGGTGGTCGTTATCATGCGGGGCAAGCGTACGCTTCGCTATAAATTCATCGTCGGCTTCATCGCCGTCACGGTGCCGCTGATCGTGTTTTTGTTCTACAACAATTATTATGCGATGAACGTCGTGCGGGAGCAGGTGTCCCAATCGAATTCCAACCTGATCTCCACGCAGGCGGCGAAGAAGGACATGGCGCTCGGCCAGACGGTCAGCTACCTGCTGCGGCAGGCGACGAACAATCCGTCGTACACGAATTTGTTAACGCTCTCATCGTATCCGGAGGAGAGCGGCGACTACTTCTTCGCGAAGCAGTCCGTGCTGACGTCGTTCGATCAGGATCAGGCCGCCTACAAGGAAGTGGACACGTTCTTCGTCTACCTGGACACGGCCAAGCGGCTCATCACGAGCCAGCGGTCCTATCCGGAGATCGAGCGGTACCATCTCGTGCTGGACCGCTATCTTGCGGATAAGGAGACGCGTCAGGTCCATAGCTGGGACGTCGTCTCGTCCGAAGGCGTCAATTACCTCGTCCGCCTCGAGCAGGTGGCCGATCCCAGCGCCAACGTGTACGTCGGCGCGCTGATCAAGGCCGAGCAGCTGATCGACGAGCTGAACGCGGCGCCCTCCGATCAGGATCTGGAGGAGCTGATCGTGTCGAACGAAGGCGTGCCGCTGACGGCCACGGCGCTGACGAGCGGCGACGTCTCGCGGATCGAGCGGAGCCTGAAGACGCCGGGCAACGAAGCGTACGGCAAGTTCCGCAGCGCTTCCGACGGGCTCGGCTACCTGGCGGTCGGCGCGCCTTTCGCCCAGGCGCCGATCCATATGGTCGCGATCGTGCCGGAGAAGAACCTGCTGAAGCAGCTGTTTTATTTTCAAGGCGCGATCTATCTCATTCCGGTGCTCGGGCTCGTCGTGATCCTGCTCTATTCGATCTTCCTGAAGCGGACGCTGCTGAAGCCGATGCAGGCGCTCATGTCGGGGATGCGGCGGATCATGCACGGCGACCTCAGCGTGCGGTTGAAGGAAGGCTCGTCCTTCGAGTTCGCGTTCCTCATCGACACGTTCAACGGCATGGCCGGGCAGATCAGCAAGCTGAAGATCGACGTCTACGAAGGGATGCTGAAGAAGCAGGAGGCGGAGTTCAAGCACCTGCAGGCGCAGATCAACCCGCATTTTTATTTGAATTCCCTGAACATCATTTACAGCTTGTCGGCGCTGCGCAAGAACGACCTGGTCGAGCAGATGACCGAGCATCTGGCGGATTACTTCCGCTTCATTACGCGCGCGCACCGCGAAACGATCACGCTCGCGGAGGAAATCGACCATATCGCGAACTACCTGGAAATCCAGAAGCTGCGGTTTCCCGACAAGCTGACGTACGAGATCGACCTGCCGATGGAGCTGAAGGACCGGAACGTGCCGCCGCTCACCGTGCAGCCGTTCGTCGAAAACGCCGTCATCCACGGCATGCCGGAGGGCGAACGCCCGTACCGGATCCGCATCGCCGCCAAGGCGGCGCCGGACGGCAGCGGCGATTGCGAGATCCGGCTGTCCGACGACGGACGCGGCATGGATCCGGAGAAGCTGCGTCTGCTGCAAAGCGAAAGCGCTTCCGAGCCGGACGGTCAGGGCGCCGGCGGGCTCGGCATCTGGAACGTCCGGCGCCGGCTCGGCATGATGTACGGCAGCCGGGCGGAGATCCGGTTCTCCGCCGGCGAACCGGCGGGCACCGTCGTACGCATCCGGATACCCCGCGAGCGGGACCACGAAGGAGGAGACAGCGATGTATAACTTGCTTGTCGTCGATGACGAGAAATACGCCGTCGAAGCGATTCTCGCCTGCATCGACTGGCCGTCCGTCGGCATCGGCGGCGTCTACAGCGCCTACGGCGTCGGCACCGCGAAGGAGGCGCTGCGCGCGCATCCGATCGATATCATCGTGTGCGATATCGAGATGCCCGGCAGCAACGGGCTCGAGCTGCTGGAATGGGTGAACGAGCATTACCCCGATACGCTGACGATCTTCTTCACCGGCCACGCCAACTTCGCCTACGCGCAGCAGGCGCTGCAGCTCGGCGGCTTCGACTACCTGCTGAAGCCCGTCAAGCATAAGCAGATCGCGGAGGTCGTCGCGCGGGCGTGCGAGAAGCTGCGCCAGGAGCGGGACAAGCGGCAGTACGCGGAGCGGTACGAGAAGTACGCCCGGCTGTGGGAGACGCAGAAGCCGCTGCTGTGGGAGAAGTTCTGGCAGGACGTGCTCGGCGCGCGCGTCGCCATGAGCGGCGAGCGGCTGGCGCAGGCGATCGGAAGCTACGGCTTGCCGATCTCGCCGGACGCGCGGGTCCGGCCCATCCTGCTCAGCGTGGAGGAGTTTCGGGAAGCGTTCAGCAAGCGGGACGAAGAGATTCTCGAGTACGCCCTGCTGAAGAGCGCGGAGGAGATGTTCCTCGGCGAGCGCGGCGGCGCCGTCGTCCGGGACGCGGGCGGCATCCTGTTCGCCCTGCTGTACGAGGATGAGGGGCCGCGCGGGGACGAGGCCGGGCTCGAGGCCGTCTGCCGGCGCTACATGAAAGCGTCGTCCGACTATTTCTACTGCAAGCTGTCCTGCTACGTCGGCGAGCCCGCCGCCATCGCCGACCTGCCGGAGACGTACCACGCGCTGCTCGAGATGGAGCAGGGCAACGTCGGCGAGACGGCGGCGGTGCTGTTCCTGCGGGACCGCGGCTTCGCGCGCGCGGCGGCGCGGCAGGCGCAGGCGCCGGCGCATATCGACTGGGCGGAATGGACCGTGCTGTTCGAATCCGGCAAGAAGGCGGAGCTGCTGGAACGCCTGAACGCCGCGTGCAAGGAGCTGGCGGGCACGGCCGTCACGCCCGAGACGCTGGAAGGCGTGTACCACTTGCTGCTGCATATGGTCTACCACGTGTCCCACCGGAAGGGCTGGCCGGCGAAGGAGGTCGTCGGCGCCAAGCTGCTCGCCGGCGACGGAACGGCCACGCGGTCGCTCGCGCGGCTGAAGAGCTGGGCGGAACGGCTGCTGACGGCCGGCATGGACTACTTCAGCCAGCACGAGGGCGATCACCGCGCCAACATCGAGAAGGTCAAGCGCTACGTGCAGGAGCATATCCGCGACGTGAACCGCGAGGAGCTGGCGTCGCACGTGTATCTCAATTCCGCTTATCTCTCCCGCCTGTTCAAGAAAGAAACGGGGCAGTCGCTCATGGATTTCATCATCTCGGCGAAGATCAACCAGGCGAAGATCCTGCTCACCGAATCGAACCAGAAGATCAGCGATATCGGCGACGCCTTGGGGTACGAGAACTTCTCGTACTTCGGCAAGGTGTTCAAAAAAACCGTCGGCCTCTCCCCGCAGGAGTACCGCAAGCGCTACCAGGGCTTCGCGGGCTGAGCCGGCCGCCCCATCATCCCTTCAACCCCCGCCGCCCGGCGGGGGTTTGTCATAATAACGTTATCTTGGTCATCTCCGTTCGTATCGGCGGGCGCGCCGCTCTTTTACAATATTCTTAAGCACGGATACGACATTGCGAGGATACGAGGTGATGAATCTGAACACGGAATTAAGAAGGCCCCGCCAATCGTTCGGCCGCAAGGTGATGAAGAACCGCTACCTGCTGCTGATGATGCTTCCCGGCACGATCTATTTGCTCGTCAACAATTACCTGCCGATGTTCGGCACGGTCATCGCCTTCAAGAGCGTGGATTGGAGCAAAGGCATCTTCCACAGTCCATGGGTGGGCTTCGACAACTTCAAATTTCTCTTCAAAACGTCCGACGCCTGGACGATTACCCGCAACACGCTGCTCTACAACGCGCTGTTCATTACGATTACGCCGATCATCGCTGTCACGTTCGCGATTCTGCTGAACGAGGTGCGCGCGCGGCTCGCGGCCCGATTCTACCAGAGCGTCATGTTCCTGCCGTACTTCCTCTCGGCCGTCGTCGTCGGGTACCTGGGCTACTCCCTGCTGAGCACGGAATTCGGCTTTATCAATACGCATGTGCTCGTCCCGCTCGGCTTCGACGCGGTCGCGTGGTACAGCGAACCGAACTATTGGCCGTACATTCTCCCGCTCGTGTACATCTGGAAGAACATCGGCTACTCCACGGTCATCTACCTGGCGGCCGTCATCGGCATCGACAACGAATACTACGAGGCGGCGCTCATGGACGGCGCGTCCAAATGGCGGCAGGCGATGAGCATTACGCTGCCCCAGATCAAGCCGATCATCATCATCCTGATGCTGATGGCCGTCGGGCATATCCTTAATGCCGATTTCGGCTTGTTCTACCAGGTTCCGCTCGACGCGGGCGCCCTGTATCCGACGACGAACGTCATCGATACGTACGTGTACCGCGCGCTGCTTACGCTGGGCGACGTCGGGATGTCCTCGGCGGCGGGGCTGTACCAGTCGGCGGTCGGCTTCGTGCTCGTGCTGTCGGTCAACTTCATCGTCCGCCGGATCAATAAGGAAAACGCGCTATTTTAGGGAAGGAGCGACTACCGCGCATGAACACCACCACCGCCCAATCGCCGGCAGCCGCGGCGGCCGTATCCAGACCGCGAGCGGCAAAGCCGATCAACGCCATTTCGCCCGGCTCCAATCTGGTCATCAACGTCTTCTTCATCGTCTACTGCTGCCTGTGCCTGTTCCCGGTCCTGCTCGTGCTCTCCGCGTCCTTCAGCGACGAGAACGCCATCGCGCTGCACGGCTATTCCATCATCCCGCGGGTCTGGAGCACGGCGGCCTATCATTACCTGATGTACGATTTCCACAAAATCGCGGTCGGCTACGGCATCTCCATCGCGACGACGGTCATCGGCAGCCTGGTCGGCATGATGATCACGGCGCTGTACGCCTATCCGCTGTCGCGCGGCGACTTCGCCTTCCGGGGCTTCTTCTCCTTCTTCATCTTCTTCACGATGATCTTCGGCGGCGGGCTCGTGCCCTGGTACCTCGTTTACACGAACTTGTTCCACCTGAAGGATACGCTGTTCGCGCTGATCGTGCCGGGGCTGCTCATGAACGCGTTCCTCGTGCTGACGACGCGGACGTTCTTCCAGCAGACGATCCATCCGTCGATCCTCGAATCCGCGCAGATCGACGGCGCCGGCGAGTTCCGCATCTTCTTCGGCATCGTGCTGCCGCTGTCGCTGCCGGTCATGGCGACGATCGGGTTGTTTTACACGCTGGCGTACTGGAACGACTGGTTCAACAGCCTGGTCTTCATTAACAAGGACAACATGGTCAACCTCCAGTACATGATGTACCGGGTCATGCGCAACCTGCAATTCCTGCAGGCGAACGCCCAGAGCAACACGGCGGTGGGCGCCGCGGAAATCGCCAAAATCCCGAACGAGACGGTCCGCATGGCGATGTGCATCGTGGGCATGGGCCCGATCGTGCTCGCGTATCCGTTCTTCCAGCGGTATTTCGTCGCCGGCCTGACGGTCGGCGCGGTGAAGGGCTAATCCCGGCCGAGGCCGGTTAGCATACAGAGCTAGGCGTTCATATTCGATATAGGAGGGTTCATATGAAGGTCAAGGGGATCCAGCGCAAGGGACTTACCGCATTGACGGCGGCGTTCGCCGTGACATTGATGCTGTCCGGCTGCGGCAGCAACGGCAACGACGGCAGCAACGGCAGCGGCGCGAACGGCGGCAACGGGGGCGGCGATAACGCGGCCGCCACCGCCGATAACGGCGGCGGCACGAACGCGAATGCCGGGGCGGCAAACGGCGGCTCCGACGCCTCGAAGCTCGAGCCGTACACGATCAAATGGTTCGTTCCGGGCGCCGCGGCGCAGAAGGACCAAGCGCTCGTCAACGAGGAAGTCAGCAAGTATTTGAAGGATAAGATCAACGCGTCCTTCGACCTGGAGGTCATCGACTGGGGCAGCTGGGCGGATAAAATGAACCTGAAATTCGCTTCGAGCGAACCGTTCGACCTTATGTACACGGCGAACTGGGACGGCTTCGCGACGAAGATCGCCCAAGGCAACATCATCGACATCACGAGCCTGATCGACCAGTACGCGCCGGAAGCGAAAGCCGTCATCGAGCCCGCGCTGCTCGAAGGCTCCAAGGTGAACGGCAAGAACTACGGCATGCCGGTCAACAAGGAGATGGCGACCCAATTCGGCGTCATGCTCCGCAAGGACCTCGTGGACAAATACGCGATCGACCTCACCACGATCAAGACGCTGCAGGACCTCGAGCCGTACTTCGACATGATCAAGGACAAGGAGCCGGGCGTCACGCCGTTCTACCTGAACAAGGACATCTCGCTGCTGAACGTATGGAACAACAACAACTTCGACTACTACGACGGCGGCGCGGGCACGCTGCCGAAGGGCTCGACCGACTTCAAGCTGGTCATGGGGCTCGAGACGCCGGAGGCGAAAGCCGGTTACGATCTCATTCATCAGTGGTACCAGAAGGGCTACGTCAACAAGGACGCCGCGACGCTGCAGGATCTGAGCGGCGGTCTGAAGGCCGGCAAGGCGTTCGCGTATCCGGAGCAGCTGAAGCCGGGCAAAGACGCCGAGGTCAGCACGGCGACCGGCGTGCAATGGGTGCAGGTGGAGCTGACGCAGCCGATCATCGGCACGGGCGACACGCAGGGCTCCATGGCCTCGATCTCCCGCACGTCCAAGGATCCGGCGCGGGCGATGATGTTCCTGAACCTGCTGTACACGGACAAATACCTCGTCAACCTGATCGCCTTCGGCATCGAAGGCAAGCACTACAAGAAGGTCGACGACAACACGATCGATTTCGCGGACGGCGTCACGGCGCAAACCTCGGGCTATAACCTGAACCAGGCGTGGCTGTTCGGCAACCAGTTCAACGACTACCTGTGGAAGAACGAGGACCCGCAGAAGTGGGAGAAATTCAAGACGTTCAACAAGGCCGCCAAGAATTCGCCGCTGCTCGGCTTCGTCTTCGACCCGTCGAACGTGAAGACGGAAGTCGCCGCCATCACGAACGTGGGCAAGGAGTTCAACTCCGGCCTCGGCACGGGCACGCTCGATCCGAACGTGTACGTACCGAAGTACATCGACAAGCTGAAGGCGGCCGGCATCGAGAAGGTCATCGCCGAAGAGCAGAAGCAGCTCGACGCGTGGCGCGCGGCGCAGTCGAAATAATCGTCGGAGCCATACGGCCGGTGCGCAAGTCGGGCACCGGCTTTCTTATTCCGCATGAAGGAAAGCGAGTGAAGACCTATGGAGAACAAAGCGTTGACGAAGGAAGAGATCGACCATTTCATGGCGCGCGGCTGGGTGAAGGTGAAGGAGGCCTTCCCGCGGGAGCTGGCGCTGGAATGCCAGCAGTTCGTGTGGGAGAAGCTGCGGCCGGCCGGCATCGACGCGAACGACCGCGCGACGTGGGACAAACCGATGCATTATTTGCGCGAGGCCTACAGCGGCGGCGCGTTCGACCGCTGCAACACGGAGCGGATGGCCGACGCGATCGAGGATCTGGTCGGGCACGGCCGCTGGATCGACCGCGGCGTGTACGGGAAGGAGAAGGTCGTCAGCACGTGGGGCTGGTGGCCGGTGAATTTCTCCCTCGGCGCCGAGCGGCCCTGGACCGTGCCGACGAAGGGCTGGCATTGGGACGGCGGCCATTTCCGCCATTACGTGGACAGTCCGGATCAAGGGCTGCTGTGCCTGTGCATCTTCTCGGAGATCGGCCCGCAAGGCGGCGGGACCTTGATCGTGGAAGGCTCGCATCACGTCGTCGCGCGCTTCCTGGAGCGCCATCCCGAGGGCCTTGAGCCGCAGGAGGGCATCGATAAGCTGAATTTGGAGCATCCGTACTTGGCGGCGCTGACCGGGCAAAACGGCGAGCGCGAGGACGATCCCGGCCGGGTCGAGCGGTTCATGGGGGCGTGGCATGCCGACGGCGACGGTTTCCGGCTGCGGGTGGCCGAGACGACGGCTTCGCCGGGCGACGTCATCCTGTGCCATCCGTTCCTCTACCATACGCCGTCGCAGAACCACTCCGGCGTGCCGCGCTTCATGTGCAACCAGAAGACGCCGCTGAAGGAGCGGATGAACTTCGACCGCGCCGACCCGGCGGCGTATTCCCCGGTTGAGAAGAGCATTCGCCGGGCGCTGGGGCGGGGATAAGCGGTTGCGGTTGTTGGCCGTTCGCGGCGAACGGCGGCCGCGCTTCGGGTTCGTAGACCGATAGAATAGAGGTAGGCATACAGGCGGCTCCGCGGGGGCTGCCTCTTTCGCATGCGCCGGGCAGCGGGTAATAGAGGGCAGGGGTGGGAGAAGAAGAATGCGAAAGAGAGAAAGAGCAAGAGCAAGAGCAAGAGAAAGAAGCAGCGTGAGCGGAAAACTTTCAAGATGGAAATTTCATGCCGTGCCCGCGGGCGGCGTATGGTAGAATGATGACAACTAGCAGGCGCAGCATGTCTATCGGGAAGAGGGGACGCCATGTCGGATAGCAGGCCGAAAGTGTTTTTGGGCTCGACGAGCGAAGCCAAGCGGCTGGCGCTGGCCGTCACGCGGGAGCTCGAACGGATCGCGGAGGTGACGCCGTGGTTCGCGGGAACGTTTCAGGCGAATCACGACGCCATGACCGATTTGGAAGTGCAGGCGGACGCGAGCGACTTCGCGGTGTTCCTGTTCACGCCGCACGACGTCGTGGAGCTGCGCGACCAGATCATGATGATTCCGCGCGACAACGTCGTCTTCGAGCTGGGGCTGTTCTGGGGACGGCTGAAGCGGGAGCGGGTGTTCTTCGTCGTGCCGCGGTCGGTCGCCAAGGCGCGCGGGGACGGCAGCGTCGTCAGCGAATTCCACATCCCGTCGGACTTGAACGGGCTGACCTACTTGACCTACGATCCGGACCGGACAAACCTCGACGCCGCCGTCAGCACGGCGTGCGGCGCGATCGCGGACCGCATCGCGGAGCTCGGTCCGTACCGCAGTCCGGCCCACGCCTCGCTGCTGCAATTTCTAATCCAGTTCAGCGCGGATATCGTGCGCGACGGCGCGCGCAAGTACGAGCATCTCTACGAAGCGGTCCGCACCGCCTACGACGGCGGCTCGGTCGGCCGGGTGTCCGGCGCGGCGGTGTGGCGCGCAGAAGGGAACGACGGCATCCGGCAGGTCGCCGGCAACGTCGGGCGGGGCAAGTTCTATTCCTTCTCGGCCTATCAGGACGCGGGCGAGCAGGTGCCGCTCGTCGTCGACGTCTTCCGGACGAGCACGGAGCAGGCGATCTTGTACAAGGGACACGGCGTTGGCAAAATTTATTTGCTGTGCTATCCTGTGGGTAAGGAGCTGGTCGTGACCGTGCACTTGACGGGGAACGTCTCGACGCGGGAGCAGCTGGAGCAGCTGATGGACGAGAACGACGAGCTGATGAGCACGGTCCACTACGTATTTGGAGGCGATCCGGCATGAACGGCAAAGAAGCGAAGAAGAATGCGCGGACGCGCATACCGGTTACGCGCGCGAGAACGGGCAAGGTCGTCGTGGTCGACATGAACGCCATGGTCCTCGCCCCTGTCATCGGCACCGGACGGGAGGAGAACGGCTTCGTCCTGTTGAAACGGAAAGCCGAGTATAAGAAACCGCTGTTCGCGCATTGATGGCGCGGCATGATAAAACCGCCCGGCTCGCTGCGAGCCGGGCGGTTTTTTTTGCCTGCCGCGGGGGGATTGGCGGATGTAACGTACGCGGTACGGTACATCGGTGCCGGTGGCGGCTTTTTGGCCAATGTACGGTACGAGGTCCCGCTCAGAGCGCCTTCAGCCGCTCGTCCAGCCAGTCCCGCATGACGTCGAACACTTCCTCGCGGTCCAGCTCGTTGTGCAGCTCGTGCTTGTAGCCGGGCCACTCCATGAACGTGCAGAGAGCGCCGGCCTCATCGGCGAACTGGCGGCTCGCTTGGATCGAGGTGACTTTGTCCGAGCCGCCGTGCATGAGCAGCAGCGGCAAGCGCCATTCCGAGGCGTGCTTCAGCGCCCAGAGGCCGGCGCCCTGCACGCTCAGGAAGAAGCGCGCCGTGATGGAACCATGGCCGAGCGGGTCCTCCTGGTAGCGCTTGATCATCGCCGGGTCGGAAGTCAAATGGTCGCCGACCATCGGCCGTTCGTTCGTATAGGCGGGAAACAGCCGGTTCACCACGCGCGCGACGATCAGCTGCAGCGGCGGCGGGTTGAAGGCGAGCCTCAGCCACGGTCCGGTCACGATGGCGCCGCAGATGCCGGGCTTGCGCCGCAGCACGTAGTTGAGCGCGACATTCCCGCCCATGCTGTGTCCGTACAAGAAAACCGGCGTGCCGGGATAACGCTTCTTCGCCTCGGCCAGCAGCGCATCGACGCCGTCGAGCAGGGCCGGGTAGGATTTGGTATGGCCGCGCTTGCCCGTCGTCCGTCCATGGCCGACCTGATCGAAGCCCAAGACGGCGTAGCCGGCATCGGTGAACATTTCCGCAACGTGCTCGTAGCGGCCGACGTGCTCGCCCATGCCGTGCACGAGCGCGATCACGCCGCGGATGCCGCCGCGCTCCTCTCCGTCCGGTTCCCATTCCGCCGCATGGCGCATAGAGCCGTCCCGGCAGCGCAGCTCGAATAGTCGCTCCTTCATGATCCAGCAGCCTCCTCGTTCAATACACTCCTCCTTCAACTTTACCACACCGGACCCGGGATTATGAAATGAGAGGGTGACGCTTCCAAAAAATAAATGGAAAATGGAGGATATTCGGCTGGCGGAGGAGAAAGGAGAGTAAGGGCCGTGCACGGCCGACCGGGATGGCTTGGTCCGCCAAACAGGCGGTTTCGAGTGCGCGGATCGCCGGGTTGCAAGGTGAACACGACGGATTCATGGAGGACGACGATGCACGACGAATATATAATCGACTGCGGCCCGATCGCGCTGCGGCCGTTTCGTCCGGAGGATCTGGACGATTTTCATGCCATCACGCATGAGCCCGAGATCGTCCGCTACCTGCCGGGATGGAACGTCCCCAAGGAGCGCCGCGCCGATTGGCTGCTGAACTACGAAATCCCGGAAAACGAGCGATTCCTGCAAGCCGTCGAGGAAGGCAGGCCCATCGGCGAGCTTCGTCTGCGGCTGGCGGTCGTGCTGAAGACGACGGGCGGTTTCATCGGCTGGGCGTGCACGGGCATGAAAGAAGAGCTCCCGCCGCCCAACCGGGAAATCGTCTACGGCTTGACCGCCGCCCATCGCGGCAAGGGCTACGCGACAATGGCGGCGAACGGCCTCGTCCGATACTTGTTCGGGCGCGAGCTTGCGGAGGAGTTGAACGCCCTCGCGCTGACCGGGAACGAGCCGTCGCGCCGGGTCATCGAGAAGTGCGGCTTTCGCGAACAAGGCGGCATCGACATCGACGGCGAGACGTATCTTCATTACAAACGGTTTCGCCGGGAAGGCGAAGCGTAAGGCGAGGAGGAATCCGGATGCCGGATGAGCCGGATCAACGCGAGCGGCGCGAGGAAACGATCGCGCAAACGAAGCCGGGCGAATCGTTCAACGACGTGACCGAGCATTACCGCACCGTCATGGGCGTGCCCGACAAACCGGTCGACCTGAACGGCATGCCGAAGCCGCTGCGGATGTTCGGCTATTTTTTCTTGGGGGCGTTCGCGTTGTTCGCGATCGCGCTGGTCGTGACCGTGATCGTGCAGAGCTGGGGGTAGCGGTGCCGGCAACGCGGTATGGCGCTGACAGAAATCGGGCGGGAATCGGAGCTTATCGGTACCTGCGGGTACCCTTGCCGGGTTCGGGAAGAACCGAGCCGGTCGGAGCTCGGTTTCGATTTGGCGTAATTTTATTTAGACCGGCAACCGTTGAACGGAGGATAAGCATCGCTGAACCGCTTAAAATACCGGGTTCCGCTGTGCAGGAAGGAGGCTCGGCGCCGTGAAGGTCATGACGCTTTCGATTAAGAAGCCGGCCAGATCCAGAACCATCATCGGCATGGCGGTCATTTGCTTGATAACGCCGCCGAGGCTTATCGATTCCATACAAGATCAATCCGATTCGATGCGTATCGTGCCTTGGATTGTCCTGATCGTTGTGAGCGCGACGGTCTTACTAGGAACGTTCTTCAGGGCGATGCAGCAGCCGACGGCGATGCAGCTCTGCGACGGAGCCATCCGCCTCAACGGACGCGAGATTCTGGCGAAGGACATTCATCGCATCATGAAGGCGGGCTATTTTAGACCGGTCATCGGAATCAAACCGTACGGGACATGGCTTGTGCCGGTGCATCTGTGTTTCCGCTTCGCGGACGACGAGGACAGGGGCATGGCGACGATCGTAAAATGGGCGGAAGAGAATCGGGTGAAGGTGGCCCGCAGGCCTTTTGCGAGCTGGTTGTAATGGGCATGCTGACGCTATCGGAACGCGCAACGGCCGAGCGGTAGACCGGCCGACCGGTCGAACGTGCTTAGACGACGAAAGGAGTTCCCTCATGCAACCGAAAAGCGAGAAGGAAAAAATGTTGAGCGGCGAGCTGTACCAGGCCGCCGACCCGGTACTGACGAAGGAGCGGCTGAACGCGCGCCGGTTGACGCGGCTCTACAACCAAACGCTGGAGACGGAGCACGAAGAGCGGCAGGCGATTCTGCGGGAGCTGTTCGGCTCGACGGGGCGCAGCCTCTATGTCGAACCGACGATTCGCTGCGATTACGGCTATAACCTGCACGTCGGGGAGAACTTCTATGCCAATTTCGATTGCGTGTTCCTGGACGTTTGCGAGATCCGCATCGGGGACAATTGCTTCCTTGCGCCCGGCGTGCATATCTACACCGCGACGCATCCCTTGGAAGCCGAACCCCGCGTCTCCGGCGCGGAATTCGGGAAGCCGGTGACCATCGGCCGCAACGTATGGATCGGCGGGCGCGCGGTCGTTAATCCGGGCGTCAAGATCGGCGACAACGCGGTGATCGCTTCCGGGGCGGTCGTGACCAAGGACGTACCCGATAACGCGGTGGTCGGCGGCAATCCGGCCCGCGTCATCAAGCCGATCGACAACGGCGCCGGCTCGGTTTGAACCGGCTCCTCGATCGCCTTCCGCAAGCAAGGGCCGCCGGCGAACCGGCGGCCTTTTGTCATCGCATCGATCGGGAAACCTTCCTAAATCGCTGCCGGGTCGGACAGGGCGCCGTTCGGCCGGGAGCCCAGCCCTTGCGCAAGGGTTCGCAGCCGGCCCATGAAATGCGTCCAACCCTTCGCGTGCGACGCGATTTCCTCGGCGGACGGCAGGTCGTAGTGCGTGAGCGTCAGCAAGGTGCCGTTGTCCTGCGGCGCGAGCCTGAATTCGACGGTGCTGGAGCCCGGAGGGACCAACTTGGACCGCTCCCAGCCCCACGTCATCACGATTCGCTCGTTCGGAACCAGCTCTTTGTACTCGCCCATCGCGATGTCGCTGCCATTGAGGTCGATGCGGAATTTGCCGCCGATTCTCGTCTCCAGCAGCACCTGGCGGCCCATCCAGCGAATCATTTTGTCCGGGTCGGTGAAGAACGCGAACAGCGTTTCGGGCCGGCACTCGATAAAGATTTGCTTCGTCAAGGTGTTGTCAGTCATCGGATTCTTGGATTCTCCTCTCTTCTTCTTCGGCCGCTTCCTTCAAACGCAGCAGGCTGTCGTCCCAGAAGCTTCCGATATAGGTCATCAACTCGGCGAAACCTTCCCTCCTTACCCCGTAATAACGTTTGGTGCCAGCGCGCCTTACGACGACCAGCCCGGCTTCTTCAAGAACCTTCAAGTGCTGCGAGATCGCCGGCGCGGTAATGTCGAAGTGCGAGGCGATGGCGCTGGAGGGCAGCTCTCCATGACGGATGAGATGTAAAATCTCTCTGCGCCGAGGTTCCGTCAGGGCGGTTAGCGCTTTATCGATCATGCCAATAATTTAGCATTAACTAAATTAAGTGTCAACTTAATATTTATTTGCGTTCGCGCGTCTCGTTCGCGATGCTGGCCATCGGAAGCGCGAAGTGCGAGAATAGAGAGGGCCGGCGGGCACGGCAAGCGACAATCTTAGAAAAGGCGGTCAGGACAGATGGAGGTTAGCTTTACCCTTGTGAATACGGCGGAGGAAATCGCCGAAACGGTTCGATTGGGCGCGCGGATTTGGCGCGAATATTACGTGTCCATCATCACGATGGAGCAGATCGAATACATGCTCGGGAAATTCCAATCCGTTCCGGCGATCACGGAACAGATCCATCATCAAGGCTACGAATATTACATGATCCGGCACGAAGGGACGCCAGTCGGCTATATGGCCGTCAGACCGGAAGAAGACAAGCTCTTCCTGAGCAAGTTCTATATCGCCAAGGAGCACCGGGGGAGGGGCTATGCCAGCCGCGCGATGGCGTTCCTGGAACGGCTCTGCGGCGACCGGTCCTTGGGCGCGGTCTGGCTGACGGTCAACCGGCACAACGCCGGCAGCATCGCGGTCTACGAGAAGATGGGCTTCCGGATCGAGCGGGAGCTCGTCGCGGAAATCGGAAACGGCTACGTCATGGACGACTTTATCATGGAGAAAATCGTGGCGGCGTCCTGAACGAGGGGCGTTACGCGGACGGCGGGAACGGCGGGACGGCAGTCGGAGCCGGCAGCCGAACCGGCGAGCGCGACCGGTTTGCGAATGGCAGGAAGGCCGCAGATGCGGAAATACGGCAAAAAAAGTCCCGCAGGCTAAGCCTGCGGGACTTTTCCGATTGCGGCGTTTACCACGCGTAAGCGCGCGGCGCATCTCCGCCCGGACCGGGAAAGATCTCGTCCAGCCGCTTCAGCGCCGGCTCGCCCAGCTTCAGCTCGGCCGCGCGAAGCGAGCGCTCGAATTGCTCCAGCGTCCGGACGCCGATTACCGGCGCGGTCACGGCCGGATTGGCAAGCAGCCAGGCCAGCGCCACGACGTCTTCGCGCTCCCCGAGCTCGCCGCACAGCTCGGCGAACGCTTCGAGCTGCGGCCGGTGCCGCTCGACCCGTTCGGCATCGCCGCTGCGTCTGGCGGTGCCGCCGCTCGGCGCGCCGGCCAGCAGGCCGCCGTCCAGCGGACTCCAAGGCAGGATGCCGAGGCCAAGGCTTCGCGACGCCGGCAGCACCTCCAGTTCGGGCAGGCGGCAGAGCAAATTGTACTTGTGCTGCTCGGATACGAGGCCGAGCAGCCCGCGCGCTTTCGCCTCGCCCTGCGCGACCGCGATGTCCCAGCCGGCGAAATTGCTCGAGCCGACGTATCCGATCTTGCCTTGAGCCGCGGCGATTTCGAAGGCGTTCCACAGCTCGGCCCAGCTTGCGTTCCGGTCGATATGATGCATCTGGTACAGCTCGATATGGTCCGTTTGCAGACGGCGCAGCGAGCCTTCCAGGTGCCGGCGGATCTTATACGCGGACAAGCCCGCTTCGCGGTTCGGCCCGTCGTGGTCGTCGTGCATATCGTTGTACACTTTCGTGGCGAGCACGGTACGCTCGCGGCGGCCGCCGCCCTGCTTGAACCAGCGGCCGATGATTTCCTCCGTGCGGCCCAAGGCGTACTGGTTCGCCGTGTCGAAGAAGTTGATGCCCGCGTCGAGCGCCGCGTCCATGATGCGGAACGCTTCCGGCTCCTCCGTCGTCCATCCGAAATTCATCGTGCCGAGGCACAGCCGGCTGACCTTCAATCCCGATTTTCCCAAATACGTATAATGCATTCGATCACCGCTCCTTCTTCTGCTTCAACTGGGATGCGCGGCGTTCCGGGGCGCGACGCATCCCCAGAGACCATTATACCGGAACGCGTCCGAATTTGCGCCGGGGCGCCCCGTTCGCATCATCATCGCGCCCCGCGTCCGCTCCCGCGCGTATCCGGAAGCCGCCGCCTCCTACATTTCCCGGCTGTTCGCCGCATAGGGTAAAGACAGCATCGTTCGCGAAAGGAGACACGGCGTTGAAGGATCAGAACCGCTATTCCGACCGGGATCCCGTTCAAATCGGTCTCGGCGTTCTGGACGGCTGCTCGGACGGCTTCCGGCAAATCGCGACGCTCCGCCGCGCGGACGGACTGCCGGAAGAACGCGCGGAGTCGCTGGACGCCTGGGAAGAGGCGTTTCGCCGATTGGCGAATCAAGCGAGGCGCCTTATGGCTGCCGCTCACCCGCCCTCGGCATGGGAGCGGCTTCGCCTCGAGAGCGAGGCGATTCAGGAAGCGTTTCGGCGCTTTATGCGAACGCAGACGTTTGAGGGCGTCATCGAGCAGTCTGCGGAGCCGTTCGACCCCGGCCAAATCTATGATCATGCCGGACAGAAGGCCGTCCATTGGCGGGAAACGGTCAATGGCGTGCGCCTGCACTTCGTGGCCGCCGGCCGCGGCGAGCCGCTGCTTCTTCTGCACGGCGCGCCGAAAACGTCCTTCTATTGGCATAAGCTGTTCCCCCTGCTAACCGATCGTTTCGCGGTCATTGCGCCGGATATTCGCGGGTTCGGGGATTCAGACAAACCGCGGAGCGGTTACGGCATGGAGACGATCGCGGAGGATCTGGCTCAGCTAATGGCTAACTTGGGCTGCGACGCGTATTACGTGCACGGCGAAGACTGGGGGGCGGCATTCGGGTACGCGCTCGCGGCCAAGCATCCGGACAGGGTCAAGAAGCTCTCCTTCTCCGAAATGCTGCTGCCGGGGCTCGGACTGGAGGACTGGTCCGCGTTAACGCCGAAAAACGTCCTTTCCCATCATTGGTTTTGGCATATCGTGTTTTTCGCGGTGCCGGACGTTCCCGAGTTTCTGATCACGGGGAAGGAACGCGAGTTTTGGGGGAAGCTGATGCGGGACGAGTGCCAGGACCCGAGCGCGATTTCGGAGCCGCTCCTCGACGCGGTCGTGCGCGGCAGCGCGGATCCCGGCGGGCTGCGCCCGATCTTCGACGTCTACCGGAGCGACTTCGAGAACGTCGCGTTCGTGCGCAGGCACATGCAGCGCAAACTGCCGATGCCCGTCATCGCGATCGCCGGCGCGTATTTCATGGGCGCCGACGTCCACCGCGTGGCCGGCTTGGTCGCGGAGCGCGTCACGCCGGAAACGCTCGATTGCGGACATTGTCTCGCCTTGGAACGGCCCGAACGGCTGGCCGGGCTGCTTCGCCGGTTCATGGGCTGACCGCGGCGGGACAATCGATTCATGCCCGTCGCATGCCGGCATGCGAAAATCCCCTCCGCGCAGACGATGCGCCGCAAGCGGCGCGCTGCATGGAGGGGAACTTTTTAGGGAAGGGCAGAACCGTGCCCGGAACCCGGGAGAAGCCGGCTACCGGTCTCCGGCCAGCAGCTGCCGCGCCACGATGTAGCCCGATCCGCCGTTGATGCCGTGCCCCGGCCAAGTGGCCGCGCCCAGCATGTAGAGATTCGGGATTTCCGTCCGGTGGCTTGGCTGGGATGGCAGCGGGCGGAACAAGTAGCTCTGCGCCAAATCGTGCGCGCCGCCGTACGGGTCGCCGGGGCCGGAATTCGGATTGAAGCGGGCGATGACGTCGGGCGTGACCACGAACTTGCCGACGATCGCGTCCGGGACGTTCGGAATATGCTTGCCGACGACGCCGATGACGCGCTCCGCGAAGCGTTCGGTCAATTCGGCCGTCCAGGCGCCGTCGCCGACCTCGATCTCGCCGGCCGCGTCGCCGCGCGGGCGGCACGGCACCTCCAGCACCTGGAGCCGCATGATTGCCTTGCCGGCCGGCGCGCGGCCCGGATCGAGGTTGGTCGGGCAGTCGACCGTGAAGGTCGGCTTCGCGGGCAGCAGATCGGACATGCCCTGCGCGATGGCTTGGGTGAAGCCGTCGAGCCCGTCGGTCAGATGCGGCTGGCCGACGCGGGCGAACCGGGCGTCCGGCCATCGGGGCGGTTCGCTCAGCGCCAGATGGATCTGCACGCAGCCTCTTCCGTACCGGAAGCGCCGGGCTTGGGCGCGGAGGTCGGCGCCGACCGGCGCGTCCGCGAGGAGCGACAAGTAGAGCTGATCCGGGCCGGTGGAAGCGACGACCGCCTGCGCCGCCCGGTATTCCTCGCCGTCCGCCGTGCGCACGCCGACGGCTTTGCCGTCGCGGACGACGATCCGCTGCGCGTGCGCGCCGAACAGAATCGCGCCGCCCTGGTCCTGCACCAGCCGGGCCAACGCTTGGGCGAGGCGCTCGCTGCCGCCTTCGGGGATCGGCATCCCTCCGCCCATGAGCGCCATCGCCGTCAGCGGCACCCAGACGCCGCTGCCGGCCTCGTCCGGCGTGCGGCCGAGATGCGTGACCCAGGAGGCCAGCATGGCGCGCGTCACCGGGGAGCGGAACTCGCTCACCGCCTGGCGGGCGGTTGAGAACAGGGAGGCGGCGAACGGCGAGTAGCCTTTGGCGCCGGGAGCCGCCAGCAGCTCCCGGATGATTTCGGTCGCCCGAGGGCCCGACAGATCCAGATTGAACAGCTCGAACACCTGCCCCGCATAGGGAGCGAAGGCCTCGAACATGCGCCCCAGCGCGGCGCCGTCGCCGGGGGCGAGCCGCTCGGCTTCGGCGGCCAAGTCTTCCCCCGAACGGGCGAAGACGGCCGTGTCGCCGTTCTCCATCGAGACGCCGGTCGGCAGCTCCGTGTTAACGTAACGCAAGCCGCGGGCCTCGAGCGCCTCTTTGAAGTCCGCGTAGACGGGACCGGTCAGGAACAGCGGGTGGGCGGCGGCATAGACGTCGTGCTTGAAGCCGGGAAGCGTCAGCTCCTCCGTGCGCAGAAATCCGCCGGGACGGTCGTTCTTCTCCAGCACGAGGACGCTTCGCCCCGCGCGCGTCAAATAAGCGGCCGCGATCAACGCGTTATGGCCGCTTCCGATCAGGATGACATCGTACGTAGTCATCATCGTTTCCCTCCCGCGTTATAAAAGCTAGCTTCAGTGTAAGGCAAGCCGTCGGCGAGAGGTGGCGTTTCCTGTCGAGCATTCCAAATGTTTCCTAAAGGCGATGGGCGTTACCGATCGCCCGCGCGAATGGGTTCATTCGCGGGTCGGCAAGGCGGAGAGGGCATGTCGGGGCCGTAGGCGACGCGGAAGCCGTCTCTGGCTTTGTTCGGCAGGGAAGGCGTGGAGACGATGCGGCCGTTCTGCACCATGACGCCCCGGTCGCGCCGCTTGAGACAGGGCCGCTTGCCGCTCAGCCTGCAGCCGAAGAAGGCGGTCCGTCCGTAATTCGCCAGCGGCGCCGTCGCGAACCCGACCGTGGGCGCCTCCAAAATCCATTCCGCCGAAGAAGCCGGGCCGGCATAGGCTTGAACCGTCCTGAACGTCCAGCCTTTCGTCCGGTTCCGGAGCAGAATCCGCCACTTGCCGCCGCGGAGTTTCGTGATTTGGGCAAACATCGCATCGCCCGGCGCGACCGGCCGGGGGATCCGCGTCTCGTAGGCGGGCAGGATCTCCCACCACGGATAGTAGCTCGCCTTGCCGTTCTCGAAGGCGTGCGCGGTTCCCGTTTGGATCAAGAACGGATTGTCGAAGCCGTCGATTCCGATCCAAGCGGACGAATAGCGGTTTCCTTTGGCCGCTTTCACGCGGGGCACCACCCAATAGCCCGAAACGCGGCGGTACGCGCCTCGTTTCCCGCTGACCGCGTAGCCCGACCAGTTCTCCGCCCGCCACCCCGGCGGAATCTTCACCGGGCGCGGCCGGAGGAAGGCCGATCGTTTTCGCGGCGCGGATCCTCTTCGGATGTTGTTCAATCGCCGAACCTCCTCTACGTACGTTGTTATTACGTCCAGCGTATTCCCGCGCGCCGCGGGTTGTCACGGCCGCTAACGCCCGAGCGGGCGGACGGGAGACGCGTCCGCCGCGGGACGCTTGCCGAACCGAACCTTATCCGAACCGGACCGATGCCCGATTGGGGCTTTCGCCTTCGCGGGCGGAATGCTACCATGTAGAGGAATGAAGCCGACATTTGCCAAACCTTTACGAAACCGAATCGATCGTGGAGAGGGGAAATCGCGCATGCAGGCATTGATTTACGAAGGACCGCAGGAGATGGTGCTCCGGGAGACGGACGAGCCGGTCCCGGGCGAGGACGAGCTGCTCGTACGCGTGGCGTACTCCGGCATTTGCGGATCGGAGCTCAGCGGGTATCTGGGCAAAAATTCGCTCCGCAAGCCGCCGATGATTTTCGGCCATGAATTCTCCGGCACGATCGCCGCCATCGGCAGCCGGGCCGCGGCGGAAGGCCGCTGGGCGTTCGGCCAGCGCGTCACGGCCAACCCGCTCGTCACGTGCGGGCATTGCGAGCCGTGCGTCACCGGCCGGCAGCAGCTGTGCGCGTCGCGGAAGCTGCTGTCCGCCGCGCTGCCCGGCAGCAACGCGGAGTACGTGAAGCTGCCGGCCGCGTTCGTCTATCCCGTGCCGGACTCGGTGACGCTGCGGCAGGCGGCGATGACGGAGCCCGCCGCCTGCGCGATCCGCGCGGCGGAGCTGGCCGCGCCGAAGCCGTCGGATACGGTGCTCATCGTCGGGATGGGGCCGATCGGGCTGCTTACGCTGCAGGCGGTCCGGCAGCATGGCGCGCGCAGCGTCATCGCCGTCGACATGAACGCGGAGCGGCTGGCGATCGCCGCCAAGCTCGGGGCGGCGCATGCCGTATGCCCGGCGTCCGGCGCGGATACGCTGGAGGAAGTGAAGCGGCTGACCGGCGGCGCCGGCGTTGACGCCGCGATCGACGCGGTCGGCGCGAGCCTGACGCGCCGGCAGTGCGTGCTCGCGTGCAAGGGCGGCGGCCGCACGGTGTTCACGGGACTGCACGAAGAGGAATCGGCGCTGCCGGTGAACGTCGCGATCCGGAACGAAGTGACGATGACCGGCGCGTTCGCGTATTCCGCGGCGAACTTCCGGACGGCGCTCCGGTGGATCGAAGAAGGCCGCATCGGCCTGGCCGACGGCGTGGTCGAAGCGCCGCTCCGCGAAGGCGGGCGCTGGTTCGAGACGCTGCTGAAGGCGCCGGGCCACGTATCGAAAGTCTTGCTGGTGCCGGGAGGCGAAGCCTGATGCCGCGTTTTGACGAATGGCACGCGTCCGGGCCGGGGATCGAGCGGAAGATCTTCCCCCCGGGCGAGACGATCATGAGCATGATGGCGAAGCTGCGCGCCGGCGCGGTCGGCGCGGCGCATTCGCATCCGCACGAGCAGCTGACGTTCGTCGTCAGCGGGCGGCTGCGGCTGGAGATGAACGGGGCGCTGTCGGTCGCCGAGGCGGGCGAGCAGTTCGTCATTCCCGGCGGCGCGGTGCATGAAGTGACGGCGCTCGCGGACACGGTCGTCGTCGAGACGTTCACGCCGCTTCGGGCGGATCTGCTCGCGACGATTGCGGACGACGAGTAAGGCGGACAAGGAGCGTGAACCGCATGGGCAAGACGTTTTTCATCTCGGACCATCACTTCGGCCATACGCACATCATCGATTTCGAATCGCGGCCGTTCGCGAACGCCGAGGAGATGGATGAGACCATGATCGCGAAGTGGAACGCGGTCGTCGGGGAAGGGGACAAGGTATTCCACCTCGGGGACTTCTCGTTCCTGAACCGGGCGCGGACCCAAGCGATCGTGGAGCGGCTGAACGGGTACAAGCATCTCATCCTCGGCAATCACGACCGGGGTCGGGGACGGCAGTGGTGGCTGGACGCCGGCTTCGACGAGGCGAGCGAGCATCCGATCATCTATAAAGACTTCTTCTTCCTCTCGCACGAGCCGATGTACATGAACCGGCATATGCCGTACGTGAACGTCCACGGCCACATCCACGGGCAGAAATACGAGGGCGCGCAGCACTTCAACGTCAGCGTGGAGCACTGGGATTACACGCCGCTGACGTTCGAGCAGATCCGCGACGCCGTCGTGCCGGGCGAGGAGCAGGCATGAGAGTCGTGTACGCGGGCAGCTTCGACCCCATTACGCTCGGGCATATCTCGGTCATCGAACGGGCCGGCACGCTGTTCGACGAGGTGCATGTCCTCATCGCGAACAACCGGAGCAAGAAGCACTACTTCGACCTCGCGCAGCGCACGGGGCTCGCGGAGCTGTCGACCGCCCACGTGACGAACGCGATCGTCGTGCCGTTCGAAGGCATCGTGGCGGACTACGTCAACGCGAACGCCGTGAAGGCCGTCATCCGGGGCATCCGCAACTCCACGGACCTCGAGTACGAGCTGCAGCTGGAGCAGTACATGCGCACCACGACGACGGCGGACACCGTCTACCTGTCGCCGTATCTCAAGGACATCCAGACCAGCAGCTCGCTCGTGCGGATGTTCATCCAGTCGAACAAGACCGAGCTGGCGCAGACCTTCATGCATCCGGACGCGTACGCGAAAATGGTGACGTTCGCGAAGTAGGCGAAGCGGCTGTCCGAATATCCCGATGCGGGTTGCCTGCGGCCCGCCCCGGACGGTATAATACAACCATCGATTCAAAAGCGCGTGTGACTGGCGTAACGCGGCGAACCGCGGGGGAGCACGGAACGCTTATACGGCCGTACGCCTGGGCAGAGGTAAGGGGATTCGTCCCCTTGCCTCTTTCTGTTTTCGGGGATCATTATTCGAGAGGATGAGGGAGCATGACGCATTCGGAAACGTTGGTATTGGACGGCGGCGCGGTCGCGGACCGCATCAAGGAAGGACTCGTGCCGCGCATCGCGCGGCTGAAGGAGCGGGGCATCGTCCCGTGTCTCGCGACCGTGCTGGTCGGGGACGACCCGGCATCCGCCACGTACGTGCGGATGAAAGGCAACGCGTGCAAGCGGCTCGGCATCGCGTCGATCCGCGTGGAGCTGCCCGCGGCGACGACGACGGAAGAGCTGGTCGCGGCCATCCGGGGATTGAACGGCGATGCCGCGGTGCACGGCATTCTGCTGCAGCATCCCGTGCCGCCGCACATCGACGGGCGGGCGGCGTTCGAAGCGATCGCCGCCCAGAAGGACGTCGACGGCGTGACGACGCTCGGCTACGCGCGGACCGCGTTCGGCCTGGCGGACTTTCCCTGCTGCACGCCGGCGGCGATCATGGCGATTCTGGCGCACTACGAGCTGCCCGTAAGCGGCCGCCATGCCGTCGTCATCGGCCGCAGCCCGATCCTCGGCAAGCCCGTCTCGGCGATGCTGCTGAACGCGGACGCGACGGTGACGACCTGTCATTCGCGCACGGCGGACCTGCCGGCGATCGTCCGGCTCGCGGACATCGTGGTCGCCGCCGTCGGCAAGCCGAAGTTCGTGCAGGGAAACTGGATCAAGCCGGGCGCCGTCGTGCTCGACGCCGGCTACAATCCCGGCAACGTCGGGGACGTCGATTACGCGGCGTGCGCCGCCCATGCCTCCGCCATTACGCCGGTGCCGGCGGGCGTCGGGCCGGTCACGATCGCGACGTTGCTGAAGCATACGGTGGACGCGGCGGAGAAGTTCGGCGCGTAGCGCGCTCCTCGGGGCCGCGCGGCAAACGAAGGGCCGTCCCGCAAGCGAATCCGCTTGCGGGACGGCCCTTTTTTGGATGAAACGCCGCGTTCGGGAGCCGTCGGGCGGTACCGCCGCGCCGAAGCATCCGGTTCTTTCCGAGGCGGCTTGCCGCCCGCGCCGGCCTACCGCCCGCGCCGGCTTACCGCCCGCACGCCCACCGCGCGCCGTTCAGCAGCAACCGGCGGTACGGCGCGGGCCGGAAGGACGGGGCGTGGTGGCCCGGCTGCAGGTAGACGACCCGGCCGAGGCCGTAGCTTCGCGCCCAGCCCGCCGGACAGCGCTCGCCCTCGAAGTCGAAGGCGAGGAACACGTTCAGCTCGGCCAGCGGATCGAGCTCGAACCGGTACGGCTCCTCCTCGAGCGGGAATTCGCCGGCGCCGCTCAGTATCGGGTGCTCCTCGGCGGGGCGATAGAGAAGCGGCTGATAAGGCGGATGCCCGGTGAACCGGGCGCCGATCAGCTGCCGCAGCTCCGGGCTGCGCTGGAGCGAGATGCCGTTATGCACGACGAGCAGCCCGCCGCCGCCCGCGACGTAGCGCAGCAGGCCCGCCGCCTGCGCCGCCGTCGGCGTCCGGTCCCAGCAGTCCGCGTAGGAGATGCACAGCGGATGCTCCGCGTGCTCGAGCCGGCTCAGGGCGTCGTAATTCTCGGTCGGCTCCAGCGCGAATTCGGGGCCGAGCGCGGCGTTTAGCTCGGCGCGCGCCGGCTCCAGCGGATGCCACGGCGCCGCCGCGAAGTCGCCGAGCAGCAGCGCGCGTACGGGTTCGTTCATGTTCGTCGTCCTCCTCACCATGGCAGTTCGCGGCCGGTATCCGCTTCGAGGTACAGGGGCAGCTCGCGCAGCTCGCCGCCGCGTTCCGCGACGCGGGCGAGCAGCTGCGCGGCCGCTTCCCGCGGCGTGTACGTGCCGGCGTCGTTCCACGTGCCGCTCATCGACGTCTTCACCCAGCCGGGGTGGAGCAGCAGCACGCGGCCGCCTTCCCGGCGGATCTTGTTGTGGACGATGGTCGAGCCCATGTTGAGCGCGGCCTTGGCCATGCAGTAGCCGAACCAGGCGTCGCGGTGGCTCTGGCCGAGGCTGCCCGCTTCGGACGAGACGTTTACGATCAGCTTGCCGCCGTTCATGACGGGCGCGAGAAGCGCGTTCGCCATGCGGATCGCGCCGAGCGCGGTGACGTTGTACACCCGCTGCATGTCGGCGAAATCGAGCGCGTCCGCGACGGTGCCGACGGTGTCGCCGAGCAGCGCGGCGTTGTTGATCAGCAGGTCCAGCTCGGGCGTCAGGGCGGCGAGCCATTCCGCAAACGCTTTCACGCTGTCGTCGCTTCCGACGTCCAGGCGGGAGGCGTGCAGCTGATTCGGATAGCTCGCCGACAGCCGCTCCAGTTCGGGATTGGGATGGACGATACCGCCCGCGTAGACGGTGCAGCCGGATTCCAGCAGGGCAATCGCCAGTTCCAGTCCGATTCCGCGGTCGGTGCCGGTAATGCAAACGTGCCGGTAGTGCGGCATAAGCGGTCCCTCCAAAGGTTGGAATTAAGGATGCCGTGCTTCTCGCGCGATCGCTTCGTTGTCTAAGCCCCATTATAGAGGCGAGGCGGCGAGGCGGCAATCCGTCCGGACGAACAAGCTTCGGCGCATCGGGCGTGTCGCGGCGCATCTTCCCCCGCTCCGGACGCCAAAATTCGGCAGCAGCCAGCTTAAGGTTGACGCGAAAGGCGGTGCCTGTTAGGATTTAATAGTAATTATTACGATTAAGGTGATGGGCGAGGAATGTCGTTCCATTCGGTCTTTGCCCGCCGCCCGGATCGAGTAATGACGCGCATGCAGTTGCCTTGGCGGCTGCATGACTCCGGATCGTAAAATTTACATACGAAAGCAGGGAGAATCCATGAACCAACCGACCCTCGAACGCCGAATTCCGGTCACCGTCCTGAGCGGCTACCTCGGCTCCGGCAAGACGACGCTGCTGAACCATGTGCTGCAAAACCGCGACGGTCTCCGCGTGGCCGTCATCGTCAACGATTTGAG
This sequence comes from Paenibacillus sp. UNC496MF, assembly GCF_900113915.1. Lineage (NCBI taxonomy): Bacteria > Bacillati > Bacillota > Bacilli > Caryophanales > Paenibacillaceae > Paenibacillus > Paenibacillus sp. UNC496MF. The sequence continues at coordinate 149,060 of NZ_FORE01000012.1, forward strand.
CGAGGTGAACATCGACGCCGCGCTCGTCAAGGACGGCGGCGGGCTGTCGCGGACGGACGAGAAGCTGGTGGAGATGTCCAACGGCTGCATCTGCTGCACGCTGCGCGAGGACTTGCTGCGGGAGGTGGAGCAGCTCGCGAAGGACGGGCGCTTCGACTATATCCTGATCGAGTCGACGGGCGTCGGCGAACCGGTTCCCGTCGCGCAAACCTTCACGTACGCGGACGAGGAACAAGGCATCGACTTGTCCCGCTATTGCCGGCTCGACTGCATGGTGACGGTCGTGGACGCGTTCCGCTTCTGGCACGATTATTCCTCCGGCGAATCGCTGCTCGCCCGCGGCCAGCACGTCGGCGAAGACGATGCGCGGGAGGTGGTCGACCTGCTGATCGACCAGATCGAATTTTGCGACGTGCTCGTCCTGAACAAATGCGACCTGATGAACGATGCGGACCTGGCGGAGCTGGAGGGCGTGCTGCGGAAGCTGCAGCCGCGGGCGAAGCTGATCCGCGCCAGCCATGGACGCGTGGCCCCCTCGGACATCCTGGACACGGGGCTGTTCGACTTCGAGGCGGCCAGCCTGTCGGCCGGCTGGATCCGCGAAATGGAGAAGCCGCAGCACGTGCCGGAGACGGAGGAATACGGCATCGCGTCGTTCGTCTACGAGCGCGTCCGGCCGTTCCATCCCGCGCGCCTCTACCGCTGGATGGGCCGCTGGCCGGAGGAGATCGTGCGGGCGAAGGGCATCGTGTGGCTCGCCACCCGGAACGCGATGGGCCAAAGCTTGAGCCAGGCGGGGCCGTCCATTCATTTCGGCCCGTCGGGCTGCTGGATCGCGGCGCTGCCCGAAGCGGAGCGCCGGGCGATCCTGCGGGAGGAGCCGGAAGCTGCCGCGCGGTGGCACGCCGAGCACGGCGACCGGATCAACAAGCTCGTCTTCATCGGCATCGGCATGGACCGGGCCGGCATCGTAGGCGGGCTCGACGCGTGCCTGCTGACCGACGCGGAGATGAAGCGGGATTGGAGCCGGTTCGCGGACCGGCTGCCGAACGCGGCGCCGGAGCAGCCCGGCTTGCATTAAGACAAGAGCCGGCCCGCCGATCGTCGGCGGGCCGGCTCTTTCAGATGGGGTGGCGGTCTCTCGACGCTTACGGACGCACCGCGTACAGCGATCCGCCGCCGACGCGGTACCAGACGCCGTACCGGGCGGAAGCATCGCCGCTGCCGGCGAAGGCATGCTCCCGGTACTGATAGGCGGACGAGCCTCCGGCCGTGCCGACGATCATGTCCGTCTTGGTATCGTACAGCTCCGACTTGCCGTTGAACGTGAACGCGACGGTGCCGTCGGGAGCCAGCTCGTCGATGCGCAGCTGCGTGGCGGAGAAGGACCAGCCCGCCGGGGCCTCGAACACCGTCTTCTCCGTCCCTTGCGGCGAACGGACGTACAGGCTCCAGCTGTTCGGCTCCTTATGGTACGCCGTATAGGCGATCCAGCCGCCGTTCAGCCGGTAATCGTCGTTCGGGACGTAATAGTTGCCCTTCGCCCACGGGTTCAAGGCCAGCGTCGTCACGGCGCCGTCGGCCCCGCGCAGGCGCAGCGCCCACTTCATGTCCTGGTAATTGTTCAGCACGACAAGCTCGCGGTAGAGGATGCTCCCGCCGTCCGTCAGCGGTCCGTAGTAGCCGAGCGTCCAGCCGAACCACTGCGTCACCTTCGCGGAGGGCGCCGCGAGCTGCTCGGCGCCCCCGCCCGGCAGCGCCCGGAAGAGCGCCAGCGTCTGCAGCGGCCCGCTCGGCGCCGTATACACGGCGGTTCCGCCGGCGGAATCGGCCTTGTCGTAGCCGGGCTCGCGGGCTTGTCCCGTCGCGAGGTCCACCGTATGCTTCGTGAGGACCGCGACCGTGCCGCCGTCCGTCACGCGCTTCACGTCCTCGCCGTTTCCGATCGGCGCGGCGACGCCGTTCGCCCAGGCGTAGACCGTGCTCGCGGGCGGCCATACGCCCGTGCGGGTGTTGACGTTATAGACGACGCCGGAGGCGGACAGCTTCGCCGGCCCGACGAGCGTATCGGTGCCGGAGGCGTCGTAGATCTTGGCGTCGCCGCCGTTCAGGCGGTCGTGCAGCCAGAGCGCGCTGCCGTCGTTCGCAGCCCACAGAATCCGGGCGGCGTCGAAATCGCGGATGGTGCCGTCGAAGGCGTTCAGGAGCTGCTCGGACGAGGCGGCATGCGCTTGCGCGGCGGCCGCGGCTTGCGCGGGCAGCAGGCAGAGGGCTGACAGCAGCAGGACCCGAACGAACGGGTTCGATCGTCGTTTCATAAGAATTCTCCTCGCTTTTCGTTGGAATGGGACCGGGACCGGCACCTGCAAAGCGCCCTGCCACCTCCTTGGGATGCCGATCGCCGGGTGCCGGCCGTTGATGGCATAGTCGATGCTTGGAAGCCTAAAGGATACTATTCGAGAGCGCTTTCGGATTTCTTGGCGAATTGCCAAAATTTTATAGAAACTTAACGTCCGCCGCCCGCTCCGTTCCGGGGGCGGATGTCTTCCGCCTGGCTGACCGGCCGCCGCTGATTGCCGGAACCGGGAGGAAACGGCTTGCCGCCGCCGAATGAAGTACCGGAAGAAACGCGGAGCGCGGCCGGCAAGGCCGGCGGCTCCGGTTGCGCATAAGGAGGCCATTCGATGCAAATCGCATTACTGATCGTAGACATGCAGCCCGTGCATTTGCGCGGGCGCGTGGGGGAAGAAGCGGTGGAGCGCGCGTGCGAGCACATCAATTTCGCGGCCGACCGGCTCCGCGGCGGCGGGCATCCCGTCGTCCACGTGCTGGACGTCGAAGGCATGGAGGAAGCGAACCGCGGCGACTTTGACCCGATTCCGGGCATCGTGGTCAAGGACGGCGACCTGAAGGTACCCAAGGAGAGCGGGAATGCGTTCTGGCGCACGGAGCTGGAGGCGCGGCTGACGGAACGGGGCGCGGAGCTCGTCGTCATCGCCGGCTTCGCGGCGGAGCAGTGCGTGCTGTTCACCTACAACGGCGCGGCCGAGCGGGGCTTTACGCCCGTCCTGCTGCAGAACGGGCTGCTGAGCGCGTATCCGGACGCGATCGCTTCCGCCGTTCGGGATCGCAACCTGATCTCGCATCCCGTCATCGCCCATATGACGCGCCGCTCGTGACGCGCCGTAATCTTCCAACACGCAATTGTAACGCGAATGCAATCCGAATTTCAGCTTGTTTTAATCTACGGCGCCTATAATCAATCTCGACCCCCCTTTTAGAATATAGATTTGGACCCGCTGCCCGTTGCAGCGGGTCCCTTTTTTTGTCCGGGCGGCAACCGGAAACCGCCCGCAAGCACGCGCGAAGCATCCGAAAGCGCCCCCTCGGCACGGTCCGCCTGCGATTGGGAACAGCTGGAAAAGTAAAAAAACCCCACCAAAACCAAAACGAGCCTCATGTCGCCCCGTCTCCCGCTTCGGTAAGATGAAGGGAAGGGCGCGAAGCGGCCGCGCGGACAAGAGCGGTCATTCCCTCCCTCAATCGAATCCCCGTGATTTTTAGCCATTCTTTAAAAAATTCGTGGTGGTGATGCGGTATTTTGTATATATTGAATATAATGAATATTAATGGGGGCGATGGCAGGATCAGGCGCTTGCCGCGGCGGAGAAGCATGGACCGGCCACGGCGAACGACGGCGGCAACGTATTCCGTTTTTCAGTAGTGAAATCGCTTTCAAATTTTATTTCCGAAAGAGCTGATCGCTATTCTGACCTCTGAATTGAACGCCATGCTGAACCGGCGCGGCGTCGGCCGGGACGATATCGTCTACGCGATGGTTTGCGACCGGACGACGGACGGCAAGTTTCTGGACACGCATCTGATCTTGACCGGCGATCGGCTTCTGATCGCGACGAGCTTGGAAGAACCGGCGACGGAAAAAACGTACAAGGGCTACGCGGCGGGCAAGCCGGGCCGGCACGGCGACTCCCGTCCGGGCGGCGGCGCCGGGTGGTCGCTGGAGGAGATCGGCCTGGGCCGGATCGAATCGCTCGCCGTCGTCAATCTCGTCGCCTCCGGCATGATCGTCGTCCGGGCGGAGGAGGAACGCGTCGTCGCGGCCTTCACGAACGGCGAGATGGGCCGGGCGTCGCGCTTCGCCTCCGCCTTCGAGAAGCTGAAGAAGGGCGAGCCGCTCGACGAGCTGCAGCTGCACGAGGAGCACGGCCAGGCGGCGTGCCCGAATTGCGGCATGATTTATCCGGAGGAAGGCCGGCAAATTTGCCCGAAATGCATGAAGAAGCACGCGATCTTCGCCCGGCTGCTCTCCTTCGCGGGGCAGTACAGGAGCTCCATCGTTCTGATCATTCTGTTCATGCTGCTCAACTCGGGCACCAGCCTCGTCATCCCGTACCTGCAGGGCACCGTCCTGATCGACCAGGGGCTCGGCGGGGAAGGCCCGTTCGCGCACCGCATCGGCCTGATCGTCGCGCTCATCATCGGGTTCCGGACGCTGGCGCTCCTGTTCGGCGTGCTGTACGGCGTCATCAACGCGAAGATGTCGGCGAACATCGCCTTCGACCTGAAGGCGAGCGTGTTCTCGGCGATGCAGCGGCTGTCGCTCAGCTTCTTCCAGCGCAAGCAGACCGGCCAGCTGATGACCCGCGTGAACAACGACGCGACGGAGCTGCAGTACTTCTTCGTCGACGGCATGTCCTACTTCATCGTCAACGCGATGAACATCATCGGCATCACCGTCGTCCTCCTCGCGCTGGACTGGAAGCTGACGCTGCTTTGCTACATCCTGCTGCCGGTCGTCGTCGTGCTCGTCCGCAAGTCGTTTCCGCGGCTGTGGCGGCTGTCGTGGCGCAGGCACCGGACGATCAGCCGGATGAACGCCATCATCAGCGACACCATCCGCGGCACGCGGGTCGTCAAGGCGTTCGGCAAGGAGCAGAAGGAGATCGAACGGTTCCATGCGGCCAACCAGGCGTATTCCCACGCGGATCAATCGTTCAACAAGTTCGGCGGCACCGTGTTCCCGGTGCTGAACATCTTGACGCAGACTGGCGGCATTCTGATCTGGGCGTTCGGCGGCTGGATGGTCATGGGGGGCACGATCTCCTTCGGCAAGGTGCTGACCTTCGTCAGCTACATGCACATGCTGTACGGGCCGATTCAGTTCATGAACAACATCGTCAGCTGGTGGTCGTACTGCATGTCCGCCGCGCAGCGCATCTTCGAGATCCAGGACGCGGTGCCCGAGGTGTCCGAGAAGCCGGACGCCGTGCACCTGGACCGCATGCGCGGCGACATCGAGGTCGCGAACGTCGTCTTCGGGTACGAGCCGAACAAGGCCATCCTGAAGCAGGTCTCGATGCGCGCGAAGCCGGGCCAGATGATCGGCGTCGTCGGCCACTCGGGTGCCGGCAAATCGACGCTCGTCAATCTGATCTCGCGCCTGTACGACGTATCCGAGGGCGAGGTGCGCATCGACGGCATCAACGTCAAGGAGCTGTCCGCGGCGACGCTGCGCGGCAACATCGGCATCGTCTCGCAGGACGTGTACGTGTTCTCCGGCAGCATCGCGGAGAACATCGCCTACGCCGATCCGGACTGCAGCCTCGAAGATATCATCTACGCGGCAAGCGTCGCGCACGCGCACGACTTCATTATGAAGCTGCCGGACGGATACGACACGATCGTCGGCACCGGCGGGCACAACCTGTCCGGCGGCGAGAAGCAGCGGCTGTCCATCGCGCGGGCGGTGCTGCACAATCCGCGCATCCTCATCCTCGACGAGGCGACCGCTTCGCTCGATACCGAGACGGAGCTGCACATTCAGGCGGCGCTGGACGCGCTCGTCAAAGGCCGGACGACGATCGCCATCGCGCACCGGCTGTCGACGCTCCGCAACGCGGATTATCTCCTCGTCATGGACAACGGGAAAGTGGCGGAGAGCGGAACCCACGAAGAGCTCATGGAGCGCAAGGGCGCGTACTTCGACCTCGTGAAGAAGCATGACGAGGCGCTAAAAATGAACGAGGTGATCTCTGCATGACGGCCAATGCCGGCGCTTCCGGCCGGGAAGCGGAAGCCGCGAAGAAGGAGGCGTCCGCCGAACTGTCGGACGCCGCGAATATCAAGTACCTGACGGACGACAACGCGTCGTTCGAGAAGACCGAAGGCCGGATGCTCTCCGTCCTCGCGGACGGCGAGGCGCATCCGGCGGTGTACGTCCATTGTTCCTTTCCGCACACGAACCGGCGGATCTATCTGTCGATCCGGACCATCGAGAACAAGGAGATCGGCATGATCCGCGATCTGGACGATTTTCCGGCGGAGACGGCCCGTCTGCTGGAGGAGCAGATTCAAATCCGGTATTTCGCGCCCGAGATCACGCGGGTGGTCGCCGTGAAGGAAGAGTTCGGCTACGCCTATTGGGAGGCGGAGACGACGGCGGGCTTGTGCCGGTTCACGGTGCGCGGCGGGGGCGGCCATACGAAGCTGATCGGCCCGGGCCGCCTGCTCGTCACCGACGTGGACGGCAACCGGTTCGTCATCCCGGACCTCGCCCGCCTGAGCGACAAGGAATATAGGATGGTCGAAACGAGCATGTAAGCCAAGCGGCTGGACAAAGGGGAGTAGCTTCCGCATGAATCTCAATTTCAAGCTGGCCGGAGCGGATCTGGCCGCGGCGCAAGAAGCCGTCGGAGACGTCCGGTACTGCGTGCCCGCCGACTTATCGTTGTCCGGCCGACGGATGCCGGGCTTCCTGGCCATCGGGGACGAGAGCTGGGCGTACGTCGAGAACGGGCGCGCGTTGGAGCGCCGCCCGATCGCGGACGGAACCGCCTATAAGATCGTGCCGCTGATCGGCAGCGCGGTGCTCGAAGCCGAGATCGACGGGGCCAAGCGGATTCTCGTCCGCGTCACGATGCAGCATGCGGCGCGGTACGGCTTCATCGCGCAAATCCTGAACGACCTGTCGGCCAAGCGGCCGATCCGGATCTTCAACAACGAGGAGGAGGCGGTCTGCGCCAAGTGCGGCGGACCGCTCATCGCCGGCACGCGCGTCTGCCCGACCTGCACGAACAAAGCGGCCGCGCTCAAGCGGCTGCTCGCGGTATCGGGCGGGCACTGGAAGATGCTGACGCTCGGCCTCGCCGTCTTGTTCGCGTCGTCGGGGATCGCGCTGGCCGGTCCGCATTTCCAGAAGCTGCTCGTCAACGCCGCCCTGCAGCCGCCGCCGGGCGAGAGCGCGGACAAGGGGATGTTCTTCCTCGGGATCGCGGGCATGCTGGCCGTGCTCGTCTTCGGCGAGCTGCTGGCCATCTCGAAGAGCCGGATCATGGCCGGCGTCAGCTCGGGCATCGCGGCGGATTTGCGCAAGATGGTGTTCGACAAGACGCAGCAGCTCTCGCTCGGCTTCCTGTCCTCGCAGCGGGCCGGCGACGTGATGAACCGGATCACGTCCGATACCGACCGGATCCGGCATCTCATCCAGGAACTGTTCACGACGGCGATCTTCCAGCTCATCATGCTGGTCTGCGCGAGTTATCTGCTGTTCCACGCCGATTGGCGGCTGGCGGTCGTCGTGCTGATTCCCGCGCCGCTCGTCGCGCTTCTTCACCGGTACATCTGGAAGACGGTGCTGTGGCGGCTCTTCTCGCTGCAATGGCGGGTGTACGACAAGGCGAATTCGTTCCTTCACGACGTGCTGAGCGGCATTCGCGTCGTGAAGGCGTTCGGGAAAGAAGAGCGAGAGATCAAGCGGTTCCGCGACTATAACGGCGAATTCGCGGCGGCGTCGGTGAAGAGCGAGAAGCTGTTCAGCATCCTGTCGCCGATCACGAACTATCTCATCGAGCTGGGGCAATACTTCGTCCTGCTGATCGGCTGCGGGATGATTCTCGACAAGCAGATGGACATCGGCGAGCTGATTCAGTTCAGCGCGTACGCCTCGATGATCTTCGGGCCGATCGCCTGGATGATGTTCCTGCCGCGGTGGGTCGCGAACGCGGCCATCGCGGTCGACCGCGTCTTCTCGGTCATCGACGAGCAGCCGGAGGTGCAGGATACGGAGCACAGCGGCAAGCACGCGATTCAGGGGCATATCGCGTTCCGCGACGTCGTCTTCGGCTACAAGACTTACGAGCCCGTGCTGAAGGGGATCAGCTTCGAGGTGAAGCAGGGCGAGATGATCGGCCTCGTCGGCCACTCGGGCTCCGGCAAGTCGACGCTGATCAACCTCGTCTCCCGGTTCTACGACGTGACGGACGGCGCGGTGCTGATCGACGGCGTCGATATCCGTTCGATCAAGCAGGAGGAGCTGCGATCGCAGATCGGCGTCGTGCTGCAGGAGACGTTCCTCTTCACCGGCACGATCATGGACAACATCCGCTATTCCAAGCCGGACGCGACGTACGAGGAGATCATTCAGGCGGCGAGGGTCGCGAACGCGCACGGCTTCATCATCAACTTCCCGGACGGGTACGACACGATGCTCGACGAGAACGGCAACAACCTGTCCGGCGGCGAGCGGCAGCGGCTGGCCATCGCGCGGGCGGTGCTCCACAATCCGCGCATCCTGATCCTGGACGAAGCGACCGCCTCCCTCGATATCGATACGGAGACGGCGATTCAGGAAGCGCTGCGGCGGGTGACCAAGAACCGGACGACGATCGCGATCGCGCACCGGCTGTCCACCCTCCGCCACGCCGACCGCCTGCTCGTGCTGGAGAAAGGCGAAGTAGCCGAGGTCGGCACGCACGCGGAGCTGCTCGAGAAGCAAGGAATCTATCACGGCCTCATCCACGCCCAGCGCAACATGATGAAGAAGCAGGAGCAGGGGAACGGCGAGCCCGTGGAAATTACGGCTTAACCGGCCGTTGCGGTTTACGCGGGGACGGCGTAAAGCGGACGATAACGACAAGCGGAAGCGCGAAGGAGCGATGGCTATGCTGAAACTGATGATTGTCGACGACGAGCTCTGGATCCGGGAAGGGTTGAAGCAGACCGTGGATTGGCCGGCGCACGGCATCCGCCTGATCGGCGAAGCCGAGAACGGGAAGCAGGCGCTGGAGCTGGCCGCTTCGGAAGCGCCCGATATCATCCTGTCGGATATCCGGATGCCCGGCATGGACGGGATGGCGCTCATGGAGGAGGCGAAGCGGCAGGGCATCGACGCGAAGGTGATCCTGATCAGCGGCTTCAGCGACTTCGCCTATGCGCAGCGGGCCGTCCAGCTGGGCGCGTTCGACTACATGCTGAAGCCGATCGAAGAAGACGTGCTGCTTCGCATCATCGACCGCTGCACCGCCGAAATCCTGCAAAAGCGCAAGCTGTCCTCGCGGCTCACGAAGCTGACGGAGCTGGCCCGGGAGAGCGTCCCGCTGGCGAGGCAGAAACATCTGGAGCTGTGCTTGTCCCGGCCGATGGCCGAGCATGAGCTGCAGCCGATCTGGCGGGCGCTCGACATCGATTTGAATCCCGACCGGCTCGTCGTCCTGTCCGCGGTCGTCCACGATTGGGGCGAGCGCGGGCTGAGCGAGCAGGGCTGCGCGCTCATGCGCTATGCCCTGGGGAAGCTCATGGAGGAGACGCTCGCCGAGGAAGGCGGACGCGCCCTCGCTTGCCCGCTGCAGGAGCATGCGTACGCGGACGCGGCGGTCTTGGCCGATCCCGGCGCGGCGGCCTCGCCCGGGGAATGCGCCGCCGTGCGGCGGGGCGCCGAACGGGCCGCGCTGCGGGCGCAGCAGGTGCTGGGGATCCGCATCAGCATCGGCGCCAGCGGGACGGTCGACCGCAGACAGCTTTCCACCGCCTTTAGGGAGGCGCTTACGAACAACATGGGCTATTTCGTGCACGGCGGCGACCGCGTCTTTGCGGCGGCCGACGGCGGGCTCGCGCCCGCCGGTCGCTGCGGCGCGAACGGCGGCGGCTCCGATTGCCGCAAAGGCGAGGCGCAGGCGGCCGCGCCCAAGGAGCCGGAAGCGCCGCGCGACGAGCCCGTTCAAGCCGCGAACCGGACGGAGCTGCTCGATACGTCCTTGTCCAACCGGATGATCCATGCCCTGCAGCTCTCGGACGGCTGCCGGCTCGCGGCCCTGCTGGACGAACAGCTGGAGCGGCTCCGGGAGTCGGCGAAGCATTGCCCCGCCATGAGCGTCCGCAGCGAGCTGAACCTGTTCATCGACCTGCTGCTCTCGAAGTGGCGGGAGCACTGCAAGTCCGACGAGGCCTTGCGCCTGCTCAAGCTGCAGCTGTACCGCTGCCCGCTGCAGGATTGGAAGGCGACGGTTCTGGCGGCGTTTCTTCCGCATCGCGCCGGGGAAGCGGCCGCCGGTCCGTCGACGAAGCGCGCCATCGACAAGGCGCTGCGCTACATCCACGACAACTTCCACCGGGGCATCAGCCTGGGCGACGTGGCCGAAGCCATCTATTTGAATCCCTCGTACTTCAGCCGGATGTTCCACGCGGAAGTCGGGGAGCCGCTCAGCAAGTATCTCATTCGGATGCGGATGTCGAAGGCCAAGGAGCTGCTCGAGCAGACGCCGCTGAAAGTGTACGAGATCGCGGACCTCGTCGGCTACAAGGATTTCCGGCACTTCGTGAAAACCTTCAAGGAATGGGAAGGGATGACCCCCGCCCAATTTCGCAACTACGGCGCTTAAGAAGCGGGGGGACGCATCATGCTGAAGATCTTCCGGAGGTCCAATTTCGCTTCGGTCGGCGTCAAGGTGTTCGGCTTCTACGTGGTCAGCATGCTGGTCATCATCACCGTCATGGGCTACCTGTCCTACGACAAATCCGCGGACATCATCGAATCCAAGGTCGGCGGGATGGCGCTGCAAAACGTGCAGCAAATGAGCAAGCGGATCGACGCGATCCTGAAGGGCTACGCCGAGCGCTCGATGCTCGTGCTCGGCAGCCGGGACGTCCAGCGGCAGCTCGCCCGGCGGTTCGGCAGCGAGCTCGACCGGATCGAAACGAACAATGCCAACGCCGCGTTTCTCGCCAATCTGATCAACGCCCGGAACGACATCGTCAATATTTACCTGCTCGGCGAGCGGGGCGTTTCCTTCCGGTATTCGCCGCGGGACTCCCTTCCGGTCTACAATCCGTACGCGTCCGACTTCTCCAATACCTCCTGGTACCAGCGCATCCGCGAGGCCGACGGCGGGCTGGTTTATTTCGGCATCGGGCAATCCATGATCCGCGAAGAGGACGCCACGCCCGTCTTCTCCTTCGGCCGGGCCGAGCGGGACGTCGATAACGGCGAGATCGTCGGCGTGCTGCTGTACGAGATGGATGCCAAGGAGATCACGAGCCTGCTGTCGGAAATCGACTACGACGGCTCGGGCATCAACATCCTGATCGACAAGGACGGCGGCATCGTGGGCGACAAGGACGGCATCCTGAACGCGATCCAGTTCGACATGCCCGCGAACCGTTCGCATCAGGGCATGTTCAGCCGCACCGTGAGCGGGGAGAAGAAGCTCTTCGTCTACGACCGGCTGGACGCCGCGGACTGGACGCTCGTCGGCATGATGCGGGGCACGGACCTGGACAAGGAAGCGCGCAATATCCGCTGGTACATGGTGACGCTCGGCGTGTTCTGCCTGTCGATCGGGATTCTGCTCGCCGTGCTGATCGCCTCCTCGGTGCACCGGCCGCTGCACCGGATGATCCGCGCCATGCGCAAAGCCAAGAACGGCGACTTCGACGCGCGCATCGAGGGCAAGCGCGAAGACGAATTCGGCTACTTGTTCCTGCACTTCAACGACATGGTCGCCCGCATCAAGGCGCTGATCAACGAGCTGTACGTGCAGAAGCTGCTGGAGCAGGAGCTGCAGCTGAAGATGCTCGGCTCCCAGATCAACGCCCACTTCCTGTACAACACGCTCGACTCCGTGCATTGGATCGCCCGCATCCATAAGGTGGACGACATCAGCACGATGGTGTTCGGCCTGTCCAAATATTTGCGGCTCAGCCTGAGCGAGGGCATGGACGAGGTCCATATCGGCCAGATCGTGCAGCTGATCGACAGCTATATTCTGATCCAGAAGATCCGCTACCGGGACAAGTTCTCGCTTCACCTGCACGCGGACGAGTCGCTGGCCGATTACCGGGTGCTGAAGTCGATCTTCCAGCCGCTCGTCGAGAACGCCATCTATCACGGGCTGGAGAAGAAGCCGGGGAAAGGGCGGCTCGACGTCTCGTTTCTCCGCGAGGACGGCTGCCTGAAGTTCAAGGTCGTCGACGACGGGCAGGGCATGACGCCGGAGAAGCTCGCCGAGCTGCGGCGCCTGCTGCGCGGCGACGCGGACATCCAGGGCAGCCACTTCGCGCTGCGCAACATCAACGCCCAGATCCGGATCGCCTACGGGGCGCAATACGGCATCGAGATCGACAGCAGCTACGGACAAGGCACCAGCGTCGTCTTGACGATTCCGCTCTTGACGGACAGTCCGGCCAAGCGGACGGGCTGACGCGCCCAAGCGGGAAGAACGGCGGAGGCGCGGCCGGGAACGCGGGTCGCTACGAAGGAGGGATACGATGGTGAAGAAGCTGTTGACGCGCGGCAAGGCGGCGATGCTGCTTCTGCTGCTGGTTCTCTTCGCGGCCGGACTGCTGCTGGAAGCGTGCGACAAGGGACTGTACGGCGGCTCGGCGGCGGGCTTGCCGGCGGACGCGACGCCTTCGGAGGAAGGCGCGAACGGAAGCGGCGGCCCGGTGACGATCAGCTTTTGGTTTCCGTGGGGCGGCGGATTCAAGCAGGAGTTCTACGACACGGTCGTCAAGCCGTTCGAGGACGCGAACCCCGACATCAAGGTCGAGCTGTCCTTCGTGGAGAATTCGAACAATTCGCAGTCCTCGGAGAAGCTGCTGACCGCCGTCGCGGGCGGCTCGGGGCCGGACGTCGCGATGGTCGACCGGTTCATCGTCAGCGAATGGGCGGCCAAGGACGCGCTGGAGGACGTGACGGAGGAGGCGCGCGCAGACGGGATGGCCGGGATCTACTACCCCGGCGTCTGGTCGGAGACGCAATACGCCGGAAGGACGTACGCGCTCCCGTGGAACGTCGACGCCCGGGCGATGTTCTATAACAAGACGCTGATGAAGCAGGCGGGGCTCGATCCCGGGAAGCCGCCGCGGACCATCGCCGAGCTGGACGCCATGGCGGCGCGCATGTTCAAGACGGGCGCCGTGGGGAAGTTCGATCAGGTCGGCTTCATTCCGTGGCAGGCGCAAGGGTTTCTGTACACGTACGGCTGGGCGTTCGGCGGAGAATGGGAACGCGGCGGGAAGCTGACGCCCAATGACCCCCGCAACGTGAAGGCGCTGGAGTGGATGCAGGGCTACGGCAAGAAATACGGCGCCGGGAAGCTGGCCGCCTTCGCGGACGAGCTTCGGCAGGCCAATCTCAATCCGTTCCTGTCCGGCAGGGTCGGCTTCGCGATCGAAGGCAATTGGCTGCTGAACGACATCGCGTCGGCGAATTTCGAGTGGGGCGTGGCGCCGATGCCGACGATCGACGGCGGATCCCGGGTGTCCTGGGCCGGCGGCTGGTCGTTCGTCATGCCGAAGGGCGCGAAGCACCGGGAACAGGCCTGGCGCTTCATGCGCTTCGTCGCGGGCAAGGAAGGCTCGCTGCTGTGGGCCGGGCGGGCGGCGGGCAAGAACGACCTGACGTGCATCCCGGAAGTGAACGCGCAGCTGGGCCTCGACAAGCAGGAGCCGCTGAACGTGTTCGTCAAGCTGCTGAAGCATGCCCGCATCCGGCCGGTGACGCCCGTGGGCGGCTATATGTGGGACGAGCTCGTCCGCGCGCAGAACCTGGCCGTCAAGGGGCAAGGAGAGCCGCAGGCCTTGCTCGACGACGTGAAGAAGCGTCTTGACGCGAGGCTCTCCGGCGTGGAGGAAGGCGGATCCGGCTCCGGCGGCCCGCTCGGCGACGCCAAGCATGAATAAATAAAGGTCCGCTTGAAGAGCCGCTCCCGGTCATGGTCATGACCCGGGGGCGGTTTTTTGCCGCGGCTTCCATCTTGGTCAAAATACTACACCAAACCTAAAGCCGCTCCCGTTACCGCGCGAACGAATTGCCGCTACACTTGGTAAAGGTAAGCGATTTCAATTTTACTGGTCGAGGGGGCTTGCGGATGGCAGTCGGGAACAGCGGCATCTTGCATGGAAAGCCGGCAAGGATCAAGATTTTCGCGGCGGTGCTGGCGGTCAGTCTGGCATTGACGGGCTGCGGGGCATCGGGCGGCGGTTCGGACGCGTCCGACAACGGCGGCGGCAACGGCAGCGGCAACGGGGCGAAGGCGGATAACGCCGGGGGCGCGAACGGCGGGAAGGCGGCCAACGCGGAAGCGGCGGACGACGGCGCCGGCAAAAGCACGGGCGAGCAGGTCACGCTCAGCCTATGGGGCTGGAGCGGCACGTTCCAGACCGATTTCACGAAGCTCGTCCTGAGCGAGTTCGAGAAGCAGCACCCGAACATCAAGATCAAGTACATTCCCGACCAAGGCGGCACGGATAAGCTGACCACGCTCATCGCCGGCGGCACGCCGCCCGACGTCGCCATTCTCGACCGCTTCCTGACCGGGTCCTGGGCGGCGAAGGGCTCGCTGGAAAGCCTGACGCCGTTCCTGGAGATGGACAGCGAAGTCAGCTCCAACGATTACTACCCCGGCGTGTGGGCGGAAACGACCTACAACGACCAAGTCTACGCCCTGCCGTGGGGCACGGACAACCGCGGCCTCTATTACAACAAGACGCTGATGAAGGAAGCGGGCCTCGACGCGAACACGCCGCCGAAGACGATCGACGAGCTGGACGCGATGGCGGAGAAGATGTTCAAGAAATCGACGAGCGGCGGCTACGAGCAGGTGGGCTTCATCCCGTGGATGGGCCAGAGCTACCTGTACACGCAAAGCTGGAACTTCGGCGGCGAATGGACGAAGGACGGGGAATTGACGCCGAACGACCCGCAAATCGTGAAGGCGCTCGAATGGATGGCGGGCTACGCCAAGAAGTACGACATGGCCCAAATCAACAAGTTCAACGACGTCATGGGCAAGACCGGCATCAACCCGTTCTGGACCGGCAAAGTCGGCTTCATGGTCGACGGCAACTGGATCCTGAACGACCTGAAGAGCAACGCGAAGGTCAAGCCGACCTTCGAATGGGGCGTCACGCCGATGCCGTCCGCGGACGGCTACCCGCAGACGACGTGGGCCGGCGGCTTCTCCTTCACGCTGCCGAAGGGCGGCAAGCACCAGCAGGAAGCGTGGGAGCTGCTGAAATTCATCGCGGGCTACAAAGGCACGCTGCTCTGGGCGAAGCGCCCGAACGCGGGCAACGACATTACGGCGATGCCGAAGGTCAACGAGGAAATCAAGATCACGGAGAATCCGCAGCTCAAAGTATTCGTCGATATGATGCCGTCGGCGCACTTCCGCCCCGTCACGCCGGCCGGCCAGAAGATGTGGGACGAAACGTTCCGCGTGCAGGATCTCGCGCTGAACGGCAAGGGCGAGCCGAAGAAGCTGCTGGACGAGGTCAAGAAGAACGTGGACGCGGAGCTGAAGAAGCTGCAGGCCAAATAGCGATGCGCAGGAAGGGGGCGGGAAGGCGCCGCTCCCTTCCTTGTCCTGCGCGTCCTGCCCGAAACGAACGACAAACGAGGTGAAGCGCTTGAACCGGCTATGGAAACAGGCATTGAAGGGGAAGAGAGTCGTACTGTTCACGCTCGCCTGCCTCGTCATCACGACCGTGTGCGGCGATCACGCCCGCTCGTACGCCAGCGAGCGGCTGCGGGACCGCAACACGAACCAGGGCGTGCCGCTGGGAGACGCGGGCGACCTGTCCATCGACGCGATCCTGGAGCCGAACTACGCCAGCGCGCTGGCCGGGTACCGCGAGCAGGGGCTGAAGCCGGCTTCGCAGCCGGACATCGTCATCGACGCGGGCCGCTACACGGCGTTCGGCGGCGCGAAGCCGGCGACGGACACGGTGGACGGCCAAGCCGCGCTGGTGTGGGACAAGGCGACGACCTGGATCGAGTGGACGGCCGAGGTCCCGGAGGACGGACTGTATAACCTGAGCGCGCGCTATTATCCATTGGCGGGCAAGCGGCTGCCGATGCAGCGCGACCTGCTGATCGACGGCAAGAGCCCGTTCCGCGAGGCGCAGCGCCTGTATTTCTTCCGCAACTGGGTCGACCGGGGAGAACCCGAGAAGAACAACCAGGGCGACGACGTCCGGCCGAAGCAGGTGGAGCAGCCGCTTTGGATGGAGCAGCCGATCGCCGACGGCAACGGGCTGTATCCGGAGCCGTTCCAATTCCATCTGACGGCGGGCAAGCACGTCTTCCGCATGAATTTCCTGGCGGAGACGATGGCGATCGGCCGGCTGGCGCTGACGTCGCCGGCGACGACGCCCGGCTACGCGGAGGCGAAGCAGACCTTCGAAGGCCAGGGCTTCGCGCCGGCCGAAGACGTCAGCGTGAAAGTGCAGGCCGAGAACAACCCGAACAAGTCCGACCCGACGATCCGCCGGGAAGCGAACGGCGATCCGCTGATGGAGCCGGCGAGCAACGGCCGCATCCGGCTGAACGCTTTCGGCGATTGGCGCTGGCGGAAGGGCGGCCAGAAGGCGACGTGGACGTTCGAGGTGCCGAAGGACGGCCTGTACAAGATCGGCCTCAAGGTCGGGCAATGGTGGGGCGACGGACTGCCGTCCTACCGTCAGATCCTGATCGACGGCCGGGTGCCGTACAAGGAAATGGAGCTGTATCCGTTCGGCTATTCCCGCAGCTGGCAGCTGGAGACGCTGCATACGACCGATCCCGGAACGGGCAAGGAGGAGCCGATGCTCGTGCCGCTGAAGGCGGGCGCGCACGCGATCACGCTCGTCGCCGAGGTCGGGCCGTACCAGGCGGTCGCCGAGGCGCTGACGGCGGATACGCAGAAGCTGTCCGACCTGTACCGGCGCATCATCATGGTGACGGGCCCGACGCCGGACCCGAACTTCGAATACGAGCTCGGGAAGAAGGTGCCGGAGCTCGTCACGGACCTGAAGGCGATCGCCGACGACCTGGCGGTGCAGATGAACGCCCTGCGGGGACTGTCGAAGAAGGATCCCAGCACGGTCAGCAGCCTCCGGATGATGAACCATACGTTCGAGCGGATGGTCGCCAATCCCGACAGCATCCCCCGGCAGCTCTCCGAGCTGAGCAACAGCCAGACGTCGCTCAGCACGCTGCTGACGGGCCTGCAGAACGTGCCGCTCGTGCTCGATTACGTGCTGATCGGCGCGCCGGATTCGCGCGATCCGAAGGTCAAGTCGAACATGTGGCAGAAGTCGGTCAGCACGCTGAAGAATTTCGCGGCGTCCTTCACGAAGGATTACACGGGCGTCGGCAGCGTCTACGGCAAGGACGGCAAGACCGCGTCCGACGCCGGGGAGGGCGAAGGCCCGGTACTGGAAGTCTGGGTATCGCGGGGCAAGGAATGGGCGGAGATCATGAAGGAGATGGCGGAGGAGGAGTTCACGCCGGAGACGGGCATCCGCATCAACGTCAACACGCTCCCCGCCGGCCAGCTGAACTCGGGCTCCGTCAACACGCTGCTGCTCGCGGCCAGCTCCGGCAAAGCGCCGGACGTGGCCACCGGCGTCGACGCGCACCTGCCGGTCGAATTCGCGATTCGGGACGCCGCCGTCGACCTGTCGCAGTTCCCGGACTACCAGGAGGTCAGCAAGCGGTTCCTCCAGGGCGCGCTGATCCCGTTCCAGTACAACGGCGGCAATTACGCCCTGCCGGAGACGCAGGATTTCAACGTCCTGGTGTACCGCAAGGACGTCCTCGGCGAGCTCGGCGTCAACGTGCCGCAGACGTGGGACGACGCGTACGCGCTGCTGCCGGTGCTGCAGCAGAACGGGATGCAGATGTACTACCCGCCGACGTCGCTCGGCTTCATGCCGTTCCTCTACCAGAACGGCGGCGAGTTCTACAAGGACGGCGGCCGCAAGTCGGGCTTGGATTCGCCGGAGGCGTTCAAGGCGTTCACGGAATGGACGGAGCTGTACACGAACTATAAATTCCCGGTCAACGCCAACTTCTTCAACCGGTTCCGCACCGGGGAGATGCCGGTCGGGATCGCCGATTACCTGACGTACGTGCAGCTGTCGACCGCCGCGCCCGAGCTCGTGGGCCGCTGGGGCGTAGCGCCGTCGCCGGGGCATAAGAAGGCGGACGGCTCGATCGACCGGACCGCCGGCGGCAACGTGCAGTCCGTGGCGATCTTCAAGCAGTCGCAGCACCAGAAGGAAGCCTGGGAATTCCTGAAATGGTGGACCAGCACGGAGAGCCAGGTGCAGTTCGGCCAGGAGCTGGAAGCGCTGCTCGGCGTCGAAGCCCGGTGGAACACGGCCAACGTCGAAGCGTTCACGCAGCTGCCGTGGCCGGAGGACGACCTGAAGGCGCTCACCGACCAATGGAAGTATTACAAGGAGCAGCCGTACGTGCTCGGCGGGTACTTCACGTCGCGGAATATCGACAACGCCTGGAACCGCGTCGTGCTGGGCGGGACGAACGTGCGCGAATCGCTGGAGCAGGGCATCAAGGATATCAACAAAGAGCTGGCGGCGAAGCAAAAGGAATTCGGGTTCGCCCCGGATTAGATTTCGCGGAAGGAGGAGCGGCACATGAATAGCAGCGTGGAAGTCGCGAACAACCCGCTTCAGCTGTCGGCCGAGAAGGCAAGGCGGTTCAAATTGTCGCAGGCGGGGAGGAAGGCGGCGCTCGGGTACTTGTTTCTCAGTCCCTTCCTCATTCTCTTCATCGTCTTTACCGTCGTACCGGTCGTGCAGTCCGTGTACTTGAGCTTCACTTATTACAATATGCTGCAGCCGGCCAAGTGGGTCGGCCTGTCCAACTACAGCGTGCTGTTCCTGGAGGACGACATCTTCCTCAAGTCGATCAAGAACACGTTCGTGTTCGCCGTGATCGGCGGCCCGTTAAGCTACTGCCTGTCGTTCCTGCTCGCGTGGGTCATCAACTCGCTGCGGGCGAAGATGCTGTTCTCGCTGGCCTTCTACGTGCCGTCGATCACGAGCGGCATCGCGCTGTCCATCGTTTGGCTGTACATTTTCTCCGGGGACCGGTACGGCCTGCTGAACAACTGGCTGCTGAGCTGGGGCATGATCAGCGAGCCGATTCTATGGACGACCGACCCCGACACGATCATGCCGGTCATCATCATCGTATCGCTCTGGATGAGCATGGGCACGGGCTTCCTGGTCTTCCTCGCGGGCTTGCAGAACGTGTCGCCCGAGCTGTACGAGGCCGGCGCGATCGACGGCATCTCGAGCAAGTTCCAGGAGCTGTGGTACGTCACGCTGCCCCTGATGAAGCCGCAGCTGCTGTTCGGCGCGGTCAACTCCATCGTCGGGGCGTTCGGGGTGTTCGACATCGCCGTGGCGATCTCCGGCATGCCGAGCCCCAACTACGCGGGGCATACGATCATTTCTCACTTGTTCGACTACGCCTTCATTCGGTTCGAGCTCGGCTACGCGTCGGCGATCGCGGTATTCCTGTTCTTCCTGACGTTCGGCTTGGGACGCATCGTAATGAAGCTGCTGTCGTCCAAAGATCTATAAGGGGGCCAAAGGACGTGACGTTCAACTATACGAAATTTGTCGCCCGCTTCAATCGGGGGTTGCTGTACGCGTTCATGATCGCGCTGGTCGGCTTCACTGCGCTGCCGATCGTCTACATGGTGTCGACGGCGTTCAAGCCGCTCGACGAGCTGTTCCTGTATCCGCCGACGTTCTTCGTCCAGAAGCCGACGCTGCGCAGCTTCTTCGATCTGCTGACGGCGACGGACAGCTCGGTCGTGCCGTTCACGCGGTATATCTTCAACAGCCTGTTCGTCTCCGGCTCGATCGTGGCGGCCAGCCTGTTCGTCTGCAGCCTCGGCGCGTACGTGCTGTCCAAATTCAAACCGCCGGGAGCCGGCCTGATCTTCACCTTCATCCTGTCCGCGCTGATGTTCGCGCCGCAGGTCACGCAAATTCCGACCTACATGATCGTCTCCAGCCTCGGCCTCGTGAACACCTACTGGGCGCTCATCCTGCCGAAGATCGCCGTCGCGTTCAACATCTTCCTGATGAAGCAGTTCTTCGATCAGATTCCGGACGCGCTCATCGAAGCGGCCTACATCGACGGCGCCTCGGAATGGAAGATTTTCTGGCGGGTCATCATGGCGGTGAGCAAGCCGGCGTGGGCGACGCTGATCATCTTCTCCTTCATCGGCAACTGGAACGATTACTTCTCGGCGCTCGTGTTCACGACGAGCGAGACGATGAAGACGCTGCCGCTGGCCATCCAGACGCTGGCCGGCGGGCCGGGCGTCGTGGCGCGGTCGGGGGCGCTCGCCGCCGGCACGTTCCTCGTCACGCTGCCGCCGATTCTGATCTTCATGCTGTTTCAGCGGCTTATCATGAATACGATGGTCCATTCGGGGATCAAATCTTAGGGGGACGGACAGGATGCACAAACGAATCGCGGCGGTCGTCCTCGGCTGTCTGCTGCTGCTGGCCGGCGGGCTTCCCGCCTACGCCCTCCCGCAAATGTCGTACACGATCGATCCCATGTACGGGTACCGCATTCCGATTCCGCTGACCTACACGGTCGACACCGTCGTGCTGGACGTCGGCGAGCCGGGCCTGAACAAGCCGAACGACCTGTTCATCGACGGCAGCGGCAACCTCTACGTCGCGGATACGGACAACAACCGGATCGTCAAGCTGAGCGGCGACGGGAAGGTGCTCGGCATCTTCGGCAAGGAGCAGGGCGTCAAGCTGAACAAGCCGAACGGCATCTTCGTCGACGAGACGGGCGATATGTTCGTCGCGGATACGGGCAGCGGGAAGGTCATCCACCTCGGGCCGGACGGGAAGCTGATCGAGGAGTTCGTCAAACCGGAATCGAGCCTGCTGAGCCCGGACCTGGAGTTCGCCCCGGACAAGGTCATTCTCGACCGCCGCGGCTACATCTACGTGCTGAACAAGAACGACTTCAGCGGCTTCATGATGATCGACGCGATGAACCGGTTCCGCGGCTACATCGGCGCGAACCGCGTCCCGTTCGACTGGAAGAAGCTGCTGATCCGGGTGCTGGCGACGCCGGAGCAGCGGGAGCAGCTGAACAACGCGGTGCCGCCGCAAAACGCGAATCTGACGCTCGACGAGAAGGGGTTCATCTACACCCCGACCGTGCTCATCGACGCGGACCAGATCAAGAAGTTCAACGCCATGGGCGAGAACATCTACAAGAAGGCCGCCTTCGGCCAGTCGTCCATCGAGAGCGGGACGCTGGAGCAGCCGTATTTCGTCGATCTGGCGGTCGATCAATTCGGCGTCATCAACGCGCTCGACGCGATGTCCCGCAAGATCTACCAGTACGACCAGGAGGGCAACCTGCTGGCCGTGTTCGGGGGCCAGGGCGACGTGAAGAGCCGGTTCGAATACCCGATCAGCATCGTGACCGACAAGACGGGCAAGGTATACGTGCTGGATCGGGACCGGGGCAATATCCAGATCTTCAAGCCGACGCGCTTCGCGGATCTCATTCATCAGGCCAGCCAGCTGCATTACAACGGCCGGTACCAGGAGGCGCTCGGGCCGTGGAAGCAGGTGCTCGCGATCGACGAGAACTATCCGCTCGCGCACCGCGGCGTGGCGAAGGCGCTGATGAAGGAAGAGAAGTGGAAGGACGCGATGAAGGAATTCAAGCTGGGCGAGGATCAGGACGGTTATTCCAAGGCGTTCGCCGAGTACCGGCATGAGATGATGCGCAAGTACCTGGGATGGCTGATCGTCGCCGCGGCGCTGATCGTGTACGCGGCCTACCTGCTGGTCAAAGGGCTGATCCGCGTCACGAACACCGTCATAAGGAGGTACGGCTATTGAACAAGACGGCGGCGGCGAAAGCGCCCGGGCTGCACGCGGTGCGGCTCGGCATCGCCATTCTCTTCCATCCCGCGGACGGCTTCGAGGAACTGCAGAAGACGCGCAATCTGATCGCGGCGTGCGTCATTATCCTGCTGACGCTGGCCGTCCGGATCGTGACGATCTACATGACGAGCTTCCACATGACGTCCCTGCAGCCCGAGAACGCGGACCTGAACCTGGAAATCATCCGTTTCGTGGTGCCGCTCGTGTCCGGCGTCATCGCGTGCTACCTGATCACGGCCATCATGGACGGCGAGGCGCACTTCAGCCAAATCTTCACGGCGATGTCGTACGCGCTCATTCCTTACGTCGTGTTCTCGATCCCGCTCGCCGCGCTCTCGACGATCATGTCGCGGGGCGAGCTCGGGCTGTACAACAGCATCAGTACGATCATCTGGGCGTGGGTCGCCCTCTTGATCTTCATTCAGCTGAAGGTGCTGAACGACTACACCTTCAAGAAGTCGGTCGGGGTCATGCTGCTCACCATCGTCGCCTTCCTGATCTTCTGGGGCACGGTGGGGCTGACGTTCGCCCTGACGAACCATGTGCTGCAATTCGTGCGCGAGGTCATCGTAGAGGCCCGCTATCTCTTGGAGAACTGAGGAGGGGAACCCATGTCGACGAAAGCCAAACGCTGGCTCTATTACGCGACCGTCGCCGTCGTTCTCGCCGGGCTCGTTCTCCTGGCGCTGCCTTCCATCCAGCGGGCCGTGACCCGGGCGCAGCAGGAGTTGAAGCCGGCGACGGCGGACGCGGCCGAAGCGACGGACGACGCGGAGGCGGGCGGCGATGCCGCGGATGCGGCGCCGCCGGCGGACGCGCCGTCCGGCGACGCGCAGGCGCCGAACCAGGATCCGTACGAGAAGGTCGCGGAGACCGACCGCCTCGAGCTGATGTTCCGCGCTTCGGACTCCGCCATCGCGGTCAAGGATAAGCGCAACGGCCACCTCTGGAAATCGGCGGTTCCGCTGGGCGAGGTGAACGCCGAAGGCAACGAGCTGTGGACGGCGAGCAGCCAATCGATCTTCCACCTGACCTTCACGGATCCCCGTCTGCCGGCGCTCGAGACGCAGGAGACGAACTCCGCGCTGGAGAAGCCCAAGATGAAGGCGACGCCGCTGGAAGACGGAGTGTCGGTGAGCTACGAGCTGGAACGGCTCGGCATCGGCTTCGAGATGCAATTCCGGCTGAAGGACGACGCCCTCGAAGTGACGGTGCCGGGGCAGTCGGTGAAGGAATCCGAGAACAACTGGCTGATGGCGATCTCGCCGCTGCCGTTCTTCGGCGCCGCGACGGATCACGACAAAGGCTATTCGGTCTATCCGGACGGCTCCGGGGCGCTGTCGACGTTCAAGACCATTCACCCCGAATACTTGAATCCGTACCGGGCGAGCGTGTACGGGCCGGATATGATCAATTTCAACAGCTTCAGCCGGGACATGAACGCCATGCTGCCGATCTTCGGGCAGAAGGTGGGCGACAACGCCTTCCTCGGCATGATCACGAAGGGCGAGTACGACGCGCGGATTCTGTTCTCGCCGAGCGGCTATCTGATCAACCTGAACCGCGTCGCCTCGGAGCTCGTGTACCGCCGGGAGTACGAAGCGGTCAAGAAGGACGGCAACCTGGCGAAGAAGCCGGAGAAGAACCTGCTCCGCGAAGACCATACGGTCCGCTACGTCTTCCTGAGCGGGGACGACGCGGATTACGGGCACATGGCCGCCGCGTACCGGAATTACCTCGTGAACGAGGAAGGCGTCCAGCCGCGGATCAAGAAGGGCGATCCCGTTCCGTTCGGGCTGGATCTGCTGATGGGCATCAAGGAGAACCGGATCCTGTTCGACCGGTTCATCGCGACGACGAACTACGACGAAGCGAAGGGGATCATGGAGGAACTCCGCAAGCAGGGCGTCGGCGCGATCTCCGCGAACCTGCTCGGCTGGACGGACAAAGGCTACCTGGCCTACCCGTCCGGGAACGAGCCGTCTTCGAAGCTCGGCGGCATGAGCGGGCTGAAGGCGCTGGGCGACTACGCGAAGAAGCAGGGCATTCAGCTGTACCTGCAGGACGACTACGTGGATGCCTTTAAAGGCGTCGACGGGTTCTCCACGCGGGGCGACGTCGTCGTCGGGGCGAACCATTTCGCCGCGACCGACCGGTACAGCGAGACGTTCCTTCTGAGCGCCGGCAAGCAGAACCGGCATTTCCAGTCCAACGTGCTGGATCCGCTGGGCAAGCTGCCGATCTCCGGGATCAACTTCGACGGCATCGGCTACCAGGATTACTACGATTACAACAAGGATTATCCGTCGACGCGGGAAGGGACGGCCGCGCATTGGACGGAGATGATGGCGAAGTCCGCGAAGCAGTTCGGCGGCGCGGCCTCGATCGGCGGCAACGGCTACACCTTGAAATACTCGTCGCGCCTGTTCGGCATTCCGATGGAGGACAGCGGCTACTTCTTCACCGACGAGACGATCCCGCTGTACCAGATGGTCGTGCACGGGCTCATCCCGTATTCCGGGGACCCGCAGAACCTGTTCTACGATCCGCAGCTGCAATATCTCAAGATGGTGGAATACGGCTACATGCCGTATTACCAATTCACGATGAACAATGCCGATGATTTGAAGGACACGTATTACAGCGATCTGTTCAGCTCCGACTACAAGAGCTGGGCGCCGCAGGCGATCGAGCGGTACAAGGAAATGAACGAGAAGCTGCGGACGGTTTGGTCGCAAGCGATGACGTCGCACCGGAAGCTGGCGAAGGACCTGTACGAGGTCGGTTACGAGGACGGCACCCGCGTCATCGTCAACTACGCGTCCGCCGAGGCCCGCACGGAGGACGGCAACGTCGTGCCGGGCAAAAACTTCATCGTCGTGCCGAAGGGAGGGTAAGCCGTGAGAGGCAAAGGAATCGGGCTCGAGCGCAAGAAAATGCTCGCGGGTTACGTCTATATCGCGCCGTGGGCGCTCGGCTTCGCGCTGTTCATGCTGTATCCGCTCGTGTATTCCCTGTGGCTCAGCTTCCACGAGGTCGAGGGCGTCGGCGATTTTCAGCTGAAAGCCGTGGGCTGGGGCAACTTCAACAACGCGTTCGTGCTGGACACGAAGTTCATCCCGCTGTTCATCTCGGTCATCCAGGACGCGCTGATCAACACGCCGCTCATTCTCGTGTTCTCGCTGATCATCTCGATCCTGCTGAACCATAACATCCGCGGACGGGCGTTCTTCCGCGCCGCGTTCTTCCTGCCGGTGCTGATCGGCTCGGGCCTTGCGATGCAGCAGCTGCTGTACGCCGGAGTCGGGAAGGATACGCTGGTCAACGGCATCGGCGTCCCCGACGAGGTGTTCCTCTACATGGGCCCGACGTTCTCGCAGATCGTCTTCGACATGCTGAGCCGGCTGACGATCATCTTCTGGAAGACCGGCGTGCAGATCCTGCTCTTCCTGGCCGGCCTGCAGGGCATCTCGGTCTCGCTGTACGAGTCGGCGAGATGCGACGGGGCGACGGAATGGGAGATGTTCTGGAAGATCACGCTCCCGCTCATGACGCCGATCATCCTGCTCAATACCGTTTATACGTTCGTGGATTCCTTCACGGACATCAACAACCGGATGATGGTGTACATCAAGGACACCGCCTTCACCAACATCCAGATGGGCTATGCCTCGAGCATGGGCTGGATCTACTTCCTGTTCATCTTCCTGCTGCTCGTGCTCGTCTTCGTGTCGACCCGGCGCTTGATCGTCTACACGGGTGAAAAATAAGCCGCAAGGAGGTGCCCCAGCATGAAGTCGATCCCCGTAGCGAAGACGAAGACGGCCTCGACCGCGCGCGTGGCCGTGCCGGAGAAGACCCGCGGCAGGGCCGCGGCGATCCGGAACAGCGTGCTCGTCAGCCGGTTCGGCAGCAAGAGCCGCTGGATCGGATTCATCTACCGCCTGTTCGTCTACCTGATTCTGATCGACCTGGCGTTCGTCTTTTTGTATCCGTTCATTTACATGGTCACGACCTCGCTCAAGCAGCCCGCGGATTTGATGGATTTCACGATCAAATGGATTCCGACGAGCCTCGCCTGGGAAAATTTCTATTACGGCATGCAAGGGCTCCAGTTCTGGACGCACTTCAAAAGCTCGGCGCTGATCGCCGTCCTGAGCGTGATCGGGCAGGTGCTGTCCTGCTCGTTCATCGCCTACGGCTTCTCGCGGATCAAGTTTCCGGGACGCGAGACGCTGTTCGTGCTCTGCATGTTCACGATGATCGTGCCGCCGCAGACGATCATCGTGCCGCTGTTCATGCAGTACAAGACGATCGGCTGGATCGACAGCGTGCTGCCGCTCATCATCCCGTCCTTCTTCGGCAACGGGCTGCGCGGGGCGCTCTTCATCTTCATCTTCCGCCAGCTGTTCCGCGGCTTGCCGTGGGAGCTGGAGGACGCCGCGCGGGTGGACGGCTGCGGCAGCTTCCGCGTCTACTGGAAGATCATCCTGCCGCTGACGCCGCCGGCCATCGTCGTCACGACGCTGCTGTCGCTCGTGTGGCACTGGAACGACTACTTCGAGCCGTCGATCTACCTGACGAGCGAGGAGAAATTCACGCTCCCGATGATGCTGCCGCGGCTCTACCAGTCGCTGGACCAGCTGACGGGCAGCAAATTCGAGGTATTCAGCCTGCCGGTGGTCATGGCCGCCACGTTCGTCTCGCTCGTGCCGATGCTGCTCGTGTATTTGTTCCTGCAGCGGTATTTCATTCAAGGCGTGGAGCGCTCCGGCTTGGTGGAATAAGAAGGTTACGTTCAGCTTCGCGAAAGACCGCCGCCGCCCGCGGCGGTTTTTGCGTAGCGGGCCATGCGCGGCAGGAAAGGCCGCGGAGCCGGCGAATACTCCACGGAGAACGAAATGCCGCGCCGCCAGGGAGGAAAGCGGCACAAGGCGGCGCAAGGCGGCGAGAGGAGGAGCATGCGCATGGATCGATCCGGAATCGAGGCCCGGTACGCGGAGGCGCTGGAAGCCTTCGTGCGGAAGGTCCGGGACGACGAGCAGGTCATCGCGGCGATACTGCTCGGAAGTCTCTCTTACGACCGGGTATGGGAGAAGTCCGATATCGACATGAAGCTGATCGTGCACGATCAGAAGTTAACGCGGTCCTTTATGTGCTTCACCGAGAACGGCATCGCCATTAACGCGGGCATCCAGACCCGCGACGAATTCAAACGGTGGGTGGAGAAATCGGCGTCCGCCTCGTTCGAGCATTCCTATCTGCTGCGGGGGAAGATCCTGTTCACGAAGGATCCGTCGCTGGAGGCCGTCTTCGCGACTATCCGCCACGTCGGCGAGCGGGACCGGCAGCATCGGCTGCTGCAGCTGGGCTGCTTCGCGCTCGGCGGGCTCGCGAAAGCGGAGAAGTGGCTGTACGTCAAGGAAGACGCGTTGTACAGCGCGTTCTGGATGATCAAGCTGATCGACACGCTCGCCCAAATCGAAGTCGTCCGGCACGGCGAGGTGCCGATGCGCGAGGCCGTGCAGCAGGCGTCCGCGCTGAATCCGGCTTTCTTCCGGGACGTATACGAGGGGCTCGTCGGCGGATCCGTGGACCCTGCGAAAGCGCGGACGGCGCTCGATCGGATCGTCCGGTTCGTGGAGGAGCGGGAGTTGGAGCTCTTCCGCCCGGTGCTCGATTATTTGAGGCAGGAGCGGGATGTCCGGTCGCTCTCCGAGATGGCGGACAAGCTGGGGACGGTCGTCCGGCTGGACGCGGCAACGCTGGAGCCGGCCTGCCGCTGGCTCGCGGAGCGCGGGCATCTGGCGCCGTTCCCCGCCGAAGCGAAGGCGACGCCCAAGAGCAGGGTGCGCTTGGAAGAACCGGCTTACATGCTCGAAGATGCGGACGGGAACGTCCGGTAAAGGAGCGGCTGCTGCGCGATGAAAACGAAGATCGAAGTAAGAGGCGCCCGGCAAAACAATTTGAAGAACATCGACGTCGACATTCCCCGCGATCAACTGACGGTCATTACGGGCGTCAGCGGCTCCGGCAAGTCGTCGCTCGCCTTTGAAGTCATCTACGGCGAAGGGCAGCGCCGCTTCCTCGAATCGCTGTCCACGTTCGCCAAGAGCCGGATGAGCCAGCTGAAGAAGCCGGACGTCGATTTCGTGTTCGGCTTGTCGCCGGTCATCGCGATCGAGCAGAAGAAGGGCAGCGCGAACCCGCGCTCCACGGTGGGGACGATGACGGACGTGTACGATTTTCTCCGTCTGCTGTTCGCGTCGTCGGGCGAAGCGCATTGTCCCTTCTGCGGGCATCCGATCGCGGCGAAGACGGTGCAGCAGATGATCGACCACGTGCTGACCTTGCCCGCGGGGACGGAGCTCGAGGTGCTCGCGCCCGTCTTCAAGCTGTACGACGAAGATTACGCGACGCTGTTCGACGAGATCCGGGGCAAGGGCTTCCGCTACGTGCGCATCGACGGCGAGACCCGCAACCTGAGCGACCCGATCGAGCTGGACGAGGAGACGGAGTACCGGATGGAGGTCATCGTCGATCAAGTCGTCGTCGCGCCGTCGCTCTTCAAGTCGCTGGCCAAAACGATCGAGAACAGCCTGGAGCTGGTCGGCGAAGGCTTCATCCGGTTCGAAATCGCGCGCCCGGGCGACGGCAAGCCGGCCGACATGGACGCGTTCTACCGGGACTTCGGCTGTCCGGCCCATCATCTCGCGATCGGCGAGCTGCATCCGTCGTACTTCTCCTTCAACGACCCGGGCAGCGCGTGCCGGACCTGCGGCGGAATCGGGACCTACATGCGGACCGAGAAGCGGTTCCTGGTCAAGAGCCCGGAGAAGAGCGTCGCCAAGGGCGCGCTCGATCACAACCTCTACGGTCCGAGCACGAAGAAATCGTATCGCGGCATGCTGTTCCACAGCTTGTTCCTGCACTACGGGCAAAGCATGGACACGCCGTTTTGCGAGCTGCCGGAGGACTTCGTCGACCGGTTGTTCCACGGGACCCGGGGCGAATCGTTTCCGATCGTCGTGACGGACGATCATCCGCGCCATGCCCATAGCCAGGCCGGCAAGCTTCGAAAATACGGCGGACTCGTGCACGAGGTGAACCGGTGGTACAAGCAGCACGTGACGCGGCGCGGCGGCAGCGGCCTCGGGGACAACGACTTCTTCAAGCGGGTGATGGCGGAGCACGCGTGTCCGGACTGCGACGGGAAGAAGCTGAAGCCCCAACGGTTCTGCGTCCGCATCGGCGGCAGGGATATCCACGAGCTGTGCAGCGTGCCGCTGAAGGAGCTGCAGGCCTTGCTGGCCGAGGCCGCGTTTCCGGAAGCGAAGCGGCAGGCAGCCGGGCAAATCGTCGCCGAAATCCGTTCGAGGCTGGGCCTGCTGATCGACATCGGACTCGAATACTTGAACTTGGGCCGCCGCTCCGATACGATCTCGGGCGGCGAGGCGCAGCGCATCCGCCTGTCCACGCAGATCAGCTCCGGCCTCATGGGGATGCTCTACGTGCTGGACGAGCCGAGCATCGGGCTGCACGCCCGGGACGGCAGGCGGATCGTGCAGACGCTCCAGAAGCTGCGCGATATCGGCAACACGATCATCGTCGTGGAGCATGATATCGAAACCATGCTCAGCGCGGACCATATTATCGAGATCGGGCCGGGACCCGGCGAGCGGGGCGGGCGCGTCATCGCGCAGGGCACGGCGGCGCAGCTGCGGCAAGCGGGCGATTCGCTGACCGGCGCCTTCCTGTCCGGCGCCCGGCGAATCGAGGTGCCTTCCGGCAGGCGCGCGCTCTCGGGCCCGTCCCTCCGCATCCTGGGCGCGCGAGCGAACAATCTGCGCCATGTCAGCGTCGACATCCCGCTCGGCGTCATGACCTGCGTCACCGGCGTATCCGGCTCCGGCAAGAGCACGCTCATCAACGAAGTGCTGTTCAAGCAGCTGTCGGCCCGGTTTTACGACCACCGCATCGTGCCGGGCGAGCACGACGCGATCGAAGGCGCCGAGCACCTGACGGGCGTCATCAACATCGATCAATCGCCGATCGGCCGGAGCGCGCGCTCCAATCCGGCGACGTACGCCGGGTTCTTCGACCGGATCCGCGAGCTCTTCGCGGACACGGAGGAGGCCGCCGCGCGCGGCATCGGCAAGTCCGAATTCAGCTTCAACCAGAAGAGCGGCCGGTGCGAGCATTGCCAGGGCGAAGGCGTCGTCACGACGCCGCTGCAATTCATGCCCGACGTCGAAGCGGTGTGCCCGTCCTGCAAAGGGGCGCGGTTCAACGGCGAGGTGCTGGAGGTCGCGCTGCGCGGGAAGAACATCGCGCAGGTGCTCGACATGAGCATCGAAGAGGCGGCGTCCTTCTTCGGCGACCAGCCGCTCGTCGTGCACAAATTGAACGTGCTGCTCCAGCTGGGGCTGGGGTACCTCAAGCTCGGCCAATCGTCCGCGACGCTCTCGGGCGGCGAGGCGCAGCGGATCAAGCTGGCGACCGAGATCGGCAAGCTGAAGCGCGGCTCGCATAACCTGTATATCCTCGACGAGCCGACGACCGGCTTGCATCTGCACGATATCCAGAAGCTGATCGACTGCCTGAACCAGCTGGTGGACAACGGCCATTCGGTCCTGGTCATCGAGCATCATCTGGACGTCGTCAAAGTCGCCGATTACGTCATCGACATGGGGCCGGACGGCGGCAGGGACGGCGGCACGGTCGTCGCGCAGGGGACGCCGGAGCAGGTGGCGGCGTCGGACGCGTCGCATACGGGGACGTTTTTGAGGGCCGTGCTGGCCGCGGACAACCGGTATTGGACGGAGCCGCTCGCGCGGACGAACGCTTGAATGGTGGAATCGAAGGGTTAAATTAAACGGGTTAAAGCTAGAATGAATGCCGGAAAAGCTAGAATCAAAGCTAATATCAAACCAGTAAGCGGAAAAGGAGCCCCGCGTGTTTGCGGGGCTCCTTTATTTTGCGTTTAGGGCTTCTCGCCCGACGCATCCGAGAGGCGAAGCCGGCGCTTGGGCCGGCGAGCACGGCGCGAATTGCATCGGTTCACGGCAGGGTGGCCGGCATGCGCCGGACCGGCGGCCCGGCTGCATCGGCAGCCGGACCGTAAAGGCGCTGCCTTCGCCGGGCGCGCTCGCCACGGCGATCGACTTCGTGATCGCGAGGCCGAGGCCGGAGCCGCCGTACTTGCGGGCGCGCGAGGCGTCGCTGCGGTAGAACCGCTCGAACAGGCGGGGCAGGTGTTCCGCGCCGATGCCCGCGCCGTTGTCGCGCACGGCGAGCTCGGCTGCGGCATGCTGAACAGCTATCTGCTGAACCGCAGCTGGACGTTTCGCTCGCGCGCCGGCATGCTGATTCAATTACGCGGGCAGCCGATTCTGGGTCTTCGGCGCCCGCGGCCCGATTACCGGAGCAAAGGAGCGAGATGCCTCATGACCCCTCCATCGGCGACTAGATCGGCTACATGAAGGCGATCATCGAGATCGGCCTGCAGCGGGAGGAACTGCGAGACGCGCTGCTCCCGTACCTCCTCGAGCTGGCGGGCGAGCGGCGGGCGGTGACGGGATAGCGTTTTCAACTTTGGCAGATCGTCCGTGTTTTTCCGCGTATCGTCCAAGAAGGCCCGCGC
The DNA here is from genome assembly GCF_900113915.1 of Paenibacillus sp. UNC496MF. Taxonomy (NCBI): domain Bacteria; kingdom Bacillati; phylum Bacillota; class Bacilli; order Caryophanales; family Paenibacillaceae; genus Paenibacillus; species Paenibacillus sp. UNC496MF. Next base: position 180,732 of record NZ_FORE01000012.1, read on the forward strand.
GCTTCGGGTGTACAGTGAAGGTATCCGAACGCAAAGGGGATTGAGGGACATGTTGAGAGCGAATCGACGGCTGACCGCCGAGCAGGTGGCGTTTTACCGGGAAAACGGCTTCGTGCAAATCGACGACGTGCTGTCGCCGGAGGAGCTGGCGGAGCTGCGGCAATACATGGACGAGACGATGTACGGCGAAGGCGGGCGCGGCGTGCAGACCGACAAGGCCGGCGGCGCGTATTACAAGGTGCTGAACCAGCGCGTCAACACATGGCGCGATCACGGCGGCATGGCGCGGTTCGTGCTCGGCGAGCGGTTCGCCGATCTCGGCAAGCAGCTGACAGGCTTCGCGGGCGTGCGGCTCTTCCACGACCACGCGCTGCTCAAGATGCCGGGCGACTCCAAGTCGACGCCGTGGCACCAAGACCGGCCGTACTGGCCGATGAACGAGATGAAGCCGCAAAACGCGTTCTCGATTTGGGTCGCGCTCGACGACGTCGACGAGCATAACGGCTGCATGATGTTCGTGCCGAAATCGCAGCGCATCCGCAACCTGAAAGGCGTCAGCCTGGTGACGCCGGAGGACATTTTCGAGCAGGAGGGCGCGAAGGACGTCGTCGACCGCAACACCGCGGTCATCTGCCGGATGAAAGCGGGCAGCTGCACGTTCCACGACGGCATGACGTTTCATTACGCGCATGCCAACATGACGGACCGTCCGCGCCGGGCGCTCGCGATCGTCTTCATGGAAGACGGCACGACGTACAGCGGCGCGGGCCACGTTATCACGGACGGTCTCGGGCTCGAGGCCGGCGCGAAGCTGCAGGGCGGTTTGATGCCGAAGCTGGCGTAATCCGCGGCTGTCGGCGCGGGGCTGCGGCCCGCGGATGTGAAGGGAACGGACCGGTCCTTGGGGACGGTCCGTTTTTGCGTTTGGCGGCTGCGCGGCGGGGGCGAGGAGCGGCTGACGGGTGCGCGCGCGGGCGGCGTGGCAGGGCGCGTGCGGGTGTGCGTGCGGGCGTGGCAGGGAGCGTGCGAATTTGCGTGCAGGTGCGGGTGTGCGTGCGCACGCTCGGCTGGGACGCGGCGCGGAGCCAGGCGAGCCGCGGAGGTGCCGGCACCTACAGCCGCTTCACCATCCGCCGGTAATCGCTCCCGCCGATGCGCAGCATGCCGTCCTCGACGTAGCCGCCGCGCGCATAGATGCCGTACGCCCGCTCGTTGTCCGCCTCCACGATGAGCGCCGTGCGGCCGAAGCCGAGCTCCGCCGCCCGCCGTTCGGCGACTTCCATCAGCGTCTTCGCGACGCCTTGGCCGCGGAAGGCTTCCGCCACCGCCAGCGCGTCCAAATAGTACTCGCCGTCCCGCGCTTCCCGGACGATGACGCGCTCGGCGTCCCCGAAGTCGCGCCGCATTCGCGCCAGGTACGGCTCGTCCAGCCGCCCGGCATCGTCGCCGGGGTACGCGACGAGCATGCCGGCCACCTGCCCGTCCCGCTCCGCCACGAGCACATGCCCGTAGCTGATCCGGTTGCCTGGCCGCTTGAAAAAATCGGCCAGCCGCTCCGCCGCGTCCGCTTCGTCCGAAGCGCCCGTCAGCCAATAGGCGATCGTCCCGATCGCGTCCAGCAGCAGCGGGATAACTTGCGGCGCATCGTCGGCCGTCGCGATTCGCGTGCTCATAGGCAACCCTCCGTTTCCGCAATTTACCGCTATTATGGCTGATCGGAGGCGGTTCCATCCGGCGCTCCGATCTCCTCGCGCGATAAGTTTAACGATACCCAATCGGAATGGCATTGTCGACGTACGAAGAAAATACGCTAAAAGGCAGGCGCGAAATTTTCATGCGGAGGGATGCGGACATGGAATGGTACTTGAAGGTGCTGCAAAATTACGTCGGCTTCACGGGACGGGCCAGACGCAAGGAACCGGCTGCTCGCGGGCCTGTACTCGCTGGCCGTTCTCCTGCCGACGCTCGCGGTCACGGTCCGGCGGCTTCACGATACCGGCCGTTCGGGCTGGTGGTATTTCATCATCCTCATCCCGTTCGTCGGCGCGATCGTCCTGCTCGTCTTCGTCTGCCTCGACGGCGAGCCGGGCGACAACCGGTATGGTCCGAATCCGAAATACGAGTAAAAGCAGGCGAATAGGATCAGACAGCCGAGCGGCCTTTGGGCCCGAGGGAATCGGCAAAAAAGCGGAGCAGCCAAGACGGCGGCTCCGCTTTTTTTTTTGCGCCGAGCGCCAGGCTTGGCTTGGCGCAGGCATAAGACGGGCGCGTCCGGCTCGGCCATGCGCCTCGGCCCCGCGCCCAGCCCCGCTTCAGCGCGTCAATCGCGCCCCGCCATGTACAGCAGCTCGGCGATCTTCTTCGGCTCCGTCTTGAAATACGTCATATGGTCGGCATTGCCTACGATAAGCCGGAACTGGCCGAGCCGGCTCGACATGTGCGGATGCCAGCCGTAGCCTTCGCCTTGGGGCAGCACGTTGTCCTGGTACAAGTAGACGTAGCTCTTCGGCGTTTGCAGCTCGTAGAACTTCTTCAGATCGAGCTTCTCGAACAGCGGTCCGGCCGGCTCCGGCTTGATGCCGGCGTAGAGCTTCTGCGCGAGTTCGAGCGGCGCCAGGTTGACGAAGGCGTCCCGGAAGAACGGGAACGGCAGCATGATCGTGTTGTTGCCCGATTGCTCCGCGAGCCCGCTGAAGAACGCTTTGCCTTGGGGCGGCAGTTCGTCCGCGAGGCTGGAGCCGTCCTTCGCGACGAAGCCGTCGATGAACACGATCCGCTTCAGCCGGTCCGGCACGTACTCCGCCGCCTTCTGCACGACGGAACCGCCGAAGCTGTGGCCGACGAGCACGACGTCGCGCAGGTCATGGTTCTGGATGTAGTCGGCGACGGCCTTCGACATCATGGCATGGGTCGCGGTCGTGTTTTTGTAATCGGCTCCGTGGCCGGGGTATTCGGGAGCGTAGACGGTGTGGCCCTGCTTGCGGAGCTCGGCGGCGACGCCGTCCCAGAAGCCGGCGTCCGCCCAGGAGCCGTGAACGAGGACGAAGGTGAGCGGCTGCGCTTTTTGGCGCATGCCGGGATCGTTATGGGCGGCCCACTGCGTGGCGGGCGTGACATAGTAGAACGTCGCCGGCGGCTGGACGTTGCCGTACGAGCCGTACGAGCCGTTTCTCCCGTAAGGGCCGTAGCTGGCGTAATGCGTCGCGCCGTTCGGGCTGGACAAATAAAACGTCATGGCATTCGATGTTCCTTTCCGTCGTTTGGATACTTTACTATACGCCCGGCACGGCGGGCGCGTGACCCGCCCGGCGCAATTTCGGCGGCGCGGTCCCGGGCCGCCGCGCGGGCATGCGCCCAGGCCCGGCTCGCCGCGTCCGGCCGGCGCGCGCCCGGTTCGTCCTCCGCGGGCCGGGCCGCCGTCCATGGCCAGCAAACGTCACCCGCGGGCAAACGTCAACAATTGATAGACGATGGTTTTCATAGAGTCGGGTTCATCGACCAGTACGAGCTATCTGTCTCGGACGTATAAATACAGTACATCCTTGCTGTAGATCGCCTCCCGGCGGCACGAATCTATGAAAACCGCATCGTCTCCCGCGGCTCCCGATTTCCGGTAGGAGCGGCAACGCCACAGCACAGGATCCTACATCCCCCATGGAAAGAGAGGTGGAGACATGCATGATTTAATGGTCCTCACGACGGTATGCGCCTTCTTGTTGACCATTGGGTTCATCTTCTGGCGGCCCAACGTGAACGAGGCGATCCCGGCCTCGATCGGGGCGGCGTTCGTGCTGCTGAGCGGCAGCGTCTCGCTGTCCGATCTCGGAAGCATTCTCGAAACGATCGGCGGCGCGGCGATCACGATCATGGCGACCATCGTCATGGCCATCGTGCTCGAGAGCTTCGGGTTCTTCTACTGGGCGGCGGACCTGCTGGCGAAGAAGGCGAACGGCTCCGGCATCCGGCTGTTCTGGCTGACGAACCTGTTCTGCTTCCTCATGACGCTGTTCGTCAACAACGACGGAAGCATCCTCATCACGACGCCGATTCTGCTGATGCTGCTGAAGAACATGGGGCTGAAGCCCCATCAGAAAATACCGTACCTCATCTCCGGCGCCATCATCGCCACGGCGTCGAGCGCCCCGATCGGCGTGAGCAACATCGTCAACCTGATCGCGCTCAAAATCGTCCATATGAGCCTCTATATGCATACCGCGATGATGTTCGTGCCGGCATCGCTCGGTCTATGCGTGCTCGCGGGCATGCTGTACGCGATCTTCTACAAGACGCTGCCGAAGCGGATCCCGATGGCGCCCAAGCACGGCTTCATGCCGGGCAGCCACCCGCTGAAGGAGGTGTACAGCGACAACGGCAACCGGGCCAAATTCATGCGCAACGTGCTCATCTTCGTGTTCTGCGTGCGGGTCAGCCTGTTCGTCGCGTCCTACGTCGGCATTCCCGTATCGCTCATGGCGGTGATCGGATCGGCCGTGCTGCTGGCTTGGCGCTGGCTGCACCTGAAGGTTACCCCGATGGATATGCTCAAAAAAACGCCGTGGTACATTCTCGTCTTCGCGTTCGGCATGTACGTCATCATCTACGGCCTGAACAATATCGGCCTGACCGACTACCTGATCCGCGTGCTGCAGCCGATCGTCTCGAGCGGCCTGCTGAACGCCAGCGTCCTGATGGGCGCGATGCTCAGCCTGCTGTCCAACTTGTTCAACAACCATCCGGCGCTCATGGTCGGCACGCTGACCTTGACCCATATGGGCCTGGATCCGCTGACGATCAAGATCTCGTACCTCGCCAGCGTCATCGGAAGCGATATCGGGTCGCTGCTGCTGCCGATCGGCACGCTCGCGACGCTCATGTGGATGCACATCGTCAACAAGGGCGGCGTGAAAATCAGCTGGCTGCATTATTTGCGGGTCACGATCGTCGCGATTCCGGTCACGGTCGTGTTTACCTTGATCGTGCTCGCGTATTGGGTGAAGTGGCTATTCTAACTGCGAAAGGAGTGGATAAGCATGGAGACATCATTGGAGAAGTGGATCGGAAAGCAGGTGCTGGCGGACATGGCGGGCAAGCGGAGCATCGAGGGCATCGTCATCGAGGCGGGCGCCGACCTGCTCGTCATGCAAGACCGGGAGCGGTTCGTCTATATGCCGCTCGCGCACGTGCAGCGAGTGCGGGAGAGCCTCGGCGGCGGCGAAGCGGAAGCGTCGGCGCCGGCGTACGGGGGCGAGGTTGCGAGCATGGAAGGGATGTTGAAGGCGGCGGAAGGACGTTATGTCGAATTGCAGGTCGGCGGCTCCGTGCTCGAAGGGTTCGTAACGGCCGTCAAGCCGGATTACCTGCAGATCTATACGCCGCTCTATCCCGGGCTCAGCGTCGCGCTGAAGCATCTGAAGTGGCTCGTCCCGTACCCGATGGCGTACGAGCCGTATCCAAGCGCCGAGGTCGGCGCATCCGCGAAGGACGCCGCCCGCCGGCAGCGGCTCGCGGAATCGTTCCGGGGGCAGGTCAAGCTGGCGGAGGGGCGCCTCGCGCTCCTCAACGTCGGCGGGCCTGCCGAAATCGTCGGCATGGTCCGGCAAGCCGGAGGGGGCATGGTCGAAATCGGAGACGCGAACGGGGAAAGCGCGTACTACCTGCTCGACCATCTGAAGTCGCTCTACATGCCTCCCTTATAACGGCGGACGGGCGATCCGGCGCGGACGCCAAAAGACGCCGAAGCCCCGGCTTACGGCAGCGTCCCTCGCCGATGGCCGATCGTCCACCGGATTGACACGCATTTGTAACGGAACTGCAACGCCATTTTCATCTTCTTTTAATCTTCGGTCCCTATAATAAGTCTCAACCCCCTATTATATAGCAAGACTTCAGACCCGCAGCCCGTTGCCGCGGGTCTCTTTTTTTGTGCCGGGGATCAGGTCTCCCGCGACGGCGGGCACATCATCTGGATGCCGTCCGATTGGAACGGCGACGGTTCGCTCAGGCTGCTTAGCGGCACGGTCCGCTCCTCGTCGGGCTTGCCCAGCGGGTAGACGCGGGCCGTGTCGTTTTCTTCGTCGACGTGCTGGATGTAGATCGGGACCCCGTCGCAGACGACGTCGGCCATGACCGGCGATTCGGCGATTTCTTGCGCGCGCAGCTTGTTCATGCGGCGGCCTCCTTGTTCGGCGAGTTGGACTTCCCCCTCAATATGCCGCTTTCGCGGGCGGGTTTATGCATGACGCCCGAAAAAGAACGCGCGCTGGCAAAAAACGCCGTCCGCCTTCGATTGTCAACGCGAGTGAAATCTGGCATATTGAATCATGACGAACGACGCCGCGACGGGCTTAAGAGGCTTCGGCCAGCGGCGGCGAAAGGAGTTATGGCGAATGAAGCTGTTTCAGCCGGGCGGGCGCGTCCTGCCGGCCGTGCGCAAGCTGAAGGAAGTGGAAGCGCTTCTATCCGCGCCGTTCCCGGGCTTCGTGCTGCTCGGCGGCCACGTGGGCCAAATGAAGCCGATCGCGGATTTGGCCCGGGCGAACGGGAAGGACGTGCTGCTGCACGCCGATCTGATCGACGGCCTGCGCAACGACGAATACGCGGCGGAGTTTCTATGCCAGTCCGTGCGGCCGGCGGGTCTGATCTCGACGCGGGCCGGCGTCATCCAGCGGACGAAGCAGAACGGGCTGATCGCCATCCAGCGGCTGTTCCTGCTGGATTCGGACGCGTTGGAGCGCAGCTACGCGCTCGTCGAGAAGACGCAGCCGGACTACGTGGAGGTCTTGCCGGGCATCATGCCGGAAATCATCGCGGAGGTCAAGGCGCGCACCGGGGTGCCCGTCATCGCGGGCGGGCTGATCCGCACGGAGGCGCATGTCCGCCAGGCGCTGGAGGCCGGCGCCGCCGCGGTGACGACGTCGCGCCGCGAGCTGTGGGAGGCGTAACGGGCCGGCGGCGTAGGGGGCCGCGGCCGCATTGAAGGGGGAGAAACGGTGAACAACGAAGCCAACAAATTCGAGGACGGCTATATATTGGCGCTTGATCAAGGCACGACGAGCACGCGCGCGCTGCTCGTGGACCGGTCCGGCGCGATCGCGGGCATGGCGAGGGAAGAACTGCCGCTAAGCTATCCGCACCCGGGCTGGGTCGAGGCGGACGCCGCATTCATCTGGGCTTCCGCGCTTCGCGTCATGCGGCGGGTGCTCGCGGAGACGGGCGTGCCGGCGGAACGGATCGCCGGACTCGGCATCACGAACCAGCGGGAAACGACGATCGTCTGGGACCGCGAGACGGGCGAGCCGGTCTGCCCGGCGATCGTCTGGCAGTCCCGCCAGTCCGCGGACATTTGCGCGCGGCTCGCGGCGGACGGGCACGGGGACGCCGTCAGGGAGCGGACGGGGCTGCTGATCGATCCGTACTTCTCCGGCACGAAAGTCGCTTGGATTCTGGCGAACGTGGACGGCGCGCGCGAGCGGGCGGAGGCGGGCGGGCTGCTGTTCGGCACCGTCGACGCGTGGCTCGTTTGGAAGCTGACCGGCGGGGCGGCGCACGTGACGGACGCGACGAACGCCTCGCGGACGCTGATGTACAACATCTACGAGCTCGCATGGGACGACGAGCTGCTGGCGCTGCTTAAGGTGCCGAAGGCGATGCTCCCGGAGGTGCGTTCCTCGTCGGAGGTGTACGGCTACACGGAGCCTTCCCTGTTCGGCGGACGCGCGATTCCGATCGCCGGCGCGGCCGGCGACCAGCAGGCGGCCTTGTTCGGGCAAGCGTGCTTCGATACGGGCAGCGTGAAGAACACGTACGGCACCGGCTGCTTCATGCTGATGAACACCGGCGAGCGGCCGGTCAAGAGCGGCAGCGGGCTGCTGACGACGATCGCCTGGCAGGCGGACGGCCGCGTCGAGTACGCGCTCGAGGGCAGCGTCTTCGTCGCCGGCGCCGCGGTCCAGTGGCTGCGCGACGGGCTTGGCCTGATCGCCTCGGCCGCGGAAACCGCCGAGCTCGCGGCCCCGTCGGCGGAGGGCGTCTACGTGGTGCCCGCGTTCGTGGGACTGGGCACGCCGTACTGGAACAGCGACGTGCGCGGGGCGATGTTCGGCCTGACGCGCGGCACGACGAAGGCGCATCTCGTCCGGGCGGTACTGGAATCGCTCGCCTACCAGACGAAGGACGTCCTGAAGGTCATGGAAGCGGAGTCGGGCATCGCCCTCCGCGCGCTTGCCGTCGACGGCGGCGCGGTGGCGAACGATCCGCTCATGCAGTTCCAGAGCGATCTGCTCGGCGTGCCGGTCGAACGGCCGGCGGCGAACGAATCGACGGCGCTCGGCGCGGCGTTCCTGGCCGGCCTTGCCGTCGGCTATTGGAGCGGCCGCGACGAGATTCGCGCGCTGCGGCGGGTCGAGCGGACGTTCGCGCCGTCCATGGACGAGGCGCGGCGGACGGCCTTGTACGACGGCTGGCTGCGCGCGGTAAAAGCGGCCATGGCTTTTTGCGAGTAGGCGTGGTATAGTAGCGGTAAGTTAATAACGGTTGGAGACACGGAGAAACCACGAAGATTGCGGCCGGGGCGTTTAACAGCGCGCGGGCGGCGATTTTTCGTGGTTTTTTGCATGCGGCAGGCGGCCTTTCGGGTAATGATGCTTAGGGCAGGTTCGTCCGCGCGCGGGCCGAAGGTTTCCGGCGTACACTGAACAGGGGAAAGGCAGGCGTACTCATCATGACAAGGACGACGAAGAACGGACGGTTCGCGGCGGAGGACCGCACGGCCGTGTTGCGCGAGCTGCAGGAGAAGCCGCCGGAGCTGCTCGTCATCGGCGGCGGCATCACGGGGGCGGGCATCGCGCTGGACGCGGCGTCGCGCGGGCTGCGAACGGCGGTCGTGGAGATGCAGGATTTCGCGGCGGGGACGTCGAGCCGCTCGACGAAGCTGGTCCACGGCGGCCTGCGGTATTTGAAGCAGCTGGAGATCGGCGTCGTGGCCGAGGTCGGCAAGGAGCGGGCCGTCGTCTACGAGAACGGGCCGCACGTGACGACGCCGGAATGGATGCTGCTGCCGCTGTATGCCGGCGGCACGTTCGGGAAATTCTCGACGAGCATCGGCCTGCGCGTCTATGATTTCCTGGCCGGCGTCAAGCGGGGTGAACGGCGCGTCATGCTGAGCGCGCGGCAGACGCTGGATAAGGAGCCGCTGCTGAAACGCGACGGGATGAAGGGCGGAGGCTATTACGTCGAATACCGGACCGACGACGCGCGCCTTACGATCGAAGTGATGAAGAAGGCGGTCGAGCGGGGCGCCCGCGCCGTCAATTACGCCAAGGTCGAGGAGCTGAAGTACGACGCCGGCGGCAAGCTGACCGGCGCGGTCGTTCGCGACTTGATCGGCGGCGAGTCGTACACGGTCGCGGCCGACCGCATCGTGAACGCCGCCGGTCCGTGGGTCGACCGGGTGCGCGAGCTGGACGGCTCGAAGCAGGGCAAGACGCTGCGGCTGACGAAGGGCGTGCATCTCGTGTTCGACGGCGCGCGCTTCCCGCTGCGGCAAGCCGTGTATTTCGACACGCCGGACGGACGGATGGTGTTCGCGATTCCGCGCGAGGGCAAGGCGTATTTCGGCACGACGGACACCAACTATACCGGCGACACCGCGCATCCGACGATGACGGAAGCGGACCGGACGTATCTGCTCGAAGCGGCGAATTTCATGTTCCCGGATCTCGCGCTGACGACGGCCGACGTGGAGTCGAGCTGGGCGGGCCTGCGGCCGCTCATCCAGCAGGAAGGCAAATCGCCGTCGGAGATTTCGCGCCGGGACGAAATCTTCGTCTCGCCGTCCGGGCTCGTCTCCATCGCCGGCGGCAAGCTGACGGGCTACCGCAAGATGGCGGAGACGGTCGTCGACAAGGTCGCGGAGCTGATGCTGGCGGAAGGCAAGCGCAAGCTGCCGGCGAGCGGCACGAAGACGATTCCGATCTCCGGCGGCGACCTCGGCGGCTCCAGGAACTTCGAGGCGTACGTCCGCACGAAGACGGGCGAAGGGATGCGCCGCGGCTTCTCCGCGGACGAGGCCGCGTTCCTCGCCCGTCGCTACGGCGCCAACGCGCCGCGGCTGTTCGAGCTCGGGGAGGCGGCGAAGCCGTGGGCTTCGAAGCACGGGCTGCCGCTCGCCTTGGCCGTGCAGCTCCGCTACGCGATGGACGAAGAGATGGCGGCGAAGCCCGCGGACTTCCTCGTCCGCCGGAGCGGCGGCCTGTTCTTCCGCATCGCGGAGGTGCGGGCGCGGAAGGCGGCCGTCGTCGCGGCGATGGCGGACCGGCTCGGCTGGACCGCCGGGCAGCGGGAGGCGTACGCCTCGGACGTGGACCGGCTGCTGGCCGAAGCCGTGGAGCCGCAGCCGGATCTGCAGCCGCAGCCGCAGCCGGTGTGACGCCACGGGCGCGCCGAAGGCGGAATCGATCGCAACAAAGCCTCCGCACCAACACCTCGAAGGGTGCGGTGCGGAGGCTTTGCTCGTTCGGCGCGGCTTGCCGGCTGCGCGCCGCTCGTCGCGCGGCCTGCCGTTCCTCGGCCGCGCGGCCGGACCGCCCTAAGCGCCGCTTACGCCTCGGCCGGAAGGTCGATCGTCACGGTCGTGCCGACGCCTTCCTTGCTCTGGAACTGAATGCCGCCCTGATGGTTTTCGATGATCTTGTAGCTGACCATCAGCCCGAGGCCGGTGCCTTTCTCCTTCGTGGAGTAGAACGGCTCCCCGAGCTTGGCCAGCTTGCTTTCGGGAATGCCAGGCCGTTGTCGCTTAACCGGACGCCGACGCGGCCGTCCGGTCCCGAAGCGGACCGGACGTGGATGCGCCCGCCGTTCGGAGCACGGCTGGGACGCGCGGTTCTACGGCGCCGATCTGCCGCTCGAGTACGCGCTCGCGAGCGCGCTGTCCTGGAAGCCGGACGCGATCGGGCTGTCGGTCTCCGTCGTCTATCATCTGCCGCGGCTGCGCGGCTACGTCGACGCCTTCGGCCGGCTGCCCCGCGAGCCGGCGATTCTGCTCGGCGGGCGGCTGACGGAGCCGTACCTCGCGCACGGCTGGGCGGCGGAGCGCGTCGTGCCGACGCCCGGCTTGCTGGAGCTGAGCGAATGGCTGGCCGCCGATATGGAGCGCGGCGCAAGACGGACAAGCAGGGAGCTGAGCGGACGATGAAGCGCACGGAACTGCCGGTGCCGCACTTCGAGATCGGCGCGGATTACCGGATTCGGAACGCATCCATGGAAGCGGCCGCCGCGTTCCCGCCGGCCGAGGATTGGCGGGAGCTTGTGGACGGCGGGTCGCTGGCCAAGGCGGACCGGTTCGTGACGCCGGCGCATTCGGGCATGCGCGTGGAGCTGAACCTGCGGACGGCGGAGCAGCCGGCGGCGCTGTTCGACGTGTACCAGCGGTGGGACGAGGCGTCCGGCACCGGGCAGCTCGTCTGCATCTGCCGGCAGTCCGGCTTCGACGCCGGCGCCGGCCAGCTGCGCGCGCTCCGCGAACGGCTGGAGCGGGGCGGGACCGACTTCGTTCTCGGCCCCGGGCTTGTCCGCGGCGGGGGTACGGCCGCGCCCGCCTCGCGCTCCGGCGCGCAGGGCGAGGTTCGGACCGCGCTGGAGACGATCCGCGAGCTCGTCGGCGTCGTGAAGCCGGGGCTCGTCGAGCTTCACAAGGCGGAATACGCCGACTTGATTCTCGCCCAGGTCGACGCCGCGCTGGAGGGGCTTGACGGCGAACGAAGGGGCTAGGGAGCCTGGCGAGCTGGGACGAGGCGGGCGCGAATCGCATCGCGGCGCCAACGGAACGAGAACGGGACGGGCAGCGCGTCGGCGCGGCACCGTCCCGTTTTTTCGCGCGCGGCTTGCGGGGCTTGCCGCCGTGCCGCCGCCATCAATAGTAGATGTACACCTTCTGGTTCTTGCCGTCCCACGACACCGTGCCGCCGAGGAAGCTGCCCACGGCGCGGACGCTGACGTAGGCCGACCCGTCGATCAGCGTGAACTGGGCGACCGGCACGCCGTTGACGTACGGCATCCGGGTCGCCGCGTCCCACGTCACGACGGCGCCGAGCGATTCGCCGATCTGCCGCAGCGGCGCGTACACCGTGCCGTTCCGGTTGCGGCCGTAGGCGGCCAGTTTGTCGTTGACGACCACCTTGATCGTATCTTCGTCGTCGTACGGCTTCACCGCGTCGGCGCCGGAATATTTCTGGTAGAACGCTTCTTCCATGACGTCCAGGTCGACGCTGCCGGCGATGCCGCTGACGGAGCCCGTCGACGTGTACTGGAAGACCGCCCATTCGTCCCACGTCGGATTATCCATCGGGTTGTTCACGCCGTAATGGGCGATCCAGAGCGGCCACGCGCCGAGCCTCTTGCCCAGATAAGACTTGGCGAAGCTCGCGCCGGTGTAGATCATCGTATCGTGCCCCGTCAGCCGTTCGACCTCCTGCAGCCACGCGGCGCACCAATCCGTCAACTGCGCCGACGGCACCTTGGACGCGTCGCCCTCGACGTCGAGGACGTGCGGGAAGTCGGCCTTGTAGCCGGAGATCCGCGCGACGAAGAACTGCGCCTCCGCCTCGGCGTCGTTCGTCTCCGGATGGGCGTAATGATAGAACCCGATTTTCAGCCCCGCGGCGGCCGCGTTCGCCGCGTTGGTCGCCATCGCCGGGTCCTTGAAGCCCGTGCCCTCCGTCGCTTTTATGAATGCCCCGGCAACGCCGGCGGCTCGTACCTTGTCCCAGTCCACGATGCCTTGATGATGCGAGACATCGATGACGTTCACGTTGCTTGCGCTTCTCGCTTGCATGCCATCACGGCTCCTTCGCCTCGTATTCTCTCTCTTAATAGATTATGAGGCTGCGAGGAAGGCCGTTCCGGTACAAGCGCCCGAAATCGGGATAATCGGGGCGTTCATCCCCGGTCCGCCGTCCCCGTTCGGGGGGACGGCTGCTCGCGCGTGCCCGGAAAATAAAAAACCCCCAGAGGGGGCATTCGCTTCGCGTCCGGGGCGGCCAAGCCCTCCGTTCGGGGGAGGGCGCCGTGCCGGTCACAGCATCTCGGTATCGATGATGCGCCAGTGGTGCCTCAAGGCGCATTCAAGCTTCGGCTTGTCTTTCAGCCGCAGCAGCTCCAGGATGTTGCGGTGCTCGGCGTTGACCTCGCGAAGAACGGTCGTCAGCCTTTGTTTGTCCGCGCTGGAATAGGATTGGCGGACGAAGCTGTTTTTGAGCGAGGCGATCATGTCGATCAGGACCGGATTGTCCGACTTGCGGATATACAGGGCATGGAATTCGTATTGATTGGCATGATAGCCTTTGAAATTCATCGTTTCGATGTCGCGGTCCATGCGGACGACGAGCGCGTCCAGCGCCGCGAGATCGTTCGCGTCGAGGAAGTCGACCGCCAATACGGCCGCGAGCGCGTCCAGCGTGCCGATAATGCGGGAGTAGTCGTATTTCTCCTTGGCGTCGAAGACCTTGACTGTGAAGCCCCGCCGCGGCAAATAGTCCAGCAGGTTGTCCGACGTGAGCTGAAACAGCGCTTCCCGCGTGGGCGTCCGGCTGATCTCCAATTGCTTGCAAATTTCCGCTTCGTTGATTTTATCGTTCGGAAGCAGCGTGCCGTCTTGAATCTTCTGTGCGATGTAGTCATAGACATGGTCCTTCAGAGACCGATATTTGGGCATCTGCAAGAATCGTTCTCCTTTCGGCCGAGGATGGAAGACTCCCGTTTCGCGAGTGCTGCGACGTTAGGTATAATAGTTAATTTTAACATTGCGCAAGCAGAAGAGACAAGCTGTCTTATACGAGAAAAGACAGGGATCTGACATATTATTAACATTTAAAGTTACATATTTCGCTAAAGAATGATATTTTCGAAGGTTGTCAGCCATATTTTTGAAGTTTTGCATTGAAGGAAGAAAATGCCGATGTTATAATCCATCACATCGGAGACGTGTATTTTGTATACAAATCAACAAATGGTCATTACCAGGAGATTTGTTGACTTGCTAGCGTATCTTATAGGCGGCGGTGCGCAGCGGCCGAGCAGCATGCCGCCGCCGAAACTTCAAACGGTATCGCATCTTGCGTCCTGCGCGCGCTCCGGCGCGCGGCCGCAATTACGAACCGGCGCGAAAGTCCGGCCAAGCCGGATTTCCTGCCGGTCGATAGCGAAGAGCACGACAGCACGGAACGGAGTGATGCTTAGCGGATTGAGGAAGGAAGCCGTTGTTCGGGGGGCTTTCCCGAGCAGACGAGGGAACGGATCACGCCCGTCGCCGCTATCGGGAAGTCGTTATTCGCGATGCCTGTTTGGAAGCTATGAATCTATTATTCATTCATTGTGTTCACGAGGAGGAGAATCTATTGAAAACAAAGATAGCCCGAAGGTTGCTTTCGCTTCTGCTCGTCTTCATGATGGCCGTCGCGGCCGTCGTGCCGGCCGCATACGCGGAAGACGCGTCCGCCGGAGCAGCGACGCCGGTCGTTGAACCGCCGGCAGCGGAACCGCCTGCGACTGAACCGCCGGCAGCGGAACCGCCAGCGACCGAACCGGAAGCCGGCACGCCGGCTGACGAAGGAACTGCGGCGTCCACGCTCGACGCGCCGCTGCTGAGCCTGAAGGAAGGCGATGTCGGCTACGCCGCTTCGCAGTATCTGACTTACCTGGCGACGAACATCGGCACGCGGACCGCGGGAAGCGATCAAGATGCCGCCGCCGGCGACTACATCAAGGACGAATTCGAGAAAATGGGCTTGTCCGTCGAGAAACAGCCGTTCACCTATACCCGGTCCGGCAAAACGGTCTCGACGAATAACATCATTGCGACGGCCAAACCGGGCACGTCCGACAAGACCGTCATCGTCGGCGCGCATTACGACTCCGTCAGCAGCGGCGGCAGCATGGGCGCGGACGACAACGCCTCCGGCGTCGCGGTCATGATGGAAGCCGCATTGACGGTATCCAAGCTGACGACGCCGTACACGATCAAGTTCATCGCGTTCGGCGCGGAGGAAGCGGGTACGCGCGGCTCGCAGTACTACGTCTCCCAAATGACGCCCGAAGACATCAAGAACACGGTTGCCATGATTAACCTGGACAGCCTCGCCGTCGGCGACGACATCAATATTTACGGCAGCGCAGGCAACGAAGGCTTCGTGCGCGACCAGGGCTTGGCAATCGCGCAGCGTCTCGGCATCGACCTGAAGACGAACCCGGGCTTGAATCCGAGCTACCCGGCCGGCACGACCGGCGACTGGAGCGACCACGCGGCGTTCCGGAAGGCCGGCATTCCGTACGGCTATCTGGAAGCGACGAACTGGGCGCTCGGCGACCTGGACGGCTATACGCAGACGGTCAAGGACGGGGAAATCTGGCATACGGGCAAGGACAAGCTCGCGTATATCACGGAGAATTACCCGGGTCGGATCGAAGAGCATCTGACGGCCTTCACCAAGGTGCTGTCGACGCTGCTGCTGGAGCTGAAGGCTCCGGAGCCGCAGGCGCTGACCTTAAGCGACGACAAGGCGTCCATGACGGAGAAGCGTACGATCGACGTCGAGTTCGAGCTGCCGTCGACTTCGACGCTGGACGATCTGCAATGGACGTACGGCGGCAAGCCGCTGACCGAATGGAAGAAATGGAGCACGGCGAGCCCGGCCGGCTACAACGGCGAGCCGTTCATCTACTTGGCGGAGCCGCCGGTGCTCGACGGCACGAGGGTCAAGGCGAAAGTCACGTTCGATTTGATTTACGGCACGAGCGATCTGTCCGGCTCCTTCCGTTCGCGTTATCCGGAGATGATCGGCACGCGCGACCTGGCCGTTACCGGCAAATCGGACAACGTCATCGCTTCCGCCGCAGTCAAGCTGAACCCGTACGATTCCTATCACACGTACGACGAGCTTAAGCCGGCGATCGACGCCATCACGGCGAAAGCGAAGGAAGGCCGTTACATCGAGACGCGCGTCCTCGGCCAATCGGTGCAAGGGCGCAACATCTACTTCACGATTCTGGCGAAGGACAAGGCGTCCGTCGATCAATACGTGAACGAGACGCTCCCTGCGATGATCAACGACCCGGCAGGCTTGCAGGCGAAGATCAAGAACGGCGAGCTGGCGGATTACAAGGTGCCGATCTGGCTGAACAACATCCATCCGGACGAGGCACCGGGCATCGACGCGATTCTGGACGTGTTCGACGCGATGTCGAGCCAAGACGCGGTCACGTACGATACGACCGACGCCGCAGGCAATCCGCAGAAAGTGTCCATCGACGTCGACAAGGCGCTCGACAACGTCATCTTCCTCATGAACTACACGGAGAACCCGGACGGCCGCTATCTGAACACGCGCGCCAATGCCAACAGCTTCGACCTGAATCGCGACAACTCGTACCAAACGCAGCCGGAAACGCAAATCGTCGCGAGCGAAATCACGAAGTGGTCGCCGCTGTCGTTCCTGGATTTCCACGGCTTCGTTAAGCAGTTCCTGATCGAGCCGTGCACGCCGCCGCACGATCCGAACTTCGAATATGACCTGCTCATCGACAACATGGTCGATCAAGCGAATGCGATGGGCCGCGCGGGCGTCGCGAACACGAAGTACGACGTCTTCCATATTCCGTACGAAGAAGCCCGCAAGAAGGCGGAGGACCCGAATTACAAGCCGATCGCCAACGCGACGGGCTGGGACGACGCGTCCCCGGCATACACAGCCGTCTTCGCCATGCATCAGGGCGCGCTCGGCCATACCGTCGAGATCCCGGAACTGAACGAGGATTCGGTAAACGCGCTCTTCTATACCGCCATGGCATCGACCAAATACGTCATGGACCATAAAGATCAATTATTCCTGAATCAACTCGAAGTGTACAAGCGCGGGGTCGAGAACGTGGACAGCCGCACGGTCGACAAGTATCTGATCAACGCGAACAATGAAGTCATCGGCAGACCGCGCCACGGCGCAGATAACTTCTTCCCTGAGTATTACGTGCTGCCGGTCGATCCGTCCGTGCAGGAGAACGAGCTCGAAGCGTACAACATGGTGCGGTACCTGCTCCGGAACAGCGTGAAAATCGAGAAATCGACCGTTCCGGTCACCGTCGGCGAAACGGTCCATCCGGCGGGCAGCTACATCGTCAACATGCACCAAGCCAAGCGCGGCTACGCGAACCTGGTGCTGTACGACGGCATCGACGTCTCCGATTTCAGCGAGATGTACGCCGACATTATCCAAAGCTTCTCCTATATGAGGGGCTTCGACCGGTACATCGTGCGTGAAGCCGGCGCTTTCGCGGGCAAGACGACGCCGGTCACATCGGTAGAGATCCCTACGACCACGCTTGCGGGATCCGCCGTGCATTACGTCATTCGCGGCACGAATAACGACGCGCTGAAGGCGGTCAACGAGCTGGTGAAGGCGGGCAAAGCGGTCACGCTGCTGAGCGAGGGCGGCAATGGCTACGAAAAAGGCGATTTCCTCGTCTCGTACGCCAATCTGAAGACCGTTATGGACAACTACCTGCTGGACGTCGTGCCGTTCGACGAGAGCGGCAGCAAGGAAGGCAAGCTGCTGAAACCGATCAAGGTCGCCGCAACGGGCGTGCCGGCCTTCGTCCTGAAAGGTCTCGGCTTCGACGTCGCGGCCGATCCGGCGGCGAGCGACGTGCTCGTTAACACGGGCAACAGCAATGATTACATCGGCGCGGGCAAACCGTACATCGGCTTCGGCCGGAGCGTAATGAACGCGCTCAAGAGCTCGAATTTGCTGCCGGGCTTCAATTTTACGACGACGGGCAACGCGCACGAGGGCCTGTTCAAGACGAATCTGTCGCAGGACAGCCTGATTACGGCGCCGTATAAGGAAACCGAGTATCTGTACACGGTGTCCGGCTCCTACATCACGGCCGTTCCGGAAGGCGCGAACGTCATCGCGACGGCGAGCACGGACGACGATTTCTATCTCGCCGGCTGGTGGCCGAACCACGACCGCGCGAAAGGCAGCACAATCGCGTTCACGTATAAGACGGACGCGGTCAACGTGACCGTATTCGCCAACGAATTGACGAACCGCGCGCATCCGCAGTTCCAATTCCGCCTGCTGGCGAACGCGATCTATGCGGCCTCGCCGGAGCGCGCTGCCGACGATCCGGCGCCGGACGACGGCAACGGCGAGGTACCGCCGACGACGCCGGGTGACGGCGGCAACGGCGGTGGCAACGGCGGTGGCAACGGCGGCGGTAATGGCGGCGGTACGACCGGACCGGTCGATCCGACCGGACCGAGCAATCCGTCCGAACCGGGTAACCTTCCGCAGTTCGGTGACCTTGGGCCAATCGCCGGCTGGGCACGGGAGGCCATCGAATCCCTGGCAGCCAAAGGCATCGTCAAGGGCGTGGACGACAAAGGGAATTTCGCGCCGCTCAAGCAAGTGACGCGGGCGGAATTCCTGACCATGCTCGTCCGGGCCTTCAACCTGAAGGCGGACGGTCCGACGCTCGTCTTCGGAGACGTGAAGCCGGGCTCCTGGTATTACGACGCGGTGGCGGCAGCCGTCGGCGCGGGCATCGCCCAAGGCGTCGGCAACGGCAAGTTCGACCCGAACCGTCCGATCACGCGCGAAGAAATGGCGGTTATGGCCGCGAATCTGCTGAAGCTCGTCAAGGAGCTTCCTGCCGCGGATCCGGCTCAGCTGTCCAAGTTCAAGGACCAAGGCAGCATCGCTGCCTACGCGAAGGACGCGATCGCGCTGCTGACGGGAGTTGGCGTCATCACCGGCACGTCGCCGGATGCGTTCTCTCCGAAGGGCGTCGCGAATCGCGCCCAAGCGGCGGTCATCATTAGCCGCATGCTGGAGCTTGCTTAACTCGCCCGCGAGACATAGCGGTATCATAAAAAAAGGAACTGCCGATGCGTCGGCGGTTCCTTTTTCTTATGGCGGATGCCGGGAGAGGTCCCGGGTGCGTGCACGAACGATAGTCAATGCCGACGCCGGTCCGTTCCCGGACGCTCAGGACTTGCTCAGGCGTTCGAGCTTCTGCTGAAGGGCATCGATTTGCCGCTGCATGTCGGCCATCTTCGCCTGCTGCTCGTTCTTCTCCTGCTCGGCCTGCCGTTCGTCCGCGGCGGTCTCCTCGATCGCGATAATGGCCGCGAGAGTTCCGAGGAAGTCGCCGAGGGTTGCGAAGGCGCCGCCGATGACGGCGAGCTTGTCGGAGAGCTTCTCCGACTCGGCGATCTGGTTGTTGCCGGCGGCGCTTGCGGCCGCGTTTGCATTCCGTTTCTTCATTCGGCAAGCCTCCTTCCCGGCCAGCAAGCGAGCGTGCGGCAGTAATGCGGGAACGGCCCCGCCGGCGAGGCGGACGGAACGGTACCCGAGTTCAACAGGGCTACCTTAAATTATGCGCTCGCCGGGCGTCCGGTGTATGGGCGGCGGGGGAGCGGGAAGGAAAGGAAGGAAAGGAAGGAAAGGAAAGGAAAGGAAAGCAGAGCGGATCGGCGGGAAGGGAAAATCGCGGCGGCGGCGGGAACGGGAGGACAACAAAAGGGACCCGGCGGACGGGCGATATGCCTTCCGCCGGGTCCTGTTCCGCCGGGCACGGCGTTCCGATCGGAGGCTACCCCCGCAGGAACAGCGCGCCGATGACGAGCGACCCGACGATGCCCCAGACCGCGCTCAGGTTCAGGTAGTACACGGAGACGAAAAAAGCCGCCGCGAGCAGAAACGGGATGAACGTAATGAAGCCGGGCGATGTCTTCATCGCGTACTTGGCGAAGTCGTAGGCAAGCATCGCCATCATGACGAAGATGACGGGCTGAATGCCGCGGATCATGCCTTTAATGTAAGGATTGTTCTGCAGCTTCGACATGACGCCGACGAGCACGATCATGAGCAGCGCGGTCGGCAGGACGACGGCGGCCAGCGCGACGCAGGCGCCTGCCCAGCCGGCGACCTTGAAGCCGATATACGCGGCCAGCTTGGTCGCGATCGGTCCGGGCAGCGAGTTGCCGAACGCGAGCGCGTGCCCGAAGTCCTCCGTCGTCATCCACGACATCCGGCTCACGACCTCGTTCTCGTACAGCGGAATGATCGAAGGCCCGCCTCCGTAGCCGAGCATCGTCGCGCGTCCGAACGAAATAAACAGTTTCCATAATTCAGTCCACATGGGCTCTCCGTCCTCTCGTATCCTTCATCTATCTTCTCTGGTTACGGCTTGCGGCTTCTTCCGGCCTGCGGCATCCTGACCGCCTTAGAGCTTCATGCCCATGCGGCTCTTGTAGCGCTTCAGCAGCAGCTGGCTGTCGACGCTGACGATGCCCGGCATGGCGTACACTTTCTCGACGAGAAACCGTTCCATCTCCCGGATCGATGCGAAGATCCCGTGCATGTGCAGCTTGCTCGGCCCGCTCATATGATAGAGGCTGGTCACTTCCGGCTCTTCCGCGAGCTTGACGGAGACGTCCTCCAGAAATTGCGGCTCGACCTCGACGTTGAAGAAGGCCGAGATGTCGATGCCGATCCGGGCCGGGTTGATGACGGCCGTGAACCGTTCGATGACGCCTTCGTCCATGAGCGCGGCGATGCGCGTCTGCACCGCGACGCGGGACAGGCCGACGAGCTTGCCGAGCTCCGTATAGGAGATGCGCGCGTTCTCGTGCAGCGACGTCAGGATTTTGCGGTCGGTTTCGTCCAGGTCGACGGCGGGCAGCGCGAAATCTTGCGGCGGTTTGGCGGTCACGTCTCCACTCCTTGCTGTCATTTTGAAATCATCGTAGCATATTGGTTTGCGTTACGAAAGAGGATATGTGAATTTGTTTTCGTTATGTCAGCGAAAGCAATTGGCGCATTCTCAAATGGACGGCCCGTTGGTATAATACTTTCACATGCGCATACGAACAATCTGAGCCGAAGGAGCTGCGTACAACGTGTTGAAAGCCGCTTTGATCCGGTGGGCGGTGCCGGAGGATTGGGACAAGCTCGGCGAGCTGCAGGCGAGAAGCTATCACGACGCTTACCGGAAGCTGCTGCCGAACGATTTCCTGAACCGCGTGACCGCGGAAAGCCGGCAGTCCGAGTGCCGCGAGCGGCTCCGGGAGCCCGAGCATACCGGCATGCTGCTGATCGGCCACCGGGCCGTCGGCTATATCAGCCTGCGCTTTCCGACGGATGCGCGGCAGTCGGACGGGGAAGTGACCGCCCTCTATCTGCTGCGGGAATATTGGGGGCGCGGGCTCGGGCAGCGGCTGATGGCCTGGGGCCTCGAGCGGCTTCGGGAGAAGGGCTGCGCGCTGGCCGGCCTGTGGGTGCTCGAACGCAACGAAGGCGCGAGACGCTTCTACGAACGGCAGGGCTTCCGGGCCGACGGGGCGCGCCGCGTCGTCACCCGGGGCGAGGAATTCGTGCAGCTGCGCTACGAGAGGATGATCGCCGAATGAGAAGACGAAACACGATCCTCGCGGTCGCGTTGATCGCGGTCGCGGTGCTTTATTTTGCGTACGACCAGTCCGGGAGCTACTTCAGCGCGCGGAGCGCCTTCGCGCATTCCGCGTCCTATGCCGGCCAGAGCGTCGCTTACGAGCGCGCGCTCGGCAGCGACAAGATCGCCATTTTGACGAACGGCAGCCAAAGCAAGGCGCAGATCGTGCACCGCAAGTGGGGGCTGCTGTACGAGCCGGGCACGTCGGTCGAGATGGCGGCGCTGCAGGGACGCGAGTCGGTCAGGTACGCCTGGTTCTCGGCCGGCGCGGGCGAGGCGGACGGCAAGATCGCCGTCGTCTTCGCGGCGGAATCCTTCGATCCGGCGGTCAAGACCGTCATCGTCAGCAACGATACGCTGGCCGATCCCGCCGGCGCCGCGGACGTGAAGCAAGCGTCCACGGTCTATGTCGAGCTGGAGGTCGGAGAGAAGTACGCCATCGCGACGAAGGAGCTGGGCGGGCAGGACGTCGGCAGCTTCGTCGTGCGCGCGGCGGACGCGAACGGGAAGATTCTGACGGGGGCTTAAGAGGCACCTGCACGGCATCGGTCGGTCGGCTCTATGCTTTCGCGCCGGCCGGCACCATGCCGAATATCATGGATGGATGAAAGGAGAGGAGCGGATCGCCATGAAGGATCGCAAGCCGGTCATTTATTTATTGTCCGGACCGCCGGGCGCGGGCAAATCGACGACGTCGCGAGCGATCGCGGAGCGGCTCGAACGCAGCGCGCTGATCGACGGCGACGACGTGTACCATATGGTCGCCGGGGGCAACCGCGCGCCGTGGGAAAGTCCGTTCCACGTCGGCTTGATGTGGCGGAACATCGGCGCGCTGGCCCGGAATTTCGCGGAAACCGGCCATGACGTCGTCGTCAATTACGTCGCGTTCCGCGAGGATATCGCGCTGTTCCGCGCGGCGCTCGGCGAGACGGCCGGCCTCGCGGCGCTGAAGTTCGCGCTGCTGGTCGCCGAGGAAGGCGAGCTGCGCCGGAGGGACGCGGAGCGGCCGCCCGAGCTGCGCATGGGCGAACGGTGCGGCGTCGTGCTGCGCGAGCTGCTCGCCGACCATGCCGGCACCGCGCACGCGCTCGATACGACGACGCTGACGCTGGGCCAAGCGGTCGAGGCGATTTTGCGCGAGGACCGCTTCGTCGTCGAGTGACGCCGACCGGCCGTCCGGCGGGACGGCCCCCGGCAAGGCGCGGCCGGTCGCCTTTACAGTCGCCTTTACAAGGCAACGCTTCAATGCCCGGGGGGCGATTGCGTTGCGATTCAAGATAGCGTTAACGGCCTGATTCGACATGATAGGAGAGCCTAGAGGAGGGATCGCGAGCATGAACGGACCAGACAACCCGGGAACGATCATTTCGTTCCGGGGCGTCACGAAGCAATACGAGGGCGACGAAGCCGTCCTCAAGAACGTCAGCTTCGACATGGAGCGCGGCAAGTTTTACACGCTGCTGGGCCCGTCGGGCTGCGGCAAGACGACGATCCTGCGGCTGATCGCGGGCTTCACGGAGCCGACGCGGGGGGACATTTATTTTCACGGCAAGGTGATCAACCACGTGCCCGCCAACAAGCGGCAGGTGAATACGGTATTCCAGGATTACGCGCTGTTCCCGCATCTGAACGTGTTCGAGAACGTAGCCTTCGGCCTGCGCATCAAGAGGCTCAAGCAGGCGGAAATCAAGGAGAAGGTGCTGGAAGCGCTGCGCTTCGTCAACCTGGCCGGCTATGAGAACCGCGAGATTCACGAGATGTCCGGCGGGCAGCGGCAGCGCGTCGCCATCGCCCGGGCCATCGTCAACCGGCCGGAAATCATCCTGCTCGACGAGCCGCTGTCGGCGCTCGACCTGAAGCTCCGGACCGAAATGCAGGTCGAGCTGCGCGAGCTGCAGCGCCGCCTCGGCATCACGTTCATCTTCGTCACGCACGATCAGGAGGAAGCGCTCGCGATGTCGGACGAGATCTTCGTCCTGAACAACGGCATCATCCAGCAGAGCGGCACGCCGACGGACATCTACGACGAGCCGATCAACCGGTTCGTGGCCGACTTCATCGGGGAATCCAACATCGTGGCCGGCCGGATGACGAAGGACTTCCTCGTGGAGTTCGCGGGCAAATCGTTCGCCTGCGTGGACCAAGGGCTGCAGCCGAACGAACCGGTCGACATCGTCATCCGCCCGGAGGACCTGGAGATCACGCGTCCCGGCGAAGGCAAGCTGGAGGTGCGCGTCGAGACGCGGCTGTTCCGCGGCGTGCACTACGAAATCCAATGCGCCGACGGCGCGGGCAACCGCTGGCTCGTGCACTCCACCCGCAAGGCGGAGGTCGGCGAGGCGATCGGCCTGACGTTCGACCCTAAGGCGATCCACGTCATGCGCTTTAACGAGACGGAAGAGGAATTCGACAAGCGGCTGGAGGCGTACTCGTGAGGGCGGCGGCGGAAACGCGGGCGCAAGGCGCCGCGGCGTCCCGCGCGCGCAATGTCTACCTTGTCCCGTACCTGCTCTGGATGCTGCTGTTCGTCTTCGCGCCGATCGCGCTGATCGTCTACGATTCGCTGTTCGACGTGGAGGGCGCCTTCACGTTCTCGAACTACGCTCATTTCTTCACGCCCGTCTACATGCGGATGACGTTCAGCTCGTTCTGGTACGCCTTCCTCATCACGGCGTTCTCGCTGCTCGTCGGCTATCCGGCGGCGTACCTGCTCACCAGAACGAAGCACAAGCAGCTGTGGGTGCTGCTGCTGATTCTGCCGAGCTGGATCAACCTGCTGCTCAAAACGTACGCGTTCATCGGGCTGTTCGGCACGTACGGCGCGGCGAACGCGATTTTGGAGACGCTCGGCATCGGGCGGCAACAAATTTTGTTCACGGATTTCAGCTTCGTGTTCGTGTCGGTCTATATTTTCATCCCGTTCATGATTCTGCCCGTGTTCAACGCGCTCGAGGAACTGAACCCGTCGCTGCTCGACGCCTCGCGCGATCTCGGCGCTTCGACGTGGACGACGTTCCGGCGCGTCGTGTTCCCGCTCACGCTGAGCGGCGTGAAGTCCGGCTGCCAGGCGGTGTTCATCCCGGCGCTGTCGCTCTTCATGATCACGCGGCTCATCGCGGGCAGCCGGGTCATCACGCTCGGCACGGCGATCGAGCAGCATTTTCTCGTGACGCAGGACTGGGGCATGGGGGCGACGATCGCGGTCTTTCTCATCATCGCGATGGCGGTCATCATGCTGCTGACCGGCAACCGCGTCCGGACGAGGAGGTAACGGGCCATGCGGAATCCCTTCAACCGGAGATTCAAACCGTCCAACCTGTATCTGTGGTTCGTGTTCCTCGTCCTGTACGCGCCGATTCTGTACTTGGGCTACTACTCCTTCAACAGCGGGGAGACGATGCACGGCTTCGAAGGCTTCGCCTGGCACTGGTACCGGGAGGTGTTCGCGGACGCGCGGCTGCTCGTCATCGTGCTGAACACGGTCGTCATCGCGCTGTTCTCGTCGGCGATCTCGACGATTCTCGGCGTCATCGGCGCCATCGCGATTCACCGGACGCGCCGGGTGCGGCGGCAGAACGCGCTGCTGTCGCTGAACAACGTGCTGATCGTCAGCCCGGACGTCATCATCGGCGCGTCGTTCCTAATCTTCTTCACGATGCTCGGCATCAAGCTCGGCTTCGCGTCCGTGCTCATCTCGCACATCGCGTTCAGCGTGCCGATCGTCGTCATCATGGTGCTGCCGCGGCTGAAGGAAATGAGCCCGACGCTGCTCGACGCCGCCCGCGACCTCGGCGCGACGGAATGGGACGTGCTGACGAAGGTCGTGCTGCCGGTCATCAAGTCGGGCATCTTCGCCGGCTTCTTCATGGCGCTGACCTACTCGCTCGACGATTTCGCGGTGACGTTCTTCGTCACGGGCAATGGCTTCACGACGTTGTCTGTCGAGATCT
The DNA here is from genome assembly GCF_900113915.1 of Paenibacillus sp. UNC496MF. NCBI lineage: Bacteria > Bacillati > Bacillota > Bacilli > Caryophanales > Paenibacillaceae > Paenibacillus > Paenibacillus sp. UNC496MF. Next base: position 206,183 of record NZ_FORE01000012.1, read on the forward strand.
ATTCGAGAGCTAGACAAGGCGTGTCGCTGTCCATCAATGCGCTGTCGACGCTTATCTTCCTGTTCACGCTGGCGCTCGTCGTCGGCTACTACTTCATCAGCCGCCGCGGGCAAGCGGGGGCGGCCGGCCGGCGCGGCCGGAACGCGGAATGGGGGCTGCCGAACAAATGAACCAGCTGCTGCGCATGCTGATCCTCGTGGTCGCGCTCGGTTTCGCGCTCCTGTACGGCGCTTCGGCGCTCAATTCGTCCCAAGGCTTCTCCGGCGCGAACACGCTGACGATCTACAACTGGGGCGATTACATCGACCCCGGCCTGATCGCCGAATTCGAGAAGGAATCCGGGCTCAAGGTCATCTACCAGACGTTCGACTCCAACGAGGCGATGATGACCAAGATCGAGCAGGGCGGCACGACCTTCGACGTCAGCGTGCCTTCCGAATACGCGATCGACAAGATGAAGCAAGAGCATCTGCTGCTGCCGATCGACAAGTCGAAGCTGCCCAATCTGAAATACGTCGACCCGCGGTTCATGAACCTGCCGTTCGATCCGAACAACGAATATTCCATCCCGTACTTCTGGGGCACGGTCGGCATCGTCTACAATTCGGACATGCTCGGCGGGCGGACGTTCAAGAGCTGGAACGACCTGTGGGACAAAGGCCTGCGCAACCAGATTCTGCTCGTCGACGGCGCGCGCGAGGTGATCGGCTTCGGGCTGAACAGCCTGCATGACTCGCTGAACGACACGGACGAGGACCATCTCCAGCAGGCGAAGGCGAAGCTCGGCGAGCTGACGCCGAACGTGAAGGCGATCGTCGGCGACGAGATCAAGATGCTGCTCGCGAACGAGGAAGCGGCGGTCGGGGTCGTTTGGTCCGGGGACGCTTCGGAAATCATGGACGCCAACGACAAGCTCGACTACGTCGTGCCGGAGGAAGGCTCCAACCTGTGGTTCGACAACATGGTCATCCCGAAGACGGCCAGGAACGTCGAAGGCGCGCACGCGTTCATCAACTTCATGCTCGATCCGAAGCATGCCGCGCAGAACGCCGAGTACGTCGGCTACGCCACGCCGAACAAAGGCGCCATGGGGTATTTGCCGGAGGATATCTCGGGGGACAAGCGGTTTTACCCGGATCCGGAGCTGACCTCCAAGCTGGAGGTTTACCGGAATCTAGGGAAGAAGATGCTGTCGCACTACAACGAGCTGTTCCTGGAGTTTAAGATGCATAAAAAGTAAGACACTATAAAAAATTTAGGACGATGGCAGGATTCCGCGATCCGCCTGCGAATTAGGTAAATAGGACGGGCAAAAAGCGCTTTGTGCGCTTTTTTGTCGTCCTTCCGGACGATTCGGCCGGCGCGCGGGCGCTTGAACGGCCGATCGGACGGGCAAGCTGGTAAGGATTACATCTTAGATCGGAGGGCATGGCATGACCGAATTCCGTCCTGATTACGTGTACGACATGACGGTGACTTGGGGGGACTGCGACGCAGCCGGAATCTCCTATTACGCCAAGACGTTCGACTGGTTCACGAATGCGCGCATGCAGCTGATGGCGGAGCATGGGTTTCCCTATATGGACGTTTTTCATCGCGCGGGCATCTCGCTCGTCTGCCTGAAGGCGGACTGCGTCTACAAAAAAATGCTGAAGCCCGAGGAGCGGATCGCGGTGCACGCGTCCTTGACGGAGCTGACGCGTGCCCGGCTCGCGTTCGGGTACCGCGTCTTCAAGCGGGACGGCACGCTGGCGGCGGAGGGCGCCACGGCGCACGCGTACGTCGGCGACGACGGCGCCCCGTTCAACCTGAAGCGGCGCCATCCGCGGCTGTGGGATCGACTGACGGCCAACTGGCCGGCCATGGGCGAAGCGGACGCCCGGGCGGAGAAGGGACAGTGACGTAGGATGACAGGCAATCAAGCACGCATTGCCGTGACGGGCATGGGAGCCGTCACGCCGCTCGGCATCGGCGTCGGCGCGTATTGGAAGGGCCTGAAGGAAGGCCGCAGCGGCATCGGCGCCATCGAGCGCTTCGACGCGGAGAAGCTTCCGGTCCGGATCGCGGCCGAGGTGAAGCCGTTCGACCCGGCCGACTACATGCCGCGCAAGCTGGCGCAGCAGACCGATATTTTCATGCAGTTCGCGCTGATCGCCGCCGAGGAGGCGCTGGCGCAGAGCCGCATCCAGGCGCGGCCGGAACGGGTCGCCGTCGTGCTCGGCACCGCGCTCGCGGGCATCTTCACGGCGACGCAGGCGCAGGAGGCGGCCACGCGGAGCGGCAGCTACCGGGTGAGCCCGCATCTCGTGACCAAGATGCTCGGCAACATCGCGGCCGCGCATATCGGGATTACGCATGATTTTCGCGGGCCGGGCTACACGCTGAACACGGCCTGCTCCTCGGGCGCGGACGCGATCGGCCTCGGCGCCATGCTGCTGCGGTCGGGACAAGCCGACGCCGTGGTGGCCGTGGGCGCGGAGTCGATCCTGTGCGCCCTCATGGACGCGGGCCTCGCGGCCAGCCGCGCGCTGTCGACGCGCAACGCGGATCCGGCGCGGGCGAGCCGGCCGTTCGACCTGAACCGCGACGGCTTCGTCATGGGCGAGGGCGGCGGCGCGGTCGTGCTGGAGACGCTGGCGTCCGCGGAACGCCGGGGCGCGGCCGTCTTCGCCGAGCTGCTCGGCTACGCGAACACGACGGACGCGTACCACGTCACGTCGTCCGAACCGAACGGCCGCGGCGAGATCGACTGCATGCGGCTCGCGCTCGAACGCGCCGGGCTGACGCCGGCGGACATCGATTACGTCAGCGCGCACGGCACGTCCACGCCGCTCGGCGACCGCATCGAGACGAAGGCGCTCAAGACCGTGTTCGGCGAGCGCGCCGGCGGCGTGCCCGTCAGCTCAATCAAGGGCGCGACCGGGCATCTGATGGGCGCCGGCGGCGTGACGGAGCTGATCGCCTGCATCCAGGCGATCCGCGAAGGCGTGCTGCCGCCGACGCTGAACTACGAGACCCCCGATCCGGAATGCGATTTGGACTATGTGCCGAACGCGGCGCGGCAGGCGACCGTGCGGCGCGCGATGTCCAATTCCTTCGGCTTCGGCGGGCAAAACGCTTCCTTGATCGTCGGGGCGTACGACGGACGATAGGCGGGGACGATCGCCAATCATATGCGTTATCGAAAGGGTGTAGGAGACATGGACCGCATGGAGATGGAGCACGATTTAACCTACGACGTAGGGATGTTCAAGGAGACGTTCGAGCATTCGTTTACGTATTTGAACGGATTTATGCGCAATACCCGCCGGTTCGGGAATCGTCCCGCGCTGACGGACCCGCTGCGGGGGCTTCGGTGGACGTACGCGGAGCTGAACCGCGAGGCGAACCGGTTCGCCCACGCGCTCTTGGCGGACGGCGTCGGACGGGGCGAGGTCGTCACGTACCAGCTGCCGAACTCGGCCGAGTTCGTTTTCAGCTTCTTGGCTCCGCAGAAGATCGGCGCGATCAACAATCCGATCAATTTCCGCCTCTCCCCGGGGGAGACGGCGTTCATCCTCGACGACAGCAAGCCGGCGGTGTTCGTCTACGACGGCGAGTTTCGCGAGACGGCGCTGCAGGCGCTCGCCATGGCCGAGCACCGGCCGAAGCGGGTCGTCATGGCGGATTTTACCGGGCAGAACGAGGCGCCGGAGGGCCACGTGACGTATGCGGACTATGTCCGGGACCGTTCCGAGGACGATCCGCCGCTCGCGCCGAAGCACATCTACGAGGAAAATACGCGGCTGTACACGTCCGGCACGACGGGGCAGCCGAAGGGCGTGCCGCTCAATAACGTGAACGACGTGCTGTCGGCCCACGACGTCGCAATGCATTTCCCGCTGACGCCGATGGACCGGACGATGAACATGAGCCCGTGGTTCCACCGCGGCGGCCTGCACTCCGGGGGCCCGAACCCGACGCTGTTCGTCGGGGGCGAGGTCGTGATCATGCGCCACTTCAACCCGAAGACCGTGCTGGAGTACATCCCGGACTACGGGCTGACGTTCGTGATCGGCGCGCCGCCGATGCTGAAGATGCTGTACCAGCAGCAGCTGAAGCATCCGGCCGACCTGAGCGGGCTGAAGGGCATCGTCACGATGGGGGCGCCGCTCGAGAAGGAAGACTGCATCCGGTACCAGCAGACGCTGACGCCGAATATTTTCAACGGCTACGGCACGACGGAGGCGTTCTGGAACACGTTCCTGCGCCCGTTCGACCTGCCGGACATGGCCGGCACGGCGGGCCGCTCCTGCACGGACGACGACGTGGCGGTGGTGAAGATTTATCCCGACCGCAAAGCGGAGCCGGACGACGTCGTCGCGCGGGACGGCAAGGAGGTCGGCGAGATCATCGTGCGGTCCGTCGGCAAGACGGCGTACACGTACGTCAACAAGGAAGCCGAGAGCCGCAAGGTGTTCTATAAAGGCTGGATCTATATCGGCGACATGGGCACGTGGGACGAGAACGAATTCGTCACGGTCGTCGGCCGCAAGAACGACATGATCCTCTCCTCCGGCGAGAACATCCATCCGGTCCAGGTCGAGGAAATCCTGAACCAGCATCCGAAGGTGCAGGAAGCGGTCGTCGTCGGCGTGCCGGACGAGCTGCGCGGCGAATCCGTCGTCGCGTACGTCATCAAGTCGGACCCGTCGCTGACGGCGAAGGAGCTCGGCAAGTACTGCAGCGAGCACCTCATGCTGGCCACGTACAAGCGGCCGCGCTTCTACCGGTTCATCGACGAGCTGCCGTACACGGCCACGGGCAAGAAGAAGCATTTCGAGGTCCGCGCGATGGCGGTCGAGGATCAGAAGCAGGGGTTGTTCGAGCGGGTGTAGGGCGGAGACCTCGGTTTGGGCGGCGGTCGGGGCGATGGCTAGGGCGAAGCAGGCGTCCATCGGCGACGGCCGGGTCGATGGCCGAGGGGAAGCGGCCGCCCCGCGGTGGCGGTGGGGCGACCGTGGAGACGGAACGGGCGTTCCGAGCCGGTGATCGGGCGACAGACAAGGCGAAGCGACCGTCTCGCGCCAATCGATCGGGGGATGGCAAGTCGAAGCGGCTCTCCCGCGCCGTGCGGTCAGCGGTTAGTACGGAAAGCAGCCTCAATAACATTTCATGGCGCTCCCGAAGCCGATTAATTGGCTTTGGGGGTGCCTTTTTTTGAGCGGTGGACGGGTTTTCGCCGAGCAGCGACCGTGCCGCCTTCGGCGTTCGACCTTCGCGACGGCGGGTTGTCAGGTTTGGAGCTCGCCAACATGAAGGTTTGCGGACAGGCGGATGGCTGGTCGATTCGCCAGCCTGCCGAACCGTCGGACCAACGGGCAAGCACCGGCGCCGCGTGCCGGGCAAACGGCCGCCTGCGCCACGGCGGGGCAAGGCGGCTCCGCGCCGCACACGGGCCGATCCCGATGGGCAAGCCCAGCCCACGGCGCCCCGCATCAGGCGAGCCGCTGTCGCCTCTCGCGACGACGAGCCCCGGCCACTCCCGTCGTGCCGCCACGGGAGGGCCCATCCTCTGTCGCCCCCGGCTCCGGCCGCGCCGCCATCCCGTAAGGCCCGCCGCCCGGCGCCGCTCTCCGGAGCGGCTTTTTGGCGTGCCGCAAGTCCCGTGCGGGTGCCAGCAAAAATAGGGACTTGGTAGAACAGGCAAATAAACTTACACTACTTTTATAGGATCGGGCAAGAAATGAGGCGGCAGGATGGACGTATTGCGAAAGAATCTAGTAAGAATCATCCTAATTTTAGTAATTATTGGAATTGTAGTACTTGTTTGGAAATTGGTCTTTTTCCTGAAGGGCAGCGGGGATCCGATCGAAAAATATGTGTTCCGGCGCGACGTGGTCCGTTATTTGAACGCGACGTATCCGCAGGCGGACTTCCATGTGGAGGCCATCGAATACGGGATCCAGGAGGGCGACTATTGGGCGGCCGTCCGTCCCGAAGGGAATGCGGGGATCCGGTTCGAGGTCCGCAGGAAGGCGGGCGGCGGGCTGGCGGACGATTATTTGGGCGCGACGTGGGAGCGCGAGACGAAGCAAGCGTGCGAGGCGGCGCTCTTCAAGCTCTTCCCGGGGTCGGACTGCTTCCCCGAGATCGTCTTCACGGAGCAAGCCGAGGCGGGCGGCCCGCTCCTGCACGCGCTGCCTTTCCCGCCTTACCGCTACGACCCGTCCGTCATCGCGTCCGGTTCGCGATTTGGCATCTACGTCGGGCCTGGCCCCGAGGAGCGAAGCGTCGAAGACAGCGGGGACGCGCTCCTGGCGCTGGTCGGGGCCTTGGCCCGCTATCGCCTGGATTTGGACATTACGCTCGGCCGAACCGACGTGACGATCCGGCAGCGGGATTTCGCGAAGATTTTGTCGGACCGCAAGCTGATTTATTAGGCGAAAGCATTGAAAAACGGCGCGACATGAGGTTTAATGAGAACGGGAGTTAATGTTTTGTTTATTGATTAACAAAATTATTAATCATGGAGGCTGACAACATTCATGACCAATCGCGCCGTCATTAACGCCGATCGTCCGATCGGCACCATCAACCGCAACGTATACGGGCATTTCGCCGAGCATCTCGGACGCTGCATCTACGAAGGCATTTGGGTCGGCGAGGATTCCGCGATTCCGAACACGAAGGGCATCCGCAACGACGTATTGCAAGCGCTTCAAGGACTGAACATCCCGGTGCTGCGCTGGCCCGGGGGCTGCTTCGCCGACGAATACCACTGGAAGGACGGCATCGGTCCCCGCGCGTCCCGCAAGCGGATGGTCAACACGCATTGGGGCGGGGTCGTCGAAAACAACCATTTCGGCACGCACGAATTCATGCTGCTCTGCGAGCTGCTCGGCTGCGAGCCGTACATCAACGGCAACCTCGGCAGCGGCACGGTGCAGGAAATGCAGGAATGGGTGGAGTACCTGACGTTCGGCGGCGAATCGCCGATGGCGTCGCTTCGCGCGGAGAACGGCCGGGCGCAGCCGTGGAAAGTCGCGTATTTCGGCGTGGGCAACGAGAATTGGGGCTGCGGCGGCAACATGCGCCCGGAATATTACGCCGACGAATACCGGCGCTACCAGACGTACGTGCGCAATTACGGCGACAACCGGATCTTCCGGATCGCGTGCGGCGCGAGCGATTTCGACTTCGCATGGACGGACGTGCTCATGCGCGAAGCAGGACGCTTCATGGACGGGCTGACGCTTCACTATTATACGATTCCCGGCGTTTGGGCGGAGAAAGGGTCGGCTACGGACTTCGGCGCGGAGGCCTGGTTCGGCACGCTGCGCAAGGCGCTCGTCATGGACGAGCTGATCGGGAAGCACAAGACGATCATGGACCGGTACGATCCCGCCAAGCGCATCAGCTTGATCGTCGACGAATGGGGCACCTGGTACGACGTCGAACCGGGCACGAATCCGGGCTTCCTCTATCAGCAAAACACGATGCGGGACGCGCTCGTCGCCGCCGCGACGCTGCATATTTTCCACAAGCACGCCGACCGCGTCCGGATGGCGAACATCGCCCAGACGGTCAACGTGCTGCAGGCCGTCGTCCTGACGGAGGGCGACCGGATGGCGCTGACGCCGACCTATCACGTCTTCGACATGTTCAAGGCGCATCACGACGCGGAGCTGCTGGATCTGGACTTCGCGGCCGCGCCGTACACGGTCGGCGGCGTCTCCATCCCGCAGACGAGCGTATCCGCTTCCCGCGGCAAGGACGGCGCGCTGCACGTCAGCTTGTGCAACCTCAGCCACGACGAAGCGGCCGCGCTGTCGCTCGAGCTGCGGGGACTGTCCGCCCCGGACGCCCCGATCGCCGGCACGCTGCTGCAGGGCGACGCGCTGAACGCGCACAATACGCCGGAGCAGCCGGACCGCGTGCGTCCGGTGCCGTTCGCGGGCGCGGAACGCGGAGCCGATGGCACGATTCGCGTGACGCTGCCCGCCGCTTCCGTCGCGATGCTGCGGATCGGGTAAGGCGCATGCCGGCGACAAGGGCGGGGGAGCGGGAGCTCTGCAAAGGCTGCGGCGCCTCCGTGCATGCGACCGAGGAGCAGATCGAGCGGGTGCTCGGCAAGCTGGCGCTGCATCCCGGCGACTGCGTCGACGACGGGCGATACGGCGCGAGGCTGGATCAGTGCGCCTCTTGTCCGTCGCTGCAGTACGGCACGACCTGCGCCCACTGCGGCTGTTTCGTCCGCGTCCGGGCCAAGCTGGCGGCGAAGGATTGTCCGCGGCCCGGCGGCTCGTTATGGGGATAAGCGCACGAATCTGCCGTCCCGTCGCCTTCCTGGCGGCGGGGCGGTTTTTTGATTCGCGTCCAATTGCGGATGGCGGTACCGGATGGCGGTACCATTGCGGTATTTTGTAATCGCGCCCGGTAGCGGTATGCTTAGGGGAGCGCTATTCGATTCGAAAGCGAAAGCGAAAGCAAAAGCGAAGGCAAGAGAAGGGAAGGGTTCTGCCATGGAGATGAAGACGTTCAAAGCGGTCGTAGTCGATAAGCAGGACGACCGGTTCGAGATCGGCGTCCGCGAGCTGCGTCTCTCGGACTTGCCCGAAGGGGACGTGACGATCCGCGTCGCCTACTCCGGCATCAATTACAAGGACGGCTTGGCGGCCACGCCGGGGGGACGCGTCCTGCGCGCCTATCCGATGATTCCGGGCATCGATCTGGCGGGTACGGTCGTCGCTTCGTCGCATCCGCGCTGGCGCGAAGGCGACGAAGTCGTCGCGACCGGTTACGAGCTCGGCACCGGCCGTTTCGGCGGCTACAGCGAGTACGCCCGCGTGCCGGGCGACTGGCTGACGGCCCGGCCGCCGGGCCTGTCGCTTCGCGAAGCGATGCTCGTCGGCACGGCCGGCTTTACCGCCGCGCTGTCGCTGCATCGGCTCGAAGCGAACGGCCTTGCGCCCGGCGCGGGCCCGGTGCTCGTGCTGGGCGCCACGGGCGGGGTCGGAAGTCATGCGGTCGCGATGCTGGCCCGCGCGGGGTACGACGTGACCGCCAGCACGGGCAAGGCGTCCGAGCACGACTACTTGCGTCTGCTCGGGGCGCGCGACGTTATCGGGCGCGAGGCGCTCCAGGCGCCGGAAGGGGAGCGCAAACCGCTTCGCGCCGAGCGGTGGGCGGCGGCGGTCGATCCCGTCGGCGGCTCTTCGCTGCCGTACGTGCTGAGCACGATCCGCTACGGCGGTTCCGTCGCGCTGAGCGGACTGACGGGCGGCGGCGAGTTCCCCGCGACGGTATTCCCGTTCATTCTGCGCGGCGTCAACCTGCTCGGGATCGATTCCGTGCTATGTCCCGCGCCGCTGCGCGAGGCGCTGTGGCGGCGCATCGGCACCGACTGGAAGCCGGAGCGGCTGGAGTCGATGGAGGCGGACGAGCTTGCGCTCGACCGGCTGCCCGAGGCGCTGCCCGCGATATTGAAGGGCGGCGTGAGAGGCCGAACGATCGTCAAGGTCGCGCGGGATTAAGGTACCGGACGGGATCGGGTCGTACCCTGCCGTCCCTGTTCCGGCCGGCACCGCGGCTTGCCAAGCCGGCGGAAGCCGGCTTAAGCTGGAACGAGAACGCGCGGCTTGGCGCCGCAACGAGGAGGAATCGGAACATGCGCATTACGGTGGAAACGATCCAGGGCGTCGGGGCCTGGAACGAGGACGCGGTCGTCCGCGAGGAGCGCCTCGGGCTGTTCGGCGTGCTCGACGGGGCGACGTCGCTCGCCCCTTACCGAGGACCGGGCGGGGAGACCGGCGGGTATTTGGCCGCGCGGCATGCGGCGGAAGCGTGCCGAAGCGATGAGCTCGCCGGCGCGAGCTTGCACGAGCTGTTGACGTTCGCGAACGCGCGGCTGCGGACGGCGATGGCGGAGGCCGGCATTTCGCCGGACGTGCCGGAAGCGCTCTGGAGCGCCTGCGCCGCGATCGTGCGCGTCGGGCCGACTTGGATCGAATACGCGCAGCTCGGGGACTGCATGATCGCCGTCTATTACGAAGACGGCACCATCCGCATCCTGACGCATGACCAGCTGGCGCACGTGGACGACCGGACGAAGGCCGTCTGGCTGCAGGGCGTCCAAGCGGGTCTTCGCACGAAAGCGGAGCTGTGGGACCATACGAAGGGCCAAATCATCGCCGGCCGCGCTCTCGCGAATCGCCGGGGCGGCTACGGCTCGCTGAACGGCGATCCCGCGTGCGCGGATTTCGTGGAAACCGGCCGGATCAGCACCTCCAACGTCGCCGCGCTGCTGCTGTTCACGGACGGCCTGTACATGCCGAAGCCGCCGGGCGAATCGGACAAAGACAGCGCCATCGAGATCGCGGCGCTCGTCCGGGAGAAGGGCTTGCGTCCGTACATGAATTGGGTCGCGGAGCTCGAAGAAACCGACCCGGACTGCACGCGATTCCCGCGGGTGAAGAAGTCCGACGACAAAACGGCCGTTTGGATCTCGCTCGCCCCTTAGCACCCTTGCATGACCGCTTCGCGCATGTCGCCCAGCCGCCTCCTGAACGGAGCGCGGCGGGCGGTTTTTTTTGTTATGGAACCTATGTCTTGCGCTTTCGATTTCAGCGAAGGAAGTTCCCCGACCGCCGCTTCGTAAACAAAGTCGACCCTTCCTCGTTCGGGCCGTTGCAGTCGACGCCCGCTCCTATTCGACCAATTGCCTGCAGATTTTACGGCCGATGGAATCATTTACGAGATTTCAACATGGCATTAACTTCCGGCACACAAATGCTTTATAAAATAAAAAAACGCGTTTTTTATCTTTTGGCAGTCTAGCGGAGGGGGGCGCCTCGCAGCGATGACGGCACACAACTTGAAACGGAGCGTGCACATCTCGTGGGTAGAAGAAAGCTCGTCAAGCCGGCACTCGGCGCGTTGACGACGGCAAGTTTGTTGTTGGGAATCATGAGCCCTTACGGCTCGAGCATCGTCCGCGCGGACGGCGCGCAGGCGGGATTCGATTTTACGAAGGTCCCGAAGCTGTTGATTACGGAGCTTGTGCCGGACAGCACGAATGTGGCCGGCGTATCTTCAGATGCATACGAATTCATAGAAGTGTACAACAATTCCAATGCGCCAGTCACGTTTTTTGATAATTATACCATCGATTATCACTATTTGAATGGCAGTAATGCGGATGTGGATACAACCTGGGGTCTTGTCAACCCGGCCGAGAAACCAGTCATCCCTGCCAAAGGATCCATTGTTTTCTGGGTCATGAATCAGGATAACACTGCGCTGACGTCAGCGCAGTTTAACGGGAATTATGGCACTTCGTTTGAAGAAGGCAAAGACCTGTTCCGACTGTCGACGACCGGCGGGATGATTAACAGCGCGCCGCGCGACTTGATAATTAAGGACAAGAGCGGCAATGTCGTGGTGACGGCTTCGTACCAGACCGATGCCCAAACGCAGAAAGACCAGGGCATCTTCTTCTCCTACCCGACCGACGGCAGCACGAATATGGCCATGGTCGCGGACGGTACATATGCGGCTGGCAAGCACCCTGCCACCCCGGGCACGGTTGAGAGCTTCCTCGTGCCGACGCAGACGCCGGACGACGGCGGGCAAGAACCGCAGCTGCCGCAGACGCCGGTCACGATCGCGCATACGCCGGTGACGGACGCGATCGACGACAGCGACCTGGAGCTGATGGCGAAGCTGTCCCCGAACGGCGCGGACGCGGCGAAAGTCGGCGCGACGGTCTACTACAAGCTCAATTCGGAAATATCGTACACGGCGCTGCCGATGACGAAGAACGAGGACCGCTCGACGGCCGACGAGTTCGCGTACGAAGCGGCGATTCCGAAGGAGAAGCTCACCGAGAGCAAGCTGCAATATTACATCGAAGCGGCCGACGGTACGGCATCCAAGGATACGGAAGTGTACACGGTGAACGTCCGCGCGAGCATGAACTACAACTACGTGCCGGCGCTGCTCGTCACGGAGCTGAACCCGAACTCGACGAACATTACAGGACCAGACGCCAAGGAATACGACGCTTACGAGTTCATCGAGGTGTACAACAACTCCAATCGTACGCTCAATTTGAAAGATTATAAGCTTATGTACCGATATACGGACGCAACGCCGAATACGGAGACTCAATGGGAAACGGGCGATGTCGTCATTCCGTCCCAGCAATCGGTCGTCCTCTGGATTGCCAATGCAGCAAGTAAAACGTTAACCCAGAACGACTTTAACGGCCACTTCCATTCGAATCTTGCGCTGGGACAGAACTTGTTCAAAATCGAGAATAACGGCATGGCGAACGGCGGCGCCAGAAGCATCGTGTTCCGCAATTCCGCGAACCAGGAGATCGTATCGGCTCACTATGAAGGCCAAGTGAGCAACATCGAAGACAAGCCGATCCAATACAAGTATCCGGACGACGGCACGATGGCCATGCTGCTCGACTCCGCGGGCGTTGCCAGCCCGACGCCGGGCGCGGTGAGCGCGAACCAAGTTCCGAAGCAGCCGGTTTCCCTGCCGGAAGAAGGCACGAACGAGCCGCCGGTCATCGCGCATACGCCGGTGACGCGCGCGGAGACGAACGTCAACCTGCAGATCACCGCGGACATCACGAACAAAGAGAGCGACAACGGCGATTTCGATCCCGTGACGGCGACGGTCTATTACAAAACGCAATCGCAATCCACGTTTGCGTCCATGCCGATGACGGTCGCGTCCGGCCATACGTACCTGGCGGACATCCCGCGCGGCGAGCTGAAGGAAGCGAAATTCGAGTATTACATCGAGGTCAAGGACGCGAAGAACACGGTCAAGACGGATACCTATACCGTCGACGTGAACGTGCCGGATTTCGATCCGCAGAAGGTTCCGCCGCTGCTCGTGACGGAGCTCGTGCCGAACAGCACGAACGTCGGCAGCTCGGACGGCTACGAGTTCGCGGAGCTGTACAACAACTCCGACAAGGCCGTCAACCTGAAGGATTACAAGCTGTACTACCGGTACACGGACTCCGGTCCGGACGCCGACCTCGTCTGGCCGTTCGAGAGTCCGGGCGAGGACGTCATGATCGAGCCGGGCAAGACGGTCGTGTTCTGGATCATCAACGCGGCCAACGGCGCCAAAACGGTGGCCGATTTCAACGGCTTCTATCATGCCAACCTGACGGAAAACAAAGACATTTTCAAAATCCATTCCGACGGCATGGCCAATTCCGGCAAACGGGGACTCGTCATCGGCACGAATACGCACGTGGACGTGTCCGCCGCCTATTATGAAGGTTCCGCCACGGAAACGGCGACGGACAAGGCGATCGTCTTCGGCTATCCGACGAACGGCAGCTCGACGATGATCAAGCTGAGCGCCGGCACCGCGACGCCGACGCCGGGCAGCGTTACCCCGGAGCAAGTTCCGGCGATCCCGGTCGCGACCCCGGCCGACCAAGCGAAGCCGACGGTGACCGATCTGACGGGCGTAACGAGCATCGACCAGTCCAAGGACCTGGCGATCGAAGCGGACGCGCAGGACGATCTGAGCGTGAAGTCCGTGAAGCTGTTCTACAAGACGAACAAGGACGCGGGTTATACGAGCCGGTACCTGTACCGCGACTATAACGACGCGCTGTACCACTTCAAGCTGTATTCGCCGGACTTGATCGGCAAGACGGCGCTGCAATACTACTTCCAAGTGTCCGACGGCACGAATACCGTGACGACGGATCCGGCCACGGTCGCGATTACCGGCGGCCCGGACCGCTCCCCGCTTCGCCTGAACCTGAAGAACGGCGATATTATCGGCGGCACGAAGGTCGTGAAGGGGACGGCGGAGAGCGCCGCTCCGGACACGCTGCGGCTGAGCATCGACGGCAAAGCGCAGACGACGGATACGTACCATGCGCTCGAGAAGGATCCGTCCTTCGCGTTCGAAGCGAACTCGGTCAACTATTACTTCAAGAACGGCGTGACGATGGGCCAAGAGATTCTGTACACGTTCATGGATCCGATCAACACGTACCAGACGCTGACCGTGCCGATCGAAGCGAGCCGGCTGACGGAAGGCGACAACGTCCTCTCGATCCGGGCGGGCACGAAGTCTTCGCCGTTCGACGATCGTCCGGAAGAGAACAAAGACGACTTCACGGTCAAGAACGTCCGCCTCGTGCTGGCCGACGGCACCGTGATCTACGATAAGGACCGCGCGAATCCGGCGACGGAAATCAAAATGGGCGACAGCGCGGGCAAAAATCCGGTCGTGGACTTCAAGCTTTCGCTCGCGGCAAGCGATCTGAAATCGCAGGCGTACGATCTGGATACGACCAAGCTCGCGGACGGCGAGCATACCGTCACGGTGGAGAACGCCGCGCACGAGCAGGTGAAGGCGACGATCAAGGTCGACAACACCGCGCCGGCCGTCACGCCGAGCCTGGAAGACGGCAAGACGTACCGCGGAGCATTCTCGATTAACGCGGGGATTACGGATGCCGTATCGGGCGTCAAGTCGTCCAAGACGACGCTGGACGGCAAAGCGATCGCGCTGCCGTACGCGACGTCTTCCGGGAAGCTGACCCCCGGCGAGCATAAGCTCGTCATCGACGCCGAGGACAATGTCGGCAACAAAGTCGAGAAGACGATTACGTTCGACGTGCCGGACGAGAACCCGCTGAAGCCCGAACTGGTCTCGCCGGCGGATGGAGAGAACGGAGCGCCGAACCTGTCCGTGAACGTGACGGATCCGTCGAATGACGCCATGAACGTCGACTTCCTGAAAGGCTATCTGTACGACGCCGACCATCGCGCGGGCTTCTCGGCCTTCGGGAACGCGTCGGACGTTGAACCGCCGAAGACGCTGAAGCCGGAGGGCGAGACGGCGTTCACGGACGAAGATTACGGCTTGATCAGCAAGGATGACGGTCAATTCCTGGTGAATAATGCCGACGAGAAATTCCCGTACCACCGCTTCGAGGTGAACCTCGATAAGTCCGTCAAAGCAACGGACAGCGTGGAAATCGATTGGAAGGGCAAGTCGCTGGAGGGCCGTAAAGTCAGCCTGTACGCGTGGAGCGCCGCGGACAAGGCGTGGAAGATGCTCGACAGCAAGGTCGCGGGCAGCGAAGCGTTCGCGCTGTCCTCGGAAGTGAAAGCCGGCGATTATGCCATCGACGGCACGATTCATGTCATGGTGCAGGACGAGCTGCCGGTCAAGCAGGACGACTACGACTTCAGCATCGTCTGGATGTCCGACACCCAGTACTATTCCGAAAGCTATCCGGAGATCTACGAGGGCAACGTGCAGTGGATCGTCGACCATAAGGACGACATGAACATCAAGTACGTCATCCACACCGGCGACATCGTCGACGAGGCGGACAAGGAATACCAATGGGAAGAAGCCGACAAGGACATGAAGGTCCTTGAGGATGCGAACGTGCCTTACGGCGTGCTCGCGGGCAACCATGACGTGTCGCATCAATTCGCCGATTACACGAAATTCTATCAATATTTCGGCGAGAACCGCTTCAAGAAGCAGCCGACGTACGGCGGCTCCTACCAGAACAACCGCGGCCACTACGATTTGATCTCGGCCGGCGGCAACGACTTTATCGTCATTTACATGGGCTGGGATATCCGCGACGAGGACATCCAATGGATGGACGACGTGGTCAAGGCGTATCCGGACCGCAAGGCGATTCTCGACTTCCACGAGTATCTGCTCGTGTCCGACAACCGCGCGCCGATCTCGGAGAAAATCCACGAACGCGTCGTCGTGCCGAACAAGAACGTCATCGCGGTGCTCTGCGGCCACTACCACGACGCCGAGAAATTGGTCGACGAAATCGACGACAACGGCGACGGCGTGCCGGACCGCAAGGTGTACCAGCTGCTGGCCGACTACCAGGGCGCGGAGAAGGGCGGCCTCGGCTATATCCGCCTGCTCCAGTTCGATACGAAGAACAACCAGATTCACGTGAAGACGTACTCGCCTTATCTGGACGATTACAACTACTATGACCCGACCACGTATCCGGGCAAGGACGAGTTCGACCTGGACGTCGATCTGCAGCCGATGCACAAGCAGGTCGCGACGGATTACTTCGGCGTCAAGGTATACACGGATCAATCGATCGGCAAGCAGGAGAACGTCGCTAGCGGCGGTACGGCTTTCGTAAAATGGAACGGCGTTACGAAGGGGAACTATTATCAGTGGTACGCCGTGGCGAAGGACGCTTACAGCGGCCTGACGCGCTCCGATGTTTGGAGCTTCACGTCGAGCGAAACGACTGCGGCAAATCCGGGCAACGGCAACAACGGCAACAACGGCAACAACGGCAACGGCGGCAACCCGGTCATCCCGGCCAACCCGTTCAGGGACGTCGACGCCCATTACGATTGGGCGACGGACGCGATCGCGGTGCTGGCCGACAAGGGCATCATCAACGGCACGTCGTCCACGACCTTCGAGCCGGGCAAACGCATTACGCGCGCCGACTTCATGGAGATGCTCGTCCGGATGCTGGACCTGAAGGCGGACGCGACGTCCAACTTCAGCGACGTAAGCGCGAACGACTACTACTATAAGGCGCTTGGAATCGTCAAAGCGCTCGGCATCGCGAACGGCACGGGCGACAACAAGTTCAACCCGCGCGATTTCATTTCGCGTCAGGACATGATGGTGCTCATGAGCCGGGCGATGGACGTGACCGGCAAACTGGATCTGAGCGGCGCGCCGGCGGATTTGAGCGGCTTCAAGGATACGGCGAAGCTGGCGCCGTACGCGGTCGACGCCGCGGCGGACATGGTGAAAGCAGGCGTCGTCCAAGGCAGCGGCTCGGCGCTGAACCCGACGGGCCAGGCGACGAGAGCGGAAACCGCGCAAATGATTTACCGTCTCTATCTGCTGCTGCAGAAGAACGGCAGCCTGTAAGCCGATCCGTTCGGCGCGAAGCGCAAACCGGCCGGTCAAGGTCTGAGGCCCTTGCCCGTCCGCGGAATGCCGGGAAGTCAACGAGACTTCCCGGCATTTGCTTTTCCCGCCCCGATTTGCGGGAAATTAACCGTAGCCGACAGTCCCCGGCAGCCGCTATAATAGACGAATCATGCTAAAAACGGAGGCTGCTCCACGATGTGGATTATCTTGCTTATCCTTGCCGTAGCGGGCTTTCAAGGCTTATCGATGCTCGTATCGCGCAACAAGCTCGAGCAGTTCGATACCTCGATCATCCGCACGGTCCAAGGCTGGGAGAGCGACGCGCTGACGTCCGTCGCCAAGACGCTGAGCAAGATCGGCTCGTCGAGCGTCGTCATCCCGGCGGTGCTCGTCCTCGCGGTCTTCCTGGCCGTCGTGCTCCGGCACCGCAAGGAGCTCGTGCTGCTCATCGGCGGCATGCTCGGCTCGACGCTGCTGAACGACGCGCTGAAGCCGATCTACAAGCGGGCCCGCCCGGACATTCACCGGATCGTCGAGGAGCAGGGCTACGGCTTTCCGAGCGGCCATTCCATGGCGGCGTTCACGTTCTACTTCCTCGCGACCTACCTGCTGTGGCGCCATCTGCCGAACCGCGGCTGGCGCGCGGCGCTGCTCGTCTTCAGCGGCATCATGATCGTGAGCATCGGCCTGAGCCGCGTCTATCTCGGCGTGCACTATCCGACGGATATTCTGGCGGGCTACTGGGTCAGCGCCTGCTGGGTGACGCTGTGCGTCCGGCTGTTCCGGCGCTGGGCGCGGGCGAGGCGGTAACGGCGGGCGGACGCGCGGCTTGCAACTATTGGCGTATTGCCAATGGCTGTAAGTTCAAGTACGCTTTAGGTAGATTCAGCTATGATTTGTCATTAGACGAGAGAGAGGTTTACTATGAAACGTTGGCTTGGACTGGCATTATCCCTTATGATCGCGCTCGCGGCATTCGCCGGAACGGCTTCCGCGGCGACCGCGCCGACGAACATCAAGGTCAAATTGAACGGGGAATGGGTCATTTTCCCGGCGCCGCCCGTTCTGCTGAACGGCAAAACCTTCGTGGAGTTCCGCACGCTCTTCACGAAGCTCGGATATGCGATCGATTACAACGCCTCGACCAAAACGATCAAGGCGAAATCGGACGCCCGCACGATCCAGATGACGCCGACGGGCACGACGGCGCTCGTGGACGGCGCCAAGTTGCCGGTCAACGGCGAGATGAAGCTGCTGAACGGCCGGACGATGGTCGGCGTCCGCTTCATCGCGACGCTGTCCGACAAGGACGTCGCATGGGACGGCGTCAAGAAGATCGTCACGATCGCGGACAAGAAGCCGACCGCCGCGCAGCAGGAAGAGGCGTTCGCCGCGGTGAGAGGGCTGGCGGCCGCCGAGGACAAGCAGGACGCGGACGCGTACCTGGCGCTGTTCCATTCCCAATCCCCGCTGAAGGACGCGCTCTCGGACAGCATTCGCGAGCAGTTCGCGAAGATTCATAGCAAGACGGAGTTCGTGGACATGGCGCTCGATTCGTACTCGCCTTCGGAGGCGGTCGTGTACACGGTAGAGGACGCGACGAAGGTGAGCGGCGACGGCTTCTTCCCGAACATGGAGTACGAAATCTATTACACGCTGCACCGCGAGGCGAACGGCAAGTGGGCAATCTACCTGGTCGACTGGGATTCGTCGACGGTGCTCGACGAGAACAGTCTTTGGGCGCAGGAAATTCAAGCGCCCGACGCGGACAAGACCGCGTTGAACGACCTGGTGAACGCGCAGACGGCCGCCATCAACGCAGCCGATCTCAACGCGTACAAGGCGACGCTGCTGCCGGGCGACCAAGGCGTCGAAGACGACGCCGGCGAAGTGGAGGGCTTGATCACGGATCCCGACTACGCGCTGAAGGCGGCCGTTACGCGCAGCGCAGTCGTCGAGCTGGACGCGGACCATGCGCTCGTGCTCGTGGCCTTCCGCTACGATATGACCGCGAAGGACGGCACGACGGAAGATAACTTCGCCGTGAAGACCGTGACGCTCTACGGCATGGAGAAGAAAGACGGCAAATGGTACGTGACGCCGGGCTCCAACGCCAACGAGCTGTCCTTCGATACGATCGACGAATAGGCAGGCGTGCGGGCGCACTCCATGCCCGACGAAACCTCATGTCCGCCGCCAGGCGGGCATGAGGTTTTTTGATGCGCCGTTCTGCTCCCTTTTTTCACATGAGGTTCATAATGGCCTGCTAGACTTAGAGCGGGATAAGCCGAACATCATTACAAGCAAGGGGGCGAAAGCATGCAGCCGTGGACCGAGTTCGAAGAAGCCGTGAGGCCGCACCTGAAGCACGTGCGGGCGTATTGCAGCTATTTGACGTCTTCGAAATGGGAGGCGGAGGATTTGATGCAGGAGGCGCTGCTTCGGGCGTTCAAGCAGTACCGGGATACGGGGAGGCTGCGTCACCCGCGTTCGTTGTTATACAAGATCGCCCGCAATTTGCAGATCGACGCGCACCGCAGGCGCCGCGGCTTGACCGTTCCGATCGAAGAGGCGATGCAGCAGCCGCATCACGACCCCGATTACGCGTCCGTACGGGGGATGGTGGAGTGGCTGACGGAGCTGCTGTCCGAACGCGAAACGGAGATGCTGCTGCTGGCGGAGGTCTTCGATTACACGTACCAGGATATCGCGGACCGGCTGCAGTGCACCGTGCCCGCGGTCAAGATGGTGCTGCACCGCTCGAAAAACGCGCTGCGCAAGCGCGGCCGTCCGGATATCGCCGATTACGCGCGGAGCAAGCCGGTGCGCCGCAAGTACAAGCCGCTGCCGTACAAGATCGAGCGCTGGACGCTGGCGTTGATGGCCGGCGAAATCTAAGGAGGTCCGAAGTCCCCTCTCGCCGAGGGGGCTTTTTTGCATGGTTTGCTCTTCCGCTTGCTGCTGCGAAAAGGGTCTTAAGGCCTTTTATTTCGAAACTGTAAAACAATACCATAGGACAATAGGCGCGATCCCGTGGTATTGTAAGCATATCGACCAAGATTTACCTTGGGAATGATCGACAATCACGAATCGGTGGAGGCGCCATTGCCATGCGGCATTATTTGGGAAAAATCGCAAAACACGATCTGGTCAACGCCTTCGGGGTGACCGTGCTGCCGGCCGGCGTGCGGCTGCGCGAAGAACATCTGGCGCTGCTCGAGAGGCACGGAATCGAGGACGTATCCGTCGTGCACGATCCGGCGGAGCCCGCGACGCCGCCCCGCGAAGCGGTCGGCGCCGCCGTCGCGCGCGCCAAGTCGCTGTTCGAAGACGCCCGGGGCACGGGCCGGGTGCCGATTCTGGAGCTGCAGGCGGAGGTCGCGCCGGCGGTTATGCGGGCGGCGAGCCATCCGAACGTGTTCGAGCTGTTCGAAGCGGTCAAGGCGCAGGGCGACTACACGTACGAGCACAACATCGGCGTGGGCGTCCTCGCCGCGATGATCGGCCGGTGGCTGGATTTGGGCGAAGCGGATTTGACAACGCTTACCGTCGCCGCCACGCTGCACGATATCGGCAAAGTGAAGATCCCGGACGACATCCTGAACAAGCCGGGCAAGCTGACGCCGGACGAGTACGAGCTCGTCAAGAAGCACACGCTTTACGGCTACGAGATGCTGAAGAAGACCGAGGGCGTCAGCTACCGCGCCGCGCTCGCCGCCCTGCAGCACCACGAGCGCGAGGACGGATCCGGCTACCCGCTCGGGTTGACCGCCGACCACATCGACCCGTTCAGCAAAATCGTGGCGGCGGCGGACATTTTCCATGCGATGTCGTCCGACCGTCCCTACCATAAAGCGCTGCCCTTCTACGAGGTGCTCCGCCAGCTGCGCGAAGGCTATTTCGGTCAATTGGATCCCCAGATCATCTCGGTGTTCCTGGAGAACGTCACGACCCGGCTGGTCGGGCAGCAGGTGCTCCTGACCGACGGCCGGATCGGCGAGGTCGTCTATATCAATCCGCACGACGAAGAGGCGCCGCTCGTCCGGATCGGCGGCGAATTCGTCGACCTCTCCTGCAAGCGCAGCCTGATGATTCGGCGGATCGTCGGTCTGTAGCCGCCCCGCCAACGAAGAAGAGCAGGCCGGAACGACGCGTTCCGCCTGCTCTTTCATGTATGATCCGAGGCGACGGGGCGATTAGGTCCACTTGGCGGCCCACAGCTTCATCTCGTGCAAAATGCAGTGCAGGTCCATGCCCTTCGGGGTGAGCGAATATTCGACCGTCACGGGGACGGTCGGGAAGACGTGGCGCTCCAGCACGCCCTGGGTTTCCAGATGGCGGAGCGTGCTCGTCAGCGCGCGCGGGCTGACGTCCGGAATGAGCCGCTGCAGCTCGCCGAAGCGGCGCTTCTCGCAGAACAGCTCGCGAAGCACGAGGAAGGCCCATTTGCCTCCGATGACATCCAACGTTTTCTCGATGTTGCACTCGATCACGGCAGGTTCTTTCGGGACGTAATTGCTTAGGGTCATGCGGGTTTCAGCCTCCCTTGAACATAGTTACCTTAAGTATAGCAGATATAATCGGTATAATATAATGAGATTTATTTCACTACTTTCTATTTGCCAGCGGCCGCTGATAGAATAGAAGGGCTGGCATAAGGGCTGGAATCGAAGGCCCGTCACGATCCACAAAATCAGGCTTGGAGGGATTGCGGTGCAATACAGAAGACTTGGCGGAAGCGGCGTGAAAGTGAGCGAAATCAGCCTCGGCAGCTGGCTGACCTACGGCGGTTACGTCGAGAAGCAGAACGCGGTCAAGGCGATCGAGCAAGCTTACGACCTGGGCATCAACTTTTTCGATACGGCGAACGTGTACGAGCGGGGCGCGGCGGAGACGCTGCTCGGCGAGACGCTGAAAGCTTATAAACGGGACTCCTACGTTCTGGCGACGAAAGCGTTCTGGCCGATGGGCGACGGGCCGAACGACCGCGGGCTGTCCCGCAAGCACGTCATCGAGCAGGCCAACGCGAGCCTGAAGCGGCTCGGCGCCGAATACGTGGACATTTTCTACTGCCACCGGTACGATCCGGAGACGCCGCTGACGGAAACGCTGCGCGCGATCGACGACCTGATCCGGCAGGGCAAGGTCCTGTACGCCGGCGTGAGCGAATGGACGGCGTCCCAGATGGCGGACGCGCTGGGCACGGCGGACCGTTACCTGCTGGACCGCATCGTCGTCAGCCAGCCGGTCTACAACATGTTCGAACGTTACATCGAGAAGGAAGTCATCCCGTACGGCGAGAAGAACGGCATCGGACAAGTCGTGTTCTCCCCGCTGGCCCAAGGCTTGCTGACGGGCAAATATACGTCCCTCGCGGACATTCCGGCCGACAGCCGCGCGAACAAGCTGGAATGGGTGCGCAAGGGCATCACGGAAGAGAAGCTCGCGAAAGTGCGGGCGCTGTCCGAGATCGCGTCGGAGCTCGAGATCTCCACGGGGCAGCTGGCGCTGGCCTGGATTCTCCGCCAGCCGAACGTGGCGAGCGCGCTCGTCGGCGCAAGCCGTCCGGAGCAGGTGGTCGAGAACGCGAAAGCGTCCGGCGTCGTGCTGAGCGAGGACGTGCTGGCGCGGATCGAAGAGATTTTGAAGTAGGGAAGGCGGATAGCTGGTGCGGTACCGGAGCATGAAATGAAACCGGCCGATTGGCCGAAAGAGCGGTACCGGGTACGGTACCTGCAGCCCGATCGGCACCGCCGCGCCTTGAATTCATAACAAAAATCGTCAAGGCCGCCATTCGTCGAATGGCGGCCTTGACGCGTCGCGAACAAACCGGCGCCGAACCGGCGTCTCACCGTTTCCCGATGAACGTCAAGATCGGCCGCAGCGACTGGGCGGGGATGCGGTCCAGCAGATCGCCCTCGCGGTGAAGCCGCTCTTCGATGTTGAGCAGGTGGTAGTCCGCGATCGCGGCGCCGCGGCGCACCTCGTCCCAGTGCAGCGGGGTGGAGACGCTCGCCGCCGCGCGCGCCCGCGGAGAGTAGGGCGCGATGATCGTTTTGCCCTGATAATGCTGCAAATAATCGACGTAGATCAGGTCCCCGCGGTGCTTCTTCAGCCGTTCCACCGTGAACAGCCGCGGATGCTTGTCCGCAAGGTATGACCCGACGAATTCGCCGATGCGCCGGAGCTCGTCGAAGGTAAGGTCCTTGACGAGCGGCACGATGATCTGAACGCCGGTCGCCCCGGACGTCTTGGGCGTCGAGGCGATGCCGAGCGACCGGAGCAGGTCGCCGGCCAGCAGCGCCGCCTCCATGATGCGCGGCTCCTCCTCGAGCGACGGATCGAGATCGAGCACCCACTCCGTCGGGCGGAGCGGGTCGCTGACGCGGTCGAACGAGGCGTGATATTCCAGGCAGGCCAGATTGCCGAGCCACAGCAGCACCGGCAGCGACGTCAGCTTCACGTAGTCGATGCCTTCGCGCCGCTCCGTCTCCACGAAGTCCGGCGCGGGCGTCGGACTGTTCTTTTGGTAGAACGACTTGCCGTTCACGCCGTCCGGGAATCGGATCGTCGTCAGCAGCCGGTCCTGGCAATGCTTCAGCAGCCACGGGGCCAGACCGGCGAGGCGCTGCAGGAACATCGCCTTCGTGATGCCCATCTCCGGCCACAGCAGCTTGTCGGGATTGCTGACCGTCAGCTCCTGCCCCTCCACCACGATCGTGCCTTTGACGGCCCGGCTCATGCGAGCGGCTCCTTGGGCAGGAACGTCACGAGCTTCGGATGGCGCAGCTGCCCCGCGGACGTCAGCTCGAGCCCGGTCACCCGGCAGCGGAACGGCAGCGACAGCCACTGCACGTCCTCGTGCTTCAGATCGTCCGGCAGCGCGGGAAACGGGCAGGCGACGACGGCCAAATGAGACCGCTGCGGCCGGAACGTGGAAGCGAGCACGCTGCGAAGCGCTTCGTTCAGGCCGAGCGAGACGCTTCCGAGATACTCGCCCTCCAGCTCCATGACGAGGCTCGCCACGATGCCGCCCCGCCATTTCAGCCCCACGATGTCGACGTCCAGCACGAGCTCCGTCTTCTTCTTCAGCCAATCGCGGTGCTTCTTGCCTTCGCGGTAAGGGCTTGACAGCCGCTTGCCGACGACGCCCTCCCACCGGTTCGCTTCCACCCAGGACCAGAGCGCTTCGCCGTCAGGGAACAAGTCGGTGACGAACAGGCGGGGGTCGCCGTCGCCGCACAGCGCGGCCAGCCGGCGGTGCCGCTCCTCGTAAGGAAGCGAGCGAAGATCGCCGCTCTCGTCGGCCAGCAGGTCGAACAGCACGTACACGAGTCCGCCGGACGAGCTCCGGCCGCCGGCATCGGCCGGAAACGGCTTCATTGCGGCCGCGCGGACCGCGTTCGGCCGCGCCGCCGGGCCGGCGTCCGCCGGCTGGGCGGCCGCCGTGTCAACGGCCGTCCTTGCCGCCGCATCCGGCGCCGGCTGGGCGGCGTCAGCGGCCAACGGCTGGCGCGCCAGCCCGCGCGAGCGCTCCCGCTTGAGCACCTGCTGGAAATTCGGCCGGATGCCGTCCCACCAGACGACCTCGCCGTCCAGCAGGCAGCGGCCGAGCGCGCCGGCTTTCGCTTCCAGCAGGAGGGCGATCTCGGGGTATACGCCGTTCTTCAAATACAGCTTCCGCGAGAACAGCTCCACGCCGCCGTTCCCGTCCAATCGGGCCAGGATGCGCACGCCGTCCCACTTCAGCTGATAGCCCCAGCCGTCGCCGGACGGCAGCTCGGCCGCGGAGAGAGGGGCCATCGGCTCGGCCGGAAGCGGGATCGGAAGCGGCAGGCCGGACCGGCCGCCGTCCGGTCCGGCGAAGGGAGACGGGTCGTCGGGCAACGGCTGCGGCCAGGTCTGTTCCATCTACGACACCGTATCTTCCTTCTTCGTCTTGCGCGGGGCGCGCGGCTTCTTCACCTTGGCCACGACCTCGCTGCCGTCGGCCGCGGCCGGCTGTCCCGCGGCGGCCGGCGCGGCGGCGCCGGCCGTGCTCGTATCCAGGCCGCCCGGCGCGTTCGGCGGCAGCTTCACGGCCTCGAGGCTCGCCTGCAGCGCGGCCATGAGGTCGAGCACGTTTGTCTTCTGCGCTTCCGGCGCGACGGACACCTCTTCGCCGGCGATTTTATGCTGGATCAGGTCCATTAGCCGCGCGCGGTAGTCGTCCGTGTATTTGGCGGGCTCGAACGGCGTGGACAGCTGCTCGATGAGCATCCGGGCCATCGCGAGCTCCTTCTCGTTGACGTTCACCGCGTCGGGCAGGCCCGGCACCTGATTCACGGAGCGGATCTCGTCGGGATAGAAGATCGTCTCCATCGCCAGGCAGTCGCCGATGATGCGGATCGCCGCGAGCGAGCTTTTGGACCGGATGGCCACCTTGGCGATGCCGATCCGCCCGGATTGCCGCATCGCTTCGAGCAGCAGGTTATAGGCGTTGCCCCCGGCCTGGTCGGGCGAGAGGTAGTACGTTTTCTGGAAATAAATCGGATCGATCTCTTCCAGCGCGACGAAATCCAGGATGTTGATCGTCTTCGTCGCCTCGCCGGACAGCTGCTCGAGCTCGTCCTTCTCGAACAGCACGTAGCGGCCTTTCTCGTATTCGTAGCCTTTGACGATGTCGTCCCACTCCACCTCGACCTCGCAGGTCGGGCATTTGCGGATATAGGAGACGTTGCTGCCGCAGACGCGGTGGATCAGCTTCATCGAGATGTCCTTGTCCTCCGTCGCGGAAAACATTTTGACGGGCACGTGGACGAGGCCGAAGCTGATGGCCCCTTTCCAAACGGTATGCATAAAGGCGTTCCTCCTCGCGGATTGTGGGTGCGGGCGGCCAAGCGCCCGGATGCCGTATTGCGCCAAGCTTCCTCTAGTCCTAAGTCTTCCCCCGAATGCATGAAGCTAAGCCGATTCGGGCATATTTTCGTTAGCACGGCCATCAATCATCTGAAGGAGGCGGAAGGGATGAGCGAAGCGGGCAACTCCCCTACGGGGTCGAGCAACGATAAGAAGCACGAAGGACGCGAAGATTATTTCATGGACATCGACCGGATGATTAACGAGGGGTTGGGCGGCGGCACGGTAACGCTGAATAACGGGCTGATCGAAGAATCCACCACGGATACGATGGTCATCGAATCGAAGGAGTAACCATGGACACGAAACGCGCGATGGAAATTTACAATTCGAAGGATAATTTTGCCGTGCACTTAGGCGACAAGTCCGTCTGGATCGAGAACGTCGACGAAACGAACGGCATGGCGACGGTGCGGATCGGCACCGACCCGCTCAATACCCACACCGTTTCCTGCGACCGCCTGAAAGAAGAAGGCGAAGCGTAGGAGAGGGCGCCTGCGCCTGACCGCAAAAACGGAATACGACAAGCATGGAACCAAGGCCGGGCTCGAGGAGCGCCGGCCTGTTCGCGCGAAAAGAGGAAGCCGGGGCTGATTGACAGGTCCGAAAGCGGGGTAAATCAGTCCTATCAGCGGCAATAAGCCGTAACACGAAGAGGAGCTGATCCGAATGGCACATCGCGATATCGATGTCGAGGAGCGTCATATCGAACAGAAATCGGACTCCAGTCTGGTTGCCTCGACGTTCATCAAGTACGCGGCCTACCTCATCATTTTTTTCGGGGCGCTGTACTTCATCGTGCATTACGTCTTCGACAAGTTCTAATCGGCAATTCCGCGTACGAAACGCAGTACGGCGAGAAAGCCCGGGCCAGTCGGCCCGGGCTTTTTCGCGCGTCCGCGGAGCGCCGGCGCGGGAACGCAGCCTGCTTGCGGCGGCGGAGCCGGGGGCGATCGCAAAGCCGGATACGGGAATGCAAGGCGTCGTCCGGGCCAGGAACAATTCCGAGCGAAATGCTTGCTTTAGTATGGTGAAAGGTCACATTAAATGTGCGAAATACGAAGATAGACGGATTTAGACGATATATAAATCGCGATAAAGCGGCTTTTGATTTTGAAATCGCAGGAAAACGCGTTATAATGGAAGAAGAAGATGGATTTTTCGGGATCCATGCGACAGGGGGAGAAGAGATGGCGAAACAGCATTACAAGCTTACCAAGCTCGAATTGCTTCGGCGGATCGTGTTCATCACGATCGGAGCGGCGCTCGTATCGGTCGCGCTCGAGATTTTTCTCGTGCCGAATAACATCATCGACGGCGGCATCGTTGGCATATCCATCATTTTGTCTCATATCACGGGCGTGTCTCTCGGTATCTTTCTATTCTTGATCAATTTGCC
Organism: Paenibacillus sp. UNC496MF; assembly: GCF_900113915.1. Taxonomy (NCBI): domain Bacteria; kingdom Bacillati; phylum Bacillota; class Bacilli; order Caryophanales; family Paenibacillaceae; genus Paenibacillus; species Paenibacillus sp. UNC496MF. The sequence continues at coordinate 233,415 of NZ_FORE01000012.1, forward strand.
CTTTCTTATCATCGGGTATAAGCAGATCGGCAAAACGTTCGCGCTCTCGACGCTCTACGGCGTCACGGTCATGTCCATCGGCACCACGCTGCTGCATCCGGTCAAGGCGCTCACCTACAGCACGTTCCTCGCGCCGGTCATCGGCGGCGTCATTCTCGGCATCGGCGTCGGCCTCGTCATCCGCTTCGGCGGCTCGCTCGACGGCACGGAGATCATCGCGATCCTGTTCACGAAGAAGACGCCGTTCTCGGTCGGCGAGATCGTCATGTTTTTCAATCTGTTCATCCTCGGCAGCGCGGGCTTCGTCTTCTCGTGGGACAGCGCGATGTACTCGCTCATTGCCTATTACATCGCCTTCAAGATGATCGACGTCACCTTGGAGGGCTTCGACCAGTCGAAGTCGGTCTGGATCATCAGCGACGAAGCGAAGGAAATCGGCGACGCCATCATGAGCCGCCTCGGCCGCGGCGTCACGTACCTGCAGGGCGAAGGCGCCTTCTCCGGCGGCATGAAGCGGGTCATCTTCTGCGTCATTACGCGCCTGGAGGAAGCGAAGATGAAGTCGATCGTCCAGGAGCTGGATCCGAGCGCGTTCCTCGCGGTCGGCAACATTCACGACGTCAAAGGCGGCCGCTTCAAGAAGCGGGACATTCACTAGCGACGCGCTTGCATGCGGGGGACCGGCCGGCATGCAAGCGCCTCGATCAGGGCAAGGCCGCGCGGGCGACGCGCGGCCTTGCCCGCTTTTGTTGCGGGGCCGCGGACGGGCCGATATAATAAGGACAATTACTCGGAATCGCGAACGCTGCCATTGGAGGGTCGGACGTGGATGAATTTGCGCGAATCCGCCATTGGACGGATCGGCGGCAGCCGGCGTCCCTGCTGGCTGCGCAGGGCGTCGTGCTCGGCATCGGCGACGACGCCGCGGTCGTGGGGCCGCCGCCGGATGCCGGCGGCCCGGTGGAATGGCTGCTGGCGGTCGACACGATGGTGGAGACCGTCCACTTCAACGACGCGACGATGGCGCCGGAGGACGTCGGCTGGAAGGCGCTTGCCGCGAACGTGAGCGACATCGCGGCGATGGGCGGCACGCCCCGGCACGCGCTGGTGTCGGTCAGCGTGCCGAAGGCTTGGGGGCCGGAGCGGGTGCGCCGGCTCTACGACGGGCTGTACGCGTGCGCCGCGCAGTACGGCGTCGCGGTCATCGGCGGCGACACGACGTCGTCGCCGCGGGATTTGGTCGTGGCCGTGACGGTCGCGGGGACGGTCGCGGCCGGCAAGGCCATCCGCCGGGCGGGCGCGCGGCCCGGCGACGCCGTGTTCGTGACCGGCGCCGCGGGGCTGGCCGCGGCCGGTCTGCATTTTTTGCTCGCCGCGGCCGCGGGGGCGGTCCCGGCGGCGGACGAAGGCGCCGCGCCGGGGCCGGTGCCCCTGGCCGCGGCGGAGGCGGCCGGCACGGCGGCGCTCGTGCGGGCGCACCGCCGGCCGGCGCCGTCCGTGCGCGCGGCGGCGCTGCTGGCCGCGCGCGGCACGGTCACGTCGCTGAACGACGTCAGCGACGGCTTGGCGAGCGAAGCCTGGGAGATCGCCGAGGCTTCGGGCGTCGCGCTCGCGCTGCGCGAGTCGCGGCTCCCGAAGAGCGGCAGCCTGGCCGCGTACGCGAGCCGCGCCGGGGCGGATCCGCTGGCGTGGATCCTCTACGGCGGCGAAGACTACGTGCTGCTCGGCACGATCGCGGCCGGCGACGCGGAGGCGGCCAAGGCCGCGCTGGAAGCGGCCGGCCTGCCGATGTACATCGTCGGCGAGGCGGAGGAAGGCCCCGCGGGCGTCGCGCTGGTGCGCGATCTGGATGTTCGCGGACGGGGCCGGCGCGCCGGCTCCGCGCCCCGGCGGGAGCCGCTCGCGAAGCGGGGCTACAATCATTTTGGCGAGTAGGAGCGTGAACGGATGAGCGAGGTCATGGCAATCGAATGGACGGCGGACGACGAGTCCGGCACGGTCCGGCTCGCGGAGACGCTGGCCGGATGGGCCGCGCCGGGCACGGTGCTGGCCTTGGACGGCGATCTCGGCGCGGGGAAGACCCGGTTCTCGCAGGCCTATGCGAGAGGCATCGGCGTGAAGGACGTCGTGAACAGTCCGACGTTTACGATCATCAAGGAATATCAGGGCGCGCTGCCGCTCTATCATATGGACGTCTATCGGCTGTCGGAGCCGGAAGCGGACGAGCTCGGGCTGGACGAGTATTTCTTCGGCGACGGCGTGACGATCGTGGAATGGGCCAGTCTGATCGAGGCGCTGCTGCCGCCGGAGCGGCTGGAGATGTACATCGCGCATCTGGGCGGAGACGCGCGCCGGATCGCGATCAAGGGCATCGGTCCGCGGTATGCGGCCTGGGTGCGAGACTTACAGCGAATGGGAGCTAGGTAACAGATGGGTGAACAGACAACGCAGGGGAGCCGCGACGGACGGCTCGTGCTGGCCGTGGATACGTCGACGGCCGCCTTGGCGGCCGCGCTCGTCCGCGGCGGCGAGGTGCTGCGGGAGGTGCAGTCGCTCGCGGAACGCAATCATTCCGTGCATACGGTATCCGCGGTTCAGACGATGCTGGAGGCATGCGGCGTGAAGCCGGAGGCGCTGGACGGCCTCGCGATCGGGCGAGGTCCGGGCTCGTACACGGGCATGCGCATCGCCGTATCGCTCGGCAAGACGCTCGCCTGGGCCTGGGACAAGCCGCTCGTCGGCGTGTCGAGCCTGGAGGCGCTGGCCTACGGCGCGTGGCCGGCGGCATCCGCCGGCGCGGACGGCGCACCCGCGGGGCGCGCTTGGATCGTGCCGGTCATGGACGCCCGGCGCGGCCAGGCGTACACGGCGCGCTTCGCGGCCATAGGCGCCGCGCCGGAAGCGGCGAATCCGCCCGCGGACGGCGCGTGGACGCGCGAGGCGCCGGACGCGATCCGGCTCATGCGCGACTGGACGGACGAGCTGGCGGCGGCGCTCGGCGCGGCGGACGACGCTTCGCGGCCGGACGCCGTCTGGCTCGTCGGCGAGCTGGCGCAGCACGAGGCCGAAGCCGGCCGGCTGCAGGCGCTGTGCCCCGCCGTGCGGGTGCATGCGCTCCCGCTCTGGCTGGAGGGCCGGGCGGTCGCCGCGCTCGGCGCGAAGCGGCTCGCCGCGGGGGAGCGGGACGACGTGCACGCGTTCGCCCCGAATTACACGCAGCTGACCGAAGCGGAGGTCAAGCTGCAGGAGAAGCAAGCGGCCGCGGAAGGAGCTGTCGGACATGACGCCAATTGACCGGAACCGGCTCGTCTTCCGTTCGATGACGCTGGACGACGTGCCGACGATCGCCGCGATCGAGGAAGAAAGCTTCGCGACGCCCTGGACGAAGGACGCGTTCGTGAACGAGCTGACGAACAATCATTTCGCGCGCTACATGGTTATGGATTATGAAGGCGCGGCGATCGGCTACGCGGGCATGTGGACGATCATGGACGAGGCGCACGTAACGAACGTCGCGGTGCGCGAGGCTTACCGCGGACAAGGGCTCGGGGAGCTGCTGATGACGGAGCTGATGCGGACCGCCGTCCTGTTCGGCGCGCGCCGCATGACGCTGGAAGTGCGCGTGAGCAATTCGGTCGCCCGGCGGCTGTATGCCAAGCTGGGCTTCGAACCGTCGGGCATCCGGCCCGGCTATTATTCGGACAATATGGAGGATGCCCTGATCATGTGGGCGGAGCTGCCGGAGTCCGCCGAAGTGGAGCAATCGTATGACGACTAACGCAAGCCATGAACTCATCCTGGCCGTGGAGACGAGCTGCGACGAAACGTCGGCGGCCGTCGTCCGCGGCGGCAAACGGATCTTATCCAATATCGTCTCGAGCCAAATCGACACGCACCGCCGGTTCGGCGGCGTCGTGCCGGAAATCGCCTCGCGCAAGCACGCCGAATCGATTACGGTCATCATGCAGCAGGCGCTGGCCGAGGCCGGCGTCTCGTTCCGCGACCTGTCCGCGATCGCGGTGACGCAGGGGCCGGGGCTCGTCGGCGCGCTGCTCGTCGGCATCGTCGCGGCCAAAAGCCTGGCGATGGCCCTCGGCCTGCCGCTGATCGGCACGCATCATATCGCCGGGCACATCTATGCCAACGAGCTCGTGCACGAGCTGGTCTATCCGTGCCTCGCGCTCGTCGCCTCGGGCGGCCATACGGAGCTTGTCCTGCTCGAGAGCGAAGGTCGCTTCCGCATCATCGGGCGCACGCGCGACGACGCCGTCGGCGAAGCGTACGACAAGGTGGCGCGGACGCTGAAGTTCCCGTATCCCGGCGGGCCGCATGTCGACCGCCTCGCGCAGGGCGCGGACGACGAAATTCCGCTGCCCCGGGCGTGGCTCGAGCCGGAGTCGTACGACTTCAGCTTCAGCGGCCTGAAGTCCGCCGTGCTCGCCGCCATCAACACCGCCGCGATGAAAGGCGAGCCGATCCGCGAGGCCGCGCTCGCCCGCGGTTTCCAGGCGTCGGTCATCGACGTGCTGACGACGAAGGCGGTCCGCGCCGTCCGCGAATTCGGCGCCAAGCAGCTGCTGCTGTGCGGCGGCGTCGCGGCGAACGGCGGCCTGCGCGCGGCGCTGGCTTCCCGCTGCGAGGAAGCGGGCATCCCGCTGCTCGTCCCGCCGCTTCGGCTCTGCACCGACAACGCGGCGATGATCGGCGCCGCGGCGCACTTGAAGTACGCGCGCGGCGAATTCACGCCGCTCGACATGAAGGCGGAGCCCGGCCAGTCGCTGGAAGACTGGTCGGTCGTGTCGTAGCGCGACAATACGCGGCGCAGCCGGAGAACGTCGGCTATCTGAAGAACGCCGCCGCGTTCCATGCGAAGGTCAGCCATCCTTGCGTGCCCCGGCTGCTCAACCATTTTCCGGCCGGCGACGGCTACGCGCTCGTCTTCGAATGGGTCGACGGCGAGGTGCCCGGTTCGCCGGAATTCTCGGGGAAGGAAGGCCGCAGCCATCCGGACTCGCCGCATTTCCGGTTCCGGCGCCTCCCGGCGGAGACGATCGTGCGCGCGCTCGGCGACGTCTGCGAGCTGCACGAGCAGTTGGAGCGGCTAGGCTACGTCGCGGTCGATCTGTACGGCGGCAGCCTGATTTACGATTTCGCCCGGAACGCGCTGCCTCTGTGCGATTTCGATTTGTATGCCAAAGGCGCGTTTACGCTCGCGACGGACCGCAACTACGGGTCGAGCCGCTACATGGCGCCCGAGGAGTTCGTCAAGGGAAGCCGGATCGACGGGGTGACGAACGTCTTCAACTTGGGAGCCTCCGCCTTCGTCTTCCTGGCGGAGGAGGAAGGCAGCCGCGAGTCCGCGGGCTGGCGGGCGTCCGGGGCGCTGCACCGCACGGCGCTGAAGGCGCATCCCCCGACAGGGCCGACCGCTTCGGCAGCGTGGCCGAGTTCCGCCGGGCTTGGCTGGAGGCGCTTCGCAGCGAAGGCGCGACGCGGTAAGAGGCGAAGAACCGCTCCCTTTTCAAAACTTTTTCTCGTTTCGGAATTGACAGACGATTTCCGTTATGCCTATAATAGGCAACAACACTTCAATCGACGAAACGCGACGAACAGGAGCAGTAGAGCGAACGCCGGGAACAGAGAGCTGCGGGATGGTGCGACGCAGCCGAAGGCAGCTTGAACCTCGCCTGGGAGCGGAATGGCGGAGAGGGTTTCAGTGTCGGCCGAAGGCCAAGGCTGAAGGAAGCCCGCGTACGCCGTTACGGTTAACCGCCGTGATCGGGTGCATGGCCATCGATTTCTAGAGTCGGTCGCCGTGCGTAAGGTGGACGACCGCGCTTCGCGCGTCGTCAACAAGGGTGGTACCGCGCCGGATTTCACAGTCCGTCGTCTCTTGATTCTCAAGAGACGGCGGGCTTTTTGGATTGCTCCGGATGCGGCGGAACCCCGCGGGTTTCGCGTCACGAAGTGTCGAACAGCCGAGAATCGCCCGCAACGATCGTCGAAGAGCCTGAACCATCTTGTCTGAAGAGGCACGCATGAACCGTCAAGCTTGAACGTACGCATATAACGAACACAACGCGTTGAACAGGAGCAGTAGGATCACGACCGGGAATCAGAGAGCTGCGGGACGGTGCGACGCAGCCGAAGGGGGATCCGAACTCGCCTGGGAGCGGAACGGGGGAAAACGGGGCGGCGTCCGCAAGGACGGCCGGCCGCCGGGTACTTCGTTACGGCTGACCCCCGTCATCGGGTGCGGCGGACTCGCGGCCGAACCGGCCGGGTCCCTGCGCGAGCGGGTCCGGACGGGAGCGTCCGGGCAACGAGAGTGGTACCGCGGCATGCTCAAGAAGCCTGTCGTCTCTTGAATCTTCGAGAGACGGCGGGCTTCTGTCGTTGTCGCGGCCGCGGCCCGGCGTCTCCATCCGATCCCAAACCCAATATACAGGAGGAACCAACCATGACCCCATCCCGTGAAACGCGCGTTAACGCCGATACGCAAGCCGCTTCGTCCGCCGGCAAGCGGATCCGCATCTTCGACACGACGCTTCGCGACGGCGAACAGTCGCCGGGCGCGACGCTGCGTCCCGAGCAGAAGATCGTCATCGCCCGCCAGCTGGCGAAGCTCGGCATCGACGTCATCGAGCCGGGCTTCCCGATCTCGAGCCCGGGCGAGTTCGCCGCGGTGCAGCAGATTTCGCGCGAGCTGCAGAACGTCGAGATCGCCGGCTTCGCCCGCGCCATCAAGGGCGATATCGACGCCGCGGTCAAGGCGACGACGGACGCCGCGCGCCGGCGCCTGCACCTGTTCATCTCCTCGTCGGACATCCACCTGGACTTCCAGCTGAAGAAGTCCCGGGATGAAGTCGTGAACATCGCCCGCGCCATGGTCGCCTACGGCAAGCAGTTCGTGGACGAGATCGAATTCTCGGCGATGGACGCGAGCCGCACGGGCCGCGAATTCGTCATCGAGATGGTCGAGGCGGTCATCGCGGAGGGCGCGACGGTCATCAACCTGCCGGATACGCTCGGCTTCGCGCTTCCGGAGGAGTACGGCGCCATGTTCCGCGCCGTGCGGGCGGGCGCGCGGGGCGCCGACAAGGTGCAGTTCAGCGCGCATTGCCATAACGACCTCGGCCTCGCGGTAGCGAACAGCCTGGCGGCGATCGCCGGCGGCGCGACGCAGATCGAGGTCACGGTGAACGGCATCGGCGAACGCGCCGGCAACTGCTCGCTCGAGGAGCTGGTCATGGCGATCGAGACGCGCAAGGCCGCGATCGGCGCGGAGACGGGCATCAACGTCGGCGAGATTTACGAGACGTCGCGGATGGTGAGCCGGGCGATGAACTTCCCGATCGCCTACAACAAGCCGATCGTCGGCCGGAACGCGTTCCAGCACGAGTCCGGCATCCATCAGGACGGCCTGCTCAAGAACCGCAGCACGTACGAGATCATGGATCCCGAAGCGATGGGCATCCCGCGCAGCATGATCGTGCTCGGCAAGCATTCCGGCCGCCATGCCATCAAGCACCGCCTCGCGGAGTTCGGCATCGTCCTGAACGAGGAGCAGCTGCAGGACGTGTACGACCGCTTCAAGGAGAAAGCCGACGAGCTCAAAATCGTCCCGGACGACGTGCTGGTGCGCCTCGCGAGCGAGTCGACCGAGACGCAGCACGATCCGTACGTGCTGGTCGACCTGCAGGTGCTGGCCGGCACGCAGCGCTCCCGCATCGCGTCGGTAACGGTCCGCGAACGGGAATCGCAGGAGGAGCGCACGTATACGGGCACGGGGACCGGGCCGCTCGAAGCGGTCATCCATTGCCTGCGGCAGGCCATCCCGGTCGGCGCGGCGTTCGACGATCTGGAGCTGCATTCGCTGTCCACGGGCGAGGATGCCCGCGGCGAAGCGGCCGTCAGCGTCGTGCGCGGCGGCAAGCGCTACAGCGGCACGGCGGTGCATAACGACATCATTCTGGCGTCGGCCCAGGCGTACGTGGCGGCGTGCAACCAGCTGCTGATGAGCGCGAGCGCGGACGAGGGCGGCGACGAAACGGATCGGGAAGCGAAATCGAGCTGACGGCGAGCCGGGCGATTCGGTGAATAGCGATTCAAAAAGCAGGGGGCGCCCCCTGCTTTTTTGTTATCCACAACGTTACCCACAGCAGGCAGCTCGCTTGTGCACAATTGCTGGAAAGCCGCAAAATCCGGGCGTTTACAGTGTGCATAAAAGTCGAATAAGTTTTTCACAGGCTGGTTGTGGATAATGTGGATAATGGGAATAAAAATGAAGCAATCGTAAACGCTTGATGAGAAATATTAAAATTACGGTAAATTTAGCGAGGTTATTCGACAAAATCAATGCCAGAATTGCCGCGCAATTTGTCCACGGCTGTGGATAGAGCTGTGGAAAGGGGGGATAGAGGCGCGAAGACCGGAAGGATGACCTGGCGCGCATGGTTCCTTTTCGCACGTCTGGGAAATCCTACGGGGACGGCTTGTCCGCCGCGGCTGCGGCGGCTGTGCACAAGCACCACGCGTTTGGAAGGAGGACCCCGCATGCGGGAAAGCTCGGGCGGCTTCAGGCTGGCCATGCTGGATATCAGGTCCATGTGGATGATTCGGTCGGTGCGCAAATCGCTGCTCGGCCTGATGGTTCTGCCGCTGATGTACAGCTTCATCTATCTATGGGCGTTCTGGGATCCGACGGCGCACGTCGAGCGGCTCCGCCTCGCGGTCGTGAACGAGGACGCGGGCAGTTCGCGGGGCGGCGGCGAACGGAACTTGGGCCGGGAGCTGACGGCCAAGCTGACCGCGGACCGGTCGACCGATTGGCGGCCGGCGAGCCGGGCGGAAGCCGAGCGCGGCGTGAAGGACCTCACGTACGCGATGGCGTTGTACTTGCCGGCCGATTTCTCGGAGCGGGCGTTCAGCGTGAGCGGAGACCGGCCGGAGCCGACATCGCTGCGGATCGAGCTGAACGAAGGGGCCAACCTGCTGAACGCGAAGATCGTCCGCTCCGTCGCGGATTCCGTGAACGAGCGCTTGCGCAAGGAACTGCAGGCGAATTATTTGGGCGTCATCTTCGAGCAGGTGCTGAACGGGGGCAAAGGCTTGAAGGAGGCGTCGGACGGAGCCTCGAAGCTGTCGGCCGCCTCGGAGCAGGCGCGCGAGGGCGCGGCGAAGCTATCGGCGGGCCTCGCGGACAGCGGGGGCGGCATGGCGAAGCTGTCGGAAGGGCTCGGCGCGATCGCGAGCGGCGCGAACGAGCTGGAAAACGGACTCGTGAAGCTGAACGCGATGGCCGGCATCGTCGCGTCGGGCTTGCGCGACCTGAACGGCATCGCCGCCGATGCGAACGGCATGCAGGCCGCGTCGAACGGCGGCGCCGCGGACCCGGCCGCCCGGCTGAGCGGCGCCCGGACGTCGCTGCTTGCCGCCATTAACGATTTGCGCGGCGAATTATCCGCGCTGTCGAACGGACTTAAAGCCGTTAACGATGCCGCGGCCGGCTTGTCGAATTTGAGCGGCGCGCTGCGGCCGGCGCAGGCGCGTCTCGAGGACGCCGGGGATGCCCTGCGGCAGGGGCGCGCGCTGCTGGACGGACTCGGCGGCCGCTTCCCGGAGCTGCGGTTGGACGCGGACTACAAGCGGCTTGCCGACCGGCTTGCCGGCGCGGAGACGGCGCGTGCCGACGCCGACGGCGGCGTCTCGGATACGCTGGGCCAGCTGGATGCGCGGGCCGCGTCGGTGCAGGGCGCCGCCGGCGGCGCGGCGAAGCTGGCCGGCGCCATCCAGCCGCGGCTGGATGAGCTCGGCTCGCGGCTGGACGCGCTGCGCGGGGACGCGGACGCCGTCTCCGCCGCGTTGGACCGGCAGCGGCTGTCCTTCGCGTCCGTCGGCGATCGGGTCAAGGACGTCGCGAGCGGGGTGAACGGCCTGCAGACGGGCAGCACGAAGCTGATGAACGGCCTGCTGCGGCTCGGCGGCGGCGCGGAGGCGCTGCGCGTCGGCAACGCGAAGCTGGCGGACGGCGCGGACGCGCTCCGGGACGGGCTCGCGGCCATTCATCAGGGGCAGGCGCAGCTGGCCGACAAGCTGGCGGACGCCGCGGGCGTGGCCGCGCAGGACGGAAAGGCCGACCAGCGGCAGGCCGTCATCGGCGATCCCGTGCGCATGACGGAGACGAACCGGCACCCCGTGCCGAGCAACGGCGTCGGCTTCGCGCCGTATTTCATCGCGCTTTCGTTGTGGGTCGGCTCGCTCGTGCTGTTTTTCGTCATCGACGTCCGGCGGGTGCCGGAGCGGCCGCACGGGCCGCTGTCGTACGTCGGCAGCAAGTACCTCGCGCTCGCGTCGGTCAGCGTCTGCCAGTCGCTCGTGTCGGTATTCGTCCTCCATACGGGACTCGGCATTCCGACCGTCGTCCCGCCGATCGCGATGTACGCGTACGCGGTCGCGGTCGGGCTCGTCTTCACGGCGATCCTGTTCATGCTGATCGCGGTGCTGGGGAGCGATACGGGACGGTTCGTCGCGGTGCTTATTCTGATGCTTCAGCTGACGTCGAGCTCGGGATCGTATCCCGTCGTGCTCGAGCCGGGCTTCTTCCGGTTCATCCATCCGTACCTTCCGATGACGTACGCCGTCGAGGGGCTGCGCCAGCTCATCTCCATCGGCGAAGGGACGGCGATCGTCCGCACCGCGGCCGTGCTGGCGGGCTTCGGCATCGCGGCGATTCTGCTGCTTTACGCCGTCAAGCGCCGCCGGATCATGTCGGAAATCAAGCTGGCCGAAGGAGCGGCTTAAGCAAGGCGCGGTCAGAAGCGGCGACGCCGCGGGAGGGCGCGGGACGGACGGGACCGGTGCCGCAAATGCGCAAAAAGACCGTAAATGTCTGCCTACGGGCAGGCATTTACGGCCATTATCGCGATACCGACCGGTGTTGAGCCGGTTGTGGTTGGTTGAAGCTATTGCCGGAGCGGGCCGAACGCGTCTCGGGGCGACGCGAATTGCGTATCGGGCGAAGCCGATCGCGAAACCACGTGGACCGCACCGCGCCAAGCCGATCGATTCCGATCGCTTACGCGAGCAATTCCTCCCAGGCATCGTACACGGCCTGAAGCTCCGCTTTGCGTTTGTCCGCGTCGGCTTGAATATCGCCGACCCGCACGTAATCATTGAAGACTTCAGGGTCCGTGAGCAGCGCTTCGAGCTCCGCGATTTCGCCCTCCAGCCGCGCGATGTCGGATTCCAGCTGTTCCTGCTTGCGCTGCCGGTTCCGTTCGTCACGCTTCGCTTGTTTGTCGGCTTCGTACGAGGAGACGGGCTGGGGTTCCGGCGTCTGCGCGGATTTGCTCTGTTTTCCTTGCGCGGCCGTCTGCAATTCCAGCTTCAGCTCTTCGATTTCCCGCTTTTTCTGGATCATTTCGTCATAATTTCCCAGGAAATGCTCCGTGCCCTTCGGATTCAGTTCGACAATGCGCTCCGCCATCTTATTCAAGAAATACCGGTCATGGGAGATGAACAGCAGCGTGCCGTCGTAATCCATCAGCGCGCCTTCGAGCACTTCCTTGCTGTACAGGTCCAAATGGTTCGTCGGTTCGTCGAGAATCAGCATGTTCGCCTGCGCCAGCATCAGCTTCGACAGCGATACGCGCGCGCGTTCGCCGCCGCTCAAAGTGCCGATCTTCTTCTTCACGTCGTCGCCGCTGAAGAGAAAATTGCCGAGTATGGTGCGGATGCGCGCTTCCTCGATGCCCGGATACGCGCTCCACAGCTCTTCGAGCACCGTGTTGTTGCGGTTCAGGCCCGTATGCTCTTGGTCGTAGTAGCCGATCTTCACGTTCGTGCCCCAGCGGATCGAGCCGGCCTCGTGCGGCTGCTGGCCGACGAGCGCCTTCAGCAGCGTCGATTTGCCGATGCCGTTCGGGCCGATGAGCGCGACGTTCTCCCCCCGTTCGAGCCGGAACGTCACGTCGCGGAACAGCGCCGCGTCCTTCTCGGGGAAGCGGATCGACAGGTCGCGGACGTCGAGCACGTCGTTGCCGCTTTGGCGCTCGATCTCGAAGGAGAAATGCGCCTTCTTCAAGTCGCCGAGCGGCTTGTCGAGGCGATCCATCTTCTCCAGCGTCTTGCGCCGGCTCTGCGCGCGCTTCGTCGTGGAGGCGCGGACGATGTTCCGCTGCACGAAGTCCTCGAGCTTGGCGATCTCCTCCTGCTGCTTCTCGTACTGCTTCATCTGCGACTCGTACTCGGCCGCCTTGATGTCGATGAAGCGGCTGTAATTGCCGGTATACCGCTTCGCCTGGTGCCGCTCGATCTCCACGATCGTGCCGACGACGGCGTCGAGGAAGTAGCGGTCGTGGGAGACGACGAGGATGCCGCCCTCATAGCCGCGCAAATAATCCTCGAGCCAGGTCAGCGTCTCGATGTCGAGGTAGTTCGTCGGTTCGTCGAGCATGAGCAGGTCGGGCGCCTGCAGCAGAATGCGGGCGAGCGCGAGCCGCGTCTTCTGGCCGCCGCTCAGCGTGGAGATGACCGTCTCCGGCGGGAAGCTGCCGAAGCCCATGCCGTGCACCACGCTGCGGATGCGCGTCTCCATCTCGAAGCCGCCCTTGGCCCGGAACCAGTCCGAGTGCTTGGCGTACCGGTCGAGCACCGCCTGGTACTGCTTCTCGTCGGCGTGCAGCGCCGGGTCCGCGATTTGCTGCTCCAGCGCGCGGAGCTCGCGCTCGGCGTCGGTCAGATGCGCGAATACCGCGCGCATCTCGGCTTCGATGGTCTTGTCCGACTGCAGGCCGCTGGATTGCGCCAGGTAGCCGATCGTCGTTTCTTTCGATTTATAGACGGTGCCGGAATCGGCGTTCAGTTCGCCGGCGATAATCCGGAGCAGCGTCGATTTGCCCGCGCCGTTCACGCCCACGAGGCCGACCCGCTCTCGGGGCAGCACCTGGAACGTCACGTTCGCGAGCACGCTGCTGACGCCGTAGCTTTTGGATACATCGGATACTTGAAGAAGCATGGTTCCCGTTTACCTCCAACCTGAAGAAAAATGCCTTTGTACCAGTGTACATGAAATCGGGCCGCCGCGCGACCGTTTCGCGACCGGAAGCCCATGCCGTATCCCGCTTTGGGCGTGTTGGCGAAATATGGGCAACAGTGGTAAACTAAATTACAACTATGGACGGACCGCAGACGGGGACGGAAAACCACGAAGCGAAGGGGAATGGGATGAACCGGACGGAACTGAAGCAGGCGGCGCGCCTCGCGGCAAGGGAGCTGCGCGACGGGCTTTCCGAGAACGGGCGAATGGCTTGGGCGGACACGGTGTGCCAGCTCGCCGTGGATTGGATCCGCCGGCGGAACGAACGGGGCCGGCCGGTATCGACCGTCATGGCGTACGTGCCGTTCCGCTCCGAGCTCGACACGACGCTCTTGATCGAATGGTGTTGGCGCACGGGCTTGCAGGTCGTCGTGCCGCGCGTCGTGCGCGGGGACCGCTCGATGGAGCTGTATACCATCGAGGCGTGGGACGAGCTGGCGCCGGGGGCCTACGGCATCCGCGAGCCGGATCCGGCCACCGCGCGGCGCTGCAAGGCGTCGTACGTCCCGGACGTCGTGTTCGTGCCGGGGCTCGCTTTCGACCGGAATGGCGGGCGCCTGGGTTACGGCGGCGGTTACTACGACCGGTTCCGCGACCGGCTCGAAGCGCAGACGCGGCAGGCGGGCGATGCCTTGCCGCCGTGGATCGCCCTCGGGTACGGGGCGCAGCTCGTGGACGAGGTGCCGATGGACGCGCACGACGTCCGCGTCGACGCCGTCTTGACGGAACGCGGATTTACGGGAGGAACGCAGCATGGATTTGACGCATTTTAACGACCAGGGACGCGCGCGCATGGTGGACGTGTCGGACAAGGACGTCACGGCCCGGACCGCGGTGGCGCGGACGACGGTGACGATGGCCGAGGAGACGCTGCGGCGGATCAAGGCCGGCACGATCGGCAAGGGCGACGTGCTCGCCGTGGCGCAGGTGGCGGGCATCATGGCGGCGAAGAAGACGTCGGATTGGATTCCGATGTGCCATCCGCTGCCGCTGACCGGCGTCAACCTGGCGTTCGGCGATAACGGCGCGAACGAACTTTATATAGAAGGAACGGTCAAGACGACCGGCAAGACCGGCGTGGAGATGGAAGCCCTGACGGCGGTGTCCGCGGCCGCGCTGACGGTGTACGACATGTGCAAGGCGCTGCAGAAGGACATGGTCATCGGGCCGACGCTGCTCGTGTCGAAGAGCGGCGGCAAGAACGGCGATTATCGCGTTAACGGCGTTTAACTTTCATGTGCCGTACGGCATGGGAAGGCGAACATATTGCGATTGGGGGAGATGCGAATGCGGTGGAAAGTGGCCTTGCTCACGGCAAGCGACAAGGGCTCGCGCGGCGAGCGCGAGGATACGAGCGCGCAGGTGATCCGCGAGCTCGTCGAGGAAGAGCTGAGCGGCGAAATCGTCGATTACCGGATCGTGCCCGACGAGCAGGACGAAATCATGGCGGCTTTGATTGAAATGACGGACTATTTTCAAGCGGACCTGGTCATTACGACGGGCGGCACCGGGCTCGCCCCCAGGGATTTGACCCCCGAGGCGACGCTGAAGGTCGTCGACCGGATCGTGCCGGGACTCGCCGAAGCGATGCGCCTCGGCGCCATGCAGCGGACCCGCCGGGCCATGCTCTCGCGCGGCGTGTGCGGCATCCGCGGGCGCTCGCTGATCATCAACCTGCCGGGCAGCCCGAAGGGCGTGCACGAGAACCTGATGGCCATCATGGACCAGCTGCCGCACGCGCTCAACATCTTGTCCGGACGGACGGGAGAGCACGCGGAATGAGCGGGCTGCGGACGCGGCTGAAGGAAGTGCCGGTACGGGAAGCGGTCGGGCTCGTGCTCGCGCATGACTTGACCCAGATCATCCCGGGACAGTTCAAGGGACGCCTCTTCAAGAAAGGGCACGTCGTCGCGGAGGCGGATATTCCGAAGCTGCTCGACATCGGCAAGGAGCACATCTATATTATGGAGCTTGCCGAGGGCGAGCTGCACGAGGACGACGCCGCGGGGCGGATGGCCCGGGCGTTTATGGACGACGGGCTGCTGCTGACGGAGCCGCACGAAGGCAAGGTGGCGATCAAGTCGGCGCTTGCCGTGCCCGCGCTGGCCGTCATCGATCCGGACGTCGTTTACGCCATTAACGAGCTCGGGGACATCGCGCTGGCGACGCTGCGGACGGACGCCGTCGTCAAGCCGGGCGGCCAATTGGCGGCGACGCGCGTCATTCCGCTCGTCGTGCCGGAGGCGAAGGCGGCGGCCGTCGAGACGATCGTGGCCGATTACCGGGCGCGCGGCGGCGGCAAGGGGCCGCTCGGCCTGAAGCCGCTGCGCAAGTTCCGGATCGGACTGTTGACGACGGGCGGAGAAGTGTACTCGGGGCGCATCGAGGACAAGTTCGGCCCGGCGGTCCGGCGCATCGTCGAGGCGCTCGGCTCCGAGGTCGCCGAGCAGCGCTTCTCGCCGGACGACCGACAAACAATTGTCAAGGAAATACACTACTTCCATCGGCAGTCCTATGATATGATTATCGTAACCGGCGGAATGTCCGTAGACCCCGACGACCGTACGCCCGCCGCCATCGCGGAAGCGGGCGCGGAGATCGTCAGTTACGGCACGCCGATGCTGCCGGGGTCCATGCTGCTCATGGGCTACCTGGACGGAATGCCCGTCATGGGTCTTCCGGGCTGCGTGATGCATGATCCCTATACCTCGTTCGACGTGTTGCTGCCCCGCGTGCTCGCGGGAGAGACCATTACGCGAGCGGATATCGTATCGATGGGCTACGGCGGCCTGCACGTCCGCTGAAGTCCGATTCGGAGCATGAAGCATTCGTGTAGTTGAACATGAAGGAGGTTAAAAGCTATGTTTAGCGGAATCGGCGTTACCGG
The DNA here is from genome assembly GCF_900113915.1 of Paenibacillus sp. UNC496MF. Classification (NCBI taxonomy): domain Bacteria; kingdom Bacillati; phylum Bacillota; class Bacilli; order Caryophanales; family Paenibacillaceae; genus Paenibacillus; species Paenibacillus sp. UNC496MF. The sequence continues at coordinate 249,401 of NZ_FORE01000012.1, forward strand.
CTTTCTGCTGATCGCGCTCGTGGCGCTGCTGCTGTTCGGACCCAACAAGCTGCCGGAGCTCGGCCGGGCGTTCGGACGGACGCTTAAGGAATTCAAGGCCGGCGCAAGAGATATGATGGACGACGACCAACAGGACCGAAAGGATGCGGGCAAGCGGGTGGAAGTGAACCGTACGGAAGATCGCGTCGACGACAAGCGGCTCCCAGAGTGAGTGGGGCCCGCTTTTTTTCTTGACCGGGGCGTTTAGCATGCGCGGACCGCGTCGCCTGGAATTGGCGGTGCCGGACGAAGCGCGATAAGAGAGGTGACGGTTAACGGTGGCCAATCTGGATTCGGCCGATGCGAAGGAAACCCTGCGCGGCGATAAAATGATGACGCTCTTCGACCACATCGGCGAGCTGCGGCGGAGAATCATCTTCGTGCTCGTCTTCCTGGTCGCCGGGATGATCCTCGGGTTGTTCCTCGCGGACCCGGTCTACAACTACCTGGTGAGCCAGGATCCGGTGAAGGGCATGAAGCTGAACGCCTTCTCCCTCTGGGACGGCATCGGCCTCTACATGAAGTTCGCTCTCGTCATCGCGCTCGTCTTCGCCCTGCCGGCCTCGGCGTACCAGCTGTGGGCGTTCGTCAAGCCGGCGCTCGGACGGAGGGAACAGCGGGCGACGCTCCTGTTCGTGCCGTTCGTCCTCCTCATGTTCCTCGTCGGACTGGCTTTCTCGTACTACGTGGTCTTCCCGATGGCGTTTAATTTTACGACGGACGTCGCGAAGCATTTGAACCTCGAGGAGACGTACGGGGTCATTCAATATTTCTCGTTCCTGTTCAATATTCTCATTCCGATCTCGCTGCTGTTCGAGCTGCCGATCGTCATCATGTTCCTGACGAAGCTGCGCATCCTGAACCCGATGCGGCTGAAGAAAATGCGCAAGCTCGCGTATTTCGTGCTCATCATCGTCGGGGTCGTCGTGACGCCGCCTGATTTCATCTCGGACTCTCTGGTGGCCGCGCCGCTCATCCTGCTGTACGAGATCAGCGTCATGCTGTCGAGCATCGTGTACAAGAAACAGCTGATCGCCGACAAGGCGTGGGAAGAAGAATACGGAACGTAACCGAAACCGGCGAAAGCCGGTTTTTTTCGTTGCGCGGCAACCGCCGCCGCGGGCGAGGGGAGGACTTGTAAAATTCCTATGAAATCGGCCGCGAAGGACTTGAAATCCCCGAAGGACTTCGGTATTATTAGAAATGGTTATTAGCACTTAACGAGTGCGAGTGCTAACAATGTTGTTGTCCAACAATTAAACAAGGAGGCTATTTTCATGATCAGACCTTTGGGTGAACGCGTATTGATCGAACCAATCGCGAAGGAAGAAACGACTGCAAGCGGCATTTTGCTGCCTGACACGGCTAAAGAAAAGCCGCAAGAAGGCAAAGTTATCGCCGTCGGCAGCGGCGCGGTTAAAGACGGCGCGCGCATTGCGCTTGAAGTCAAGGAAGGCGACCGCGTCCTGTTCTCCAAATACGCCGGCACCGAAGTGAAGTACGAAGGCAAAGAGCTGTTGATTATGAAAGAAAGCGACATCCACGCGATTTTGGGCTAAGCCGCGGCTTTGGCTCCACATACATGGTAAGCTTCGTTTTACTTAAATCAACCAATCAGGAGGTTATCAACGATGGCGAAAGACATTAAATTCGGCGAAGACGCGCGCCGCGCGATGCTGCGCGGGGTAGACGCCCTGGCGAACGCAGTAAAAGTTACCCTCGGTCCTAAAGGCCGCAACGTGGTGCTCGAGAAGAAATTCGGCAGCCCGCTGATCACGAACGACGGCGTGTCCATCGCGAAAGAAATCGAACTGGAAGACGCGTTCGAAAACATGGGCGCGCAGCTGGTTAAAGAAGTCGCGACGAAAACGAACGACGTTGCGGGCGACGGCACGACGACCGCTACGGTACTGGCGCAAGCGATGATCCGCGAAGGCCTGAAGAACGTGACGGCCGGCGCTAACCCGATGGTGATCCGCAAAGGCATCGAGAAAGCCGTTCGCGCGGCCGTCGAAGAGCTGAAAGTCATCGCGAAGCCGATCGAAGGCAAGCAATCGATCGCGCAAGTCGCTTCGATTTCCTCCGCTGACGAAGAAGTCGGCCAGCTGATCGCGGAAGCGATGGAGAAAGTCGGCAACGACGGCGTTATCACCGTCGAAGAATCCAAAGGCTTCATCACGGAGCTGGAAGTCGTGGAAGGCATGCAGTTCGACCGCGGCTACCTGTCCCCGTACATGATCACGGACACGGACAAAATGGAAGCCGTGCTCGACAACCCGTACATCCTGATTACCGACAAGAAGATCTCCAACATCCAAGAGATCCTGCCGGTGCTGGAGAAAGTCGTGCAATCCGGCAAGCAATTGCTGATCATCGCGGAAGACGTCGAAGGCGAAGCGCTCGCTACGCTGCTCGTTAACCGTCTGCGCGGCACGTTCACGTGCGTAGCCGTTAAAGCTCCTGGCTTCGGCGACCGCCGCAAAGCCATGCTGGGCGACATCGCCGCTCTGACCGGCGGCCAAGTGATCACGGAAGAGCTGGGCCTCGAGCTCAAAGCGACGACCGTGGATCAACTCGGTTCCGCTCGTCAAATCCGCGTAACGAAAGAAAACACGATCGTCGTCGACGGCGCAGGCGTGAAATCCGATATCGACGTGCGCATCAACCAAATCCGCGCGCAGCTGGAAGAAACGACGTCCGACTTCGACCGCGAGAAGCTGCAAGAGCGTCTGGCTAAACTGGCCGGCGGCGTCGCTGTCATCAAGGTCGGCGCGGCAACGGAAACCGAACTGAAAGAGCGCAAGCTCCGCATCGAAGACGCCCTGAACTCCACGCGCGCAGCCGTGGAAGAAGGCATCGTATCGGGCGGCGGCACCGCGCTCGTGAACGTATACGCAGCCGTATCGGCCGTTAACGCGGCCGGCGACGAGCAAACGGGAGTCAACATCGTGCTTCGCGCGCTGGAAGAGCCGGTTCGCACGATCGCGGCGAACGCGGGCCAAGAAGGCTCCGTCATCGTCGAGCGTCTGAAAAAAGAAGACATCGGCATCGGCTACAACGCCGCTACCGGCGAATGGGTCAACATGTTCCAAGCCGGCATCGTCGACCCTGCGAAAGTAACGCGTTCGGCGCTGCAAAACGCGGCTTCCGTCGCGGCGATGTTCCTGACGACCGAAGCGGTTGTCGCGGACAAACCGGAAAAAGACAAACCAGGCATGCCTGATATGGGCGGCATGGGCGGAATGGGCGGCATGGGCGGCATGATGTAAGCCGCTGGCCAAAACCCAGCAATAGCAAGGAAAACGGGGCCTCTTGGGCTCCGTTTTCCTTTATAAGGTCACGAAAAGGTCACATTTCTTGCGCAAGACTGCTTGGAAGGATGTCTTTAAAGTGGATATTCACTTTGTCGCCAGCTGTCTTTTTCATTTTCTCAGTGATATGCGTGTAAATTTGTAAAGTTGTTTTGGGATCATCATGGCCGACCCGTTGCATGATTGTAGGGAGATCGATTCCAGCTTCAGTAAGCATACTAATATGAGTGTGGCGAAATATATGCGATGTGGCTTCCTTGCTGATTTTGGCTTTGGATATTATTCGTTGTAATCGACGGTTAACGGTCTTCTGAATGAATGGATAGCCTTCTTCGTTACAGAAAACGAATTTTTCTGCATGATATTCAGGATTGAAATTCATAACTGCCATCTGAATTTTCTTGAGTTTTTTAATGTGCTCTCTCATCAAGGCGCTTATGCTCGGATCAAGTTGGATTGAACGAATGGATCCTTTTGTCTTTGGTGGTGTAAGCTCATATTTTTTTGCATTATTGTCGGGATTATAAAGTGTTTTGGTAATACGCACTTCGTTTATTTCAAAATCAAAATCTGTTTCCTTGAGAGCAATTAATTCACCACTGCGCATGCCCGAAAATGCCAATAGGTAAAACATCTCTCTGTCATACGGGAGTCCGTATTTATCGACCGCTTTAAGCAGTTCCGTTAATTCACTTTTATCAAAGTACTTTTCCTCAATCGGATTTCTTTCAATTTCCTCGACAGTCACGGATCTAGTTGGGATTCTGGCCCCCGTAGCTGGATTGTCTTTACGGTATTTTTCTCGAATCGCATATTTATAAATCAGATTCGCGGCAACGTGTACTCCTTCAATATGTGGCCGTGAGTATCCTTTGAGTTCAAACAAATCATCGAGAATTTGTTGATGCATACGGTGCGTAATTTTATCAATGGTAACCGCGGATATAAATTGATTAAGTATTGCCAGAGAAATTCTGCGAACTCGAATCGTACTTTTTTTAACCTTTTCGCGCGAATAAGCTGCAAGCCATTCTTCAGCAACTTTTTGAAATGTCATGTTTTTGATTCGTTTTACGTCAATTCCATCGTCCTTAAGGGAAAGGAGAGCTTGATCGACTCGAGCTTCTGCCTCCTTCTTGGTTTCTCCACGCCGTTTTATTTGATTCCGTTTGCCAGTTACAGGATCGGGTGGACCATCTTTGATACAAGTCCACATATACCCTTGCTTGTTTTGTGCTTGAACCTTTTTAAATGATGCCATCGGTGAAACCTCCATTCTGGATATGAAATCGGACATCAAGAAGAAGGGCATCTTCAATATCTGAGATTCGCATTACCAGGCGATTGATTAATTCAATGTCGATGCTTCTTCCGGCTTGATGCAAACTATGTTCTTTGGCAAATGCAGCCACTGTGGGCATATGTACGCCTATATAATGTTCCTTATCTGTACGACGTGTAAAAGCACTGAGCGGCACTGTAATGGCCGTCAATTCATCATAGGTATCATCAAGCTCCAATTGTTCAAAAGGACCGCTGAGCGGAATATAGAGCGTCTTTTGCCATATATCATTAGTTAAGTCGGACCAATCAAAAATCATCCACACAGGCGTTAGCTCACCGTAATAACCACTTTCCGTATAAATGACTCCTATTTTAGCCATTTGCCGTCATCTGCTTCTTTGTCTGTAACTGCCGGTTCAACTGCTCCAGGATGACCATCGTTGAAGCGCTGTATGTTGAATGTGCCATAGAACGTGAGTGATGAATGAGGCGCCGATCGTAACGTTCTTGTTGAATGCGCCGATTAATTTGATCCATGCGCCTCTCAACGACTCGTAGTGGAAGAACGAATTCTTCTGATATGGTTTTTAGTAAATAATCACGATGCTGAATCGAAGTAAATTGCTCTAACATGAATACGGGCATAGATGCGTAAAGCTGAAATAGGCTTGCTTGAGCTTCCTGCAGCTCCATGAACATTTGGGGCATATGTTCCTGGTTACCGGAGTGCTGCAATGGGTGACAGAGTTCATGGAAAAACACCTCACGTCGATGCTCTTCACTGAGGTAGTCATTTAGAAATATAAATCCGAACTCTCCATCTTCCCAACGTGCGAAGGATGGACCTAAATATGTGCGAACCTCTATTCCCCAGATAGCTGCAATTCGTTCAATATCAATATCATCGGCGTAAAAAATACCGTTCTCACGGTAAGACTTATTAATCCACTTTTCAAGATCTGTTTCTTTATATAGCGTTAAGTCGATGTAGTCCATTCGTAATCCTCCATTACAGGAACGTATGTTCTGTTTTATGGTGAAAATTAATAGCCCTAGACTGCAGGGCTATTTTTTTATTCTAAATTGAAACGCATGTTTCATGTAGTGCATGCCATTGATTACTACCTCAAATTGATTGTGGCTTTCAATTACTCCACCTGTATCATGAAGTTTACCATCTTGCCAGACCTCAACGTGAAGTTTATTTATGAAAGCATCATTTATGGCACGCTGCTTACTTTTAATCCCTGATACCTTCAAGTAAGCGATCAATACCACAATTACCAGCCCAATGACTATAGAGGTCACTATTTCTCCTCGCGTTTCTTTTTACCTAGTCGATAAGCTTCAACTGCGGCTCTGGCGGCTGCATCAGCTATTGCAAGTTCTTCCTCTGTATATTTATCAGCTCCGCCAAAAAAAGCACTGCCTTCCTTTGCGTGATCTTGCTTAGTCTTCTCGGTAGCAATTTCAGGTACCCCGGGTGCAGGATCATCGGTTCTCCCAAGTAGATAGTCAGATGTAGTTTTTAACACATCAGCTAAGTCACTCAGCATTTCGTTATTTGGAGTACTGTACCCAGTTTCATAATTGGATATTGTAGTTTTTTTGGTATTAACCATCTCCGCAAGCTTTTCTTGAGTTAGCTTCAATTCTTTACGCCTGCTTCTCAATCTTTGGGATAACATTCATTCCATCCCACCCGTCCTAATAAAGTTCAATTATATTGTACTTCAAGCCAAACTCTAATTAAATAAAGTCCAAGATAATCAAACATTTATATTGACGTCCAAAATACTTGGATATATAATCGGATCATAAGTTCAAATAACTTGGATATGAGGGGCGAGAAAGTGACTGATAAGAAAAACAAAGAACTAATTGCTGCTCGCAAAGCAAAAGGCTGGACCCAAGAAGATATGGCGCTGAGATTAAAATGTACTAAATCGACGATCAGTAACTGGGAGAACTTCGTTTCTCAACCACCGTTAGATGTTGCACTTGAGCTAGCTGACTTGTTTGGCGTGGATGTTTGCACACTATTCTCACGACATAAAGTCCAAGAATCTCATACATTAACTGCGTGAAAGGTAGTGACAGTATGCTGAAATTCGAATTCGACTATGAACAATTACAGGGCATTATTAACTCGGCAGTAGATTCTGCTCTAGAACGGCATTCGCTTATGAACACTTTACCACCAATTCTTAATAGGACTCAATTCATGGAACTTCTTGATATCGGTGCTACAAAGGCTGCCGAACTTTTGAATCGTGAAGATTTCCCGGTTATTCGCGAACTGGGGCATCCAAGAATTCTAACTCATTTATTACTTCAATGGTGCGAGGAACACACAGAATGGATCAAAGATAACGCTGGGCGATCGGCTTATACAACGGAGCAAGTAAAGAAACTTCGTCGAGCGCTGTAATGGTGTTCTAGCTTAAATATCAAAGGGGTGTATAACCATGAATCAAGCACCACAAGCAATTCCTTCGCATCTCATCAATGATCGTTACTGGAAAGGGACCCTGCATTTGTTCTTGAACCACGGGAAGCTGAGCCGCTTCTTGACTGACGACTTTATCGACCTCCAATCCGCTCGCATTGCGGGAGATAAGCTGAAGCGCATATCCGCCCCATGGTCGCAAAGCGAAAAGTTTCTGTTGAATCTGGCGCTCCATCTTTTCAATGAACGGCATAAAGTAAATCTTTCGGACATGGACTACTTGGATCCTCACAACAAGGCGTTGGCCTTTGAAGCACTTAGGCTGCGCTTCGGCTAAAAAAGAGGGCCCGCCGCCAACGAGGACGACGGGCCAAGAGAAATGTTGTTGGCACCTACATTGTAGCAAATTGGAATGTCACATATCGTTCGCTTCTTGTGCCAATTTGTCACAAAGCCAGTCGTTCATGTGGCCAATCTGGCACAGAATCCACTACATATGTGACGGGAGAGGAAGCCATGTCATTCGGACAGGCCTTGAAGGCGTATCGCCTCACTAAGAACATGACTCAAGCGCAGTTCGCATCTACGTATGCGCTAGATCGCACGCAACTTTCACGCGTGGAGAACGACGAGCGGGAGGCGACGATCCAGATGCGACAGCATCTATCGCGATCTTCCTGGCGGATGGCCCTTACGATCGCAGACGAGGAGACGGACGGCTTTATCAGCAACATTCTGAAGGACGTCCCGAACCTCGACTTGCATCCGGCAGCGTTGAAAGACATCTTGCTGAAAGAGCTCGATGAAGCGGAGTCAGCATTGGAGGCGCTCATTATGGCAAAGCACATGGACCCTGAGAGACGCCGGAAATCGGCGGAACGCGTATACCTGGAGTTACGGGATGTCAGCCAAAAGGCGGCCGTCATGCAGGGCGTGCTGGAAGAGGAATTTGGGCTTGATCGCAAGCAGCTTATTAAGCGGCACGAGATGGAAGTCAAGAAAGGGGAGCGGTAGGCATGACGCGGGAACAATTGGCCGCTGAGGCTCGGCGCGCCGGCAAGAACGCCGTGCACAACTTGAATTGGACGCGGAAGTATCCGGATCGCTACGAACCGGACAAGCGGGCGGAGATGGAGGCTTATCTGCTGATGATGATCCAGTTTGCTCGTTATGAAATAGAAAATGCCCGCCGGCCAGGGCGGACATCGGTAAGATCCCGGGTAAGGGAACTTATGTTCTCTATTTTATCATTCTGCAAGCATTTGTCAAAGGGGGACATGTCAATTTGGATAAGCAAGCGTGGACGCAAGAACTTTTGTGGGTGCAGCGCAACAGCAACGGTGTGATTATTGGCGTGCGGGAAGAGGCGCCTCGGCAAGGGGACATTGTTCCCGTCGTACCGCGCAAGGACACTGGCCGGCCCACAGCCAACGTGGTTGGGGACTAGGAAGGCGACAAGGGCATTGCCCTTGTCGTCGGGGATTCGATGTGAACGGGATCCCGACGATGGCGAGAGGGTGAGCACGTGGATTTAACTAAAGAGCTGCTTGCCTTCACGGATTGGCTCGAAACAAATCCGTTGGAACCATCCGCACAAACTTTGTGGCTGCATCTCATGATGATTGCAAATAAGAGCGGATATCCAGAGTGGTTTGCCGTGGCCAATCCCCTGTTACAGGCGAAGGTAGGCATTTCCGAAAACACATTGATCAAGCATCGCAATTATCTGATTCAGAAAAGGCGAATCGACTATAAGCCGCAAGGGAAGCAGAAGGCGGGGAAATATCAAATCATCGGTTTTACATCAAATAATGAGGTAAGTCGTGAGGTAAATCCTGAGGTAAGCCATGAGGCAAAGTATGCGGTAAACCATGAGGTAAAAGGTGCGGCATTATTAAATACTCTTTCTTCTTCTGCTTCATCTTCTGCATACGAGTCGTTTTACGCCGCTCATAACCGGATATTCGGGTTTGTATGCAATCCGTTTCAAGCGCAGATGTTGGGGAAGTACATCGACGAGGATGGGCTTGAGGAGGCCGTCGTCATTCGAGCGCTTGAACGAGCTGGGGCGGCTTCGACGGGATATAACTTCAAGTTCATCACCCGTATTCTTGATGACTATTACCATTCGGGCGCTCGGACGGTCGACCAGGCCAAGGCCATTGATGATCAGTTCGAGGCTCGGAAGTTAAATGCGGCCCCGTTGCAGGCTACGCGCACGCCGATGAAGCCGAGAAAGAGCTTTGCAGAACTGGCGAGGGAGGGATAATCATGACGCTCGAGGAAGTCGGCATGTTGTTCGACAAGATTGCGGGCTTCTATCCGCAGTTTGCCGGAGACCTAGCTAAGATGCGGGCTTGGCACGAAGTGCTGGGGGAGACGCCCTGTGAACAGGCGATGAAGAGCCTGGTGCGTTACGCGGCAAAGCTAGATAGCAAATTTCCGCCGCATCCGGGCGCATTGGTCGCGACCGAGTCCGGCGAGAGTGAGCTTTACCACGCATTCATGCGCACGGCCGGGCAGGCAGCCGTCGAGGAGAACGGCCAATTCCAGAATACCGGGGTTCCGCCGACCGCGGAACAACGTCGAAAGGTGCGTGAACTGCTTGCACATCGACTTCGCTGACATGCCCTTGTTCTACAACTTGGAGGCAGAGCGGGCGGTCATCGGATCGGTATTAATCGAAAATGACGTGTTCGATGTAGTCGATGCGATTCTGCCGTCTGATGCGTTTTACGATCAAGCGAACGAGAAAATCTATGCTGCCATCCGTGAGCTGCGCGAAGAGGGAGAGCCGATCGACTTCGTCCTCTTGGCGGGCAGGCTGGGGAGCGCTGACTTGGCTGAGATCGGGGGCATCGGCTACTTATCCAAGCTTGCTTCCAGCGTGCCGAGCGAAAAGAATGCAGCGTACTATGCGAACGAGGTCAAGAAGACGAGCCTGCAGCGTCTGGGGTATAAGCTGATTCGAGATCTACACGGTTCATTGCTTGAAGGTGCAGCCCCCGAAATGATCGCCGCTCAGCTGGATCAGGCGGCCGCCATCATGCTTGATCATACGGCGAAGGGCAATGATTTCAAGCCAATGTCCGAAGTCATGATGGACACCTACGAGCAAATTGAAAGCCGGGCTATGAGCCCGCAGGCTGATGGGTTGACAGGCGTTCCCTCGGGCTATGGGGACCTGGATAAGATGACGGCAGGATTCCAACGGCAGGACCTAATCATTGTCGCCGCGCGGCCATCGGTCGGGAAGACGGCTTTGGCGCTGAACATTGCGCAGCATGCCGGCGTTCGAGCGAAGGCGAACGTTGCCGTGTTCAGCCTAGAGATGTCGGATACGCAGCTTGGCCAGCGGTTCCTAAGCGCAGAGAGTAATATCGACGCGACGCGCTTGCGGACCGGGAAGCTGGAATCTGAGGATTGGGACAAGCTCACCTTTGGAGCCGGCCCACTGTCGGAGTCGCAGATTTACCTGGACGATACACCGGGCATCTCGATATCCGAGATTCGTGCGAAGTGCCGCCGTCTGAAGAAGCGCTTGGGCCGCTTAGACTTGATTCTGATTGATTACCTGCAGCTTATCACGCTAAAAGGGCGAAGGAAGGAGAACCGCCAGCAGGAAGTGGCCGAGATCTCGCGGATCCTGAAGCAGATCGCTCGTGAGCTTGATGTTCCCGTCGTGGCACTCTCGCAGTTGAGCCGGGCCGTTGAGCAACGCCAGGATAAGCGGCCGATGATGTCCGATCTGCGGGAGTCTGGTTCCATTGAACAGGACGCCGACATCGTGGCATTCCTGTACCGGGACGATTACTACGACAAGGAGTCGGAGAAGAAGAACATCATTGAAATCATTATTGCGAAGCATCGGAACGGGCCGGTTGGGACGGTGGAGCTGGCGTTCCTGAAGAACTTCAGCAAGTTCGTGTCGTTGGATCGGCACCATGCCAGTTAGGAGGATAATGTAATGACACAATATGAGCAAAAACATACCCTAATTCAAAAAGCCATTCAGAACTGTCAAGCAGGGATAGAGCTTGTTGCACTAACCGAGGACAATCGCTTTGCTGGAATGCACGACGGGCGACTTAAATCTTTTGTCGTCTCTCCATTTTGCAATAAGGCATATACTTGGAGCAGTTCGGCGGGGAGTATTCTGGACCGCGGTAGCCTAGAAAATATATCTGAGCCATTTCAATTTGTTGACGATGTGATCGGCGGGCAGCTGGAACTGAACTTCTAATTGGTTATGAATTAAGATAACTTACTGACGAATGTATATTGTTCTAGTGTTCTCGAGCAAATTTCTATTAACGGAAAGGTTCCATGCAGACATTCTGCTATGCCAGCGTTTATGCTCTAAAAATTGAATCCAAGTTATTTCATTAATTCTTTGAAGATTCAAGTCCTCATCAAAAAGCACAAGAATGACATATTCAAACTTTTGTTGATCCGGTTCTTCAATCCCAGGTTGATTCAGTCCATAGAATACGCTTGTTGTAGTGCTTGTGGATGCTTTAATACTATATCGCTCACCATTGATACTGATTGCATCAATATTTTTAGTGCCAGGTGGCGCGAATTGGAGTCTTGGGAGACCAGAGGTTTTATTGTAGAAATCGACTGCAAGATACTCACCCAAATCGCCAACAACATTTTTAGAGCGAATAATTTTTCTGTCTTTCAACTCTTTGATTACTCTTCCATAAGAGGCTATGAGTTCACTGTTCGATAGATCTGAAATTTCCATACGTAAACATCTCCTCAAGCATTGTAATAACATTTTGAATCCATTGCATATTTTTGTCGAGTAATTTATTTAATATCGAGGTGAATGTATGAAGGCACTCAGTTTGTTCAGTGGAATCGGAGGAATTGATCTAGCCTGCGAATGGGCTGGAATTGAGACCGTTGCTTTTTGTGAAAAGGAACCTTTCCCTCAGAGGGTGTTGAGAAAGCATTGGCCGAGTGTTCCTATATACGATGACGTATGTACGTTAACGAAAGAGAGGTTAGATGCAGATGGAATCAGAACAATTGACCTTATTCACGGAGGATACCCTTGCCAACCTTTTAGTACTGCCGGGAAACGAAAAGGCAAGGAAGATGACCGTCACCTCTGGCCGGAATATTTCCGCTTGGTTCAAGAAATACGACCACGTTGGGTTGTTGGGGAGAATGTTGCTGGACATGTCTCATTGGGCCTCGACATCGTGCTTGCTGACTTGGAAAGTGAAGGGTACACCGCAAGGTCGTTTATTATTCCAGCTTGCGGCGTCAATGCCCCGCACAGAAGAGAAAGGGTATTCGTCGTTGCCCACAATGAAGGAGGATCTAATAGGGGGTTGTCGGTTGGAATGGATGACTTTTTCTCCAAATTTGTGGCCAACTCCAAGGGCAAACGACGCGGAGAAGCGTGGAAATATCAATCCGAACGAAAAAAGGAACGGGCTTCCGGCAGCAGTGAAGCTATTTCCGACCCCTCAAGCAAGGGACTATCGATCGGGAGACAATCCGAATGGGCCGAGATCTCAGCGGAAACAAAATCAAGGATGGAGTCTGAATCTAAACGATGTAGTGAAGTTGTTTCCCACTCCGACGGCGCAGGATTCAAAGAACAGCACTCTTCCTCCATCACAAGAAAATCGAGACTCTTTACCAGGGGCACTTCTTCGGGGTGGGATCACTGGGCAATTGAACCCAACGTGGGTAGAGTGGCTAATGGGGTTCTCAAAAGGGTCGACAGACTTAAATCACTTGGAAACGCGGTAGTGCCACAACAGATTTATCCGATACTAGCAGCGATAATGGAGATTGAATCGGTAAATATTCGCTGAGGGAACAGGCCGTAATATGAATGTAACAACAGGTAACTAGGGACCATCTGACAGGCATAGAAATACCCCGGACTCTGTTGGGGAACGGCCTCCGGGGTATTACACTCAAACCTCACCTAAATATATCACAACGAGGGGATGAGGGGAATGTTGGTAATGGCAGATATTGATCAGATGGAATTGTTTCCGATAGCAACCAAGGAAGATTTAAAGGCCGCGAAGTCGCTTCTATCTCGTTATCGGCGCATGAAGACAATTATCGATGATTTCGACAGGCATGGAGCGGATCAACTAGCCTTAAAGCAACAAAGTATTTACAGCGCCTACAGGGGGCAACTGGATAAGATAGAACGAGCCGTAAATTTAATACCTGACGATGAGATCCGGCGTATGGTTGAGCTTCGATACATTAAAGGCCAGCCACATCATGTAACCGTAGCGCGGTTTGAATTATGGCACCCCTCGACGGTTGACCGTAAAATCAAAAAAGGAATCGAGGCAGTTGCCAACACATTGATTTTATGGAGCTAGTCGATAAACTGCGTGTAGATAGCTTGAAAATGACTTCAAAAACAAGAGTGGACGAGGGGTACAGTGGAATCACAAAGGAGCCAATGCAAGAAGGCTTCGGGTGATACCTACTGTACCCTTATTACATGTAGGACTCGGCTATGCGGTGGGTCATCTGACCTTAGACGTTGATCGTCAGGCGTGTGGAGATGGGGCGGGGTTCGAAACCCCATAAGTTTTTTATAACAGTTCATGAGTGGAATCGTGGGCTGTTATGAGCGACTTATGCATAGTGTATCCATATTGCCGCCAAGTGCGGCTTTTTTGCATGTAAAGGGGGTCAATCGGTGCGCTATTCGAAATTGAAGAAGTCGATTACCGAATTAAAGAAGCAACCGGACGTCTGCCGCGGCTGCGTATGGGGTAGCTGGGATGGGGTGAAGCAGTTATGTAGTAGGCGCCCATGCGTGAAAGGAGGGAAAGTGAAGTGATTGTAGCTATATGCGTGCTGCTCTACAAACGACTCAGAAAGAAGAAATGACTCGGGGATGCTTACCCACGAGTCATTATTAATTTAACACGATCTCCAGGATATGACAAGTTTGGGGTGGTGATCATGAATACCGTTGAACCTATACGGGATAACGAGGTCTTAGCTGACATCAAGGATTACCTTAAAGCGACGAATGCAAGGAACTACATCATGTTCCTAATCGGCATCAATACCGGTTTCCGGATCAGCGATATCCTGCGTCTCCGTGTACGAGATGTCCTGGGCTCGCATATTTCCATACGTGAAAAGAAGACACGTAAGGAAAAACGGGCCTTGATTACACCTGAGTTGAAACGAGAGCTTGATGGCTATATTCAGGGAAAGCCCAGCAATGAGTATTTAATAAAGAGCCGCGAAGGTGAAAATCGGCCCATTACGCGAGAACAGGCATACAAGATCATTCGGGAGATCGGGACTGTTTTCAAGCTGTCCAACCTGGGATGTCACAGCCTTCGGAAGACATTCGGGTATATTTTTTATAATGACACGACGAACAAGGACATTGGTATGCTTATGGCCTATTTCAATCATGCTTCTCCGCAGATCACGCTGCGGTACATTGGTATGTCTCAAGACACCATGGACAAGGCCCTAAAACGCCATCGTGCATAGCTCAATTACTCATATTTAGGGTAGGTGAAACTCGTTTTCAGAATTGACCGTAGCACCCGTAAAATCAAGGGTTTCGAGGCTTAGTCGAATTTCACAAAATATAAGATATGTGTAATTCGGGACATACATAAAAGGTAAGTTGGAGGGGATCAAAATGTTAAAGAACTTATTGCGAAGAGTGAGGTCAGCGAGGATACAAGAAGATGCATCGGGAATGTGGCGGAAGAGACGGGATCCAATGAAGGTGCATCGCTGATGCCGGCCAAATCCAAGCGACCGTGTGGGCAGCAGGGATGCCGGAACCTGTCTGCGGAGCGCTTCTGCCAAGAGCATAAGTCCTCTACCGATTTACAGCGGGGTACGGCGGCTCAGCGGGGCTATGACAGCAAATGGAGGAAGGTCAGGGTATTCTTCCTCATGAAACATCCGTTATGTACTCGATGCATAAAGGAGAACCGCATTACAGCTGCCACAATTGTCGATCATATCCGGCCGCATAAAGGCGACAAAGCTCTCTTCTGGGATCGTAACAACTGGCAACCGCTTTGTAAGTCATGCCATGATACTAAAACAGTTAGAGAGGATGGCGGGTTTGGAAATTTATGATAAACTAAGTAAGAGTTTATTTCTCTTTTTAAATCTTAGAAGAAGGTGTACTTGTGTTCGAACTTATTATTATAGTGGTGCTTTTAGCATTTTATTTTCTAATAAGGAGTAAAAAAATTATAGGCGGGATTCTAGAGAAACTAGCTATTATTGTGGTTTTATTAGCTGTTATTAGTCCCGTAATTTCATACCTTCTGTACAAACATGATACGAACTTTGCCCTTGTGGGACCTGTTGGAGACTGGTTCGGTGGCTCAATTACGCCATTTTTAACATTGGGGGCATTTATCATCGCATATTCTACTTTTTTAAGCCAGAAAGAAGAACTGAAAATCTCCAAACAAGAAAGTAGAAGGCAAGAAAGGGCTATTAGATTAGAAAGTTTTGAAGGTACATTTTTCCGAATGCTTACTTTACACTATGAAATTGTAAATTCAATTCAACATATTGAAGAAGAGACTCATTTTGTAAATTATCAAACATCTCAGAAGTATACTGTTCCACATAATGGGCGTAACTTTTTTACATTGGTAATTAATAGATGGGGTATTCTTAATCTTCGTTCCTCTTCATCAGAACTTCAAAATGGCTATGATAGTTTGTATAGAACTTCTGAAGATAAATTAGGTCATTATTTTAGAAATTTGTTTCATATTATTAGTTTTATTGATACTAGTGCCGATCTCGAGATATATAATGCTTCTCATAAAATTGATGAGGAGAAAACTTTTGAAAAGAGAAAGAGTTATATAAGAATTATTAGAGCACAGCTTTCATCAAATGAGTTAATATTGTTGTTTTACAATAGTCGTACCGACGTTGGTAAAAATTTTTATGACTTAATTGTTAAATATCAATTGTTAAATAACTTAAGGTCAGAAGTCTTACCTGAATCCGTTAGGCCATTTTTTTTGGAGATGAAACAAGCTTAAAAGGCGCTAATAGCGTCTTTTTTTTACCCCCCTGGGATGGAAAAAGCTATTTGAAATACTCGTAGACCGCGCCCCCCTCTAACGTGAAAAAATGTCCCCAAAACAGTTTGAGAAACGAGGTCGTTTTGAAAGGAGGAAATTGGAAGTGAATCAGATCGTTCGATTCGATCATATGCGTGTTGGCCAAAAGGGCGGCGGGAAGCATTGGACGAAGGAAGAAGTTCAATCGCGGGAAGACGCGGCGAAGGTGTTTGAAAGGAAGAAGAAGCGGAATTTGAAGATTCCATCTTGGCTGGACGACAACGCTCGGAAGATCTGGCGGAAAATCGTCCGGGACATGGAGGAGTTCGAGATCTTCGATGCCGTCGACGAAGACGTGCTGGCTGCATACTGCGACGCCGTCGCCAAACACCAAGCCATGAACGAGCTGATCGATACGCTGGGCTTCACCGCGGAAGGCAAGGGCGGCCAGGAAATTATCAGCCCTCACGTCACCATGGCTCAGAACTATGCTCGGTTAATTCTTCAATTCGCGGAGAAGCTCGGCATCACAGCAGGGGCGCGGGCTCGTCTGGCCAAGCGGATGGCGGAAGGCGGGAAGGACAATAATGACGACCTCTTCGGATAATTGGGAGGATGTTCACCCCGTTAATCGATACGCCGCGGAGATCGTGACTGGCGTCCGCCCCAGCGGTAGGATGGAATGGCTGGCCTGTAAGCGTCACTTGGACGACCTGCAGAGACAGGCGACGGAGGGCTTTCCGTATGTTTTCGACGAGAGCAGGGCCGATCGCCTTTATGATTGGTTCGAGCGCTGCTGCCGGCATGTCCGAGGCCCGTTCTCTGGCGAGTTGATCGAGCTGCTTCCGTTTCAAAAGTTTGACCTGGGCTGTATCTTCGGCTGGGTGCACATGGATTCGGGGAAGCGGCGGTTCAAGAAAGCATATAACCAGCGTGCCCGCGGCAACGTCAAGTCCACCGAAATGAGCGGCCTTGCCCTCTATGCAATGTGCGGGGACTGCGTGTATCCGCCCGGAATGCCGGAGTTCAAACGCTTCGAAGAGAGCCCGGAAGTCGAATGCGCTGCCGTCGATAAGCAACAAGCGAAGCGGGTATGGCTCGATGCTCAGAAGATGGGCGAAGCGAGTCCGGATATTCTCAAGCGATTGCGAATTAAGCGGACCTATATCGAACATGCCACCCGCGGTGGCTGGCTGCGGC
Source organism: Paenibacillus sp. UNC496MF (assembly GCF_900113915.1). NCBI lineage: Bacteria > Bacillati > Bacillota > Bacilli > Caryophanales > Paenibacillaceae > Paenibacillus > Paenibacillus sp. UNC496MF. Next base: position 266,755 of record NZ_FORE01000012.1, read on the forward strand.
CATTGTCCAAGGACACCAAGAACAAGGATTCCGGGGCACCTTGCATCGTCATCATCGACGAATACCACGCCCACGCGACAAGCGAAATCGTAGACGTTTTGTATTCGGGCTTCGGTAAACGGCTTCAGTCCTTGATGCTGATTATCACGACAGCCGGGAAGGATGCCGAAAACAGCCCATGCAAAAAGGAATACGATGCACTGTGCAAGATGCTCGCCGGCGAGACGCCAATGAATGATACCTACTTCGTGATGATTCGCGAGCTCGAGAAGGACGATGATCCGCACGATGAATCCGCCTGGGTCAAGGCGAACCCCATCTTGCAGGAGGACAATGAATACGCCACCGAGCTGCGGGGGCAAATCCGTGCCGAGCATGACGAGGCGTACAACACCGGCGACCCGGCGAAAATCCGCGAATGGCTGACGAAGCGGGTAAACTTATGGCAGACGGACAGCGAGAACAAATACATGTCCGGCATCATGGACAAATGGAAGGCGCTCGGGATCTCCCGCAGCGCTTTTTTGGCGTTGGTCCGCGGCCGAGAAGGAACGGCTGGCCTCGACTTATCCAAGACGACCGACTTGACGGGGGACGGCTTTGTCTTTCGCCTCGATGATGGCCGCTTTGCGATTACCGCGCATGGGTTTATGCCGCAGGAGACTGCAACCAAGCATGAGCACTCCGATCGTGTCCCGTACAAAGATTGGGCGCGCGACGGCTGGTGTACGCTGACCGAAGGCGCGGTGACGGACTATCGGTACATCCGGCAGCATTTCGAGGACCTGAAGGAAGCGGAAGACTGGAGGATCAAAGAAGTCTGCTTCGATGATTACAACGCTACGCATTTCGTGCAGGAGCTGGAGATTGAAGGCTATGAGATGGTGAAAATTCCGCAGCTGATGAAGGTGCTGTCCGCGCCAACGAAGTTCTTCCGCGAGCTCGTTTTGAAAGGGCAAATCGTCCATGACGGCAGCCCTCTGTTAACCTGGTGCTTGTCCAATGCGGTCGAGCTCGTCGATACGAATGGCAACATCAAGCTATCCAAGAAGCATAAGGACGACAGCCAGCGCATCGACTTGATTGCGGCAGTCATTAACGCCATGACGCGGGCGATGCTGCTTGATGTGAAGGTCGACATGAACAAACACATCATGAACGGCTTCACGTTCTAACGAAAGGGGGTGAGAGTATCGCAAAGCGAAGGAAGTGGCGGTTTTGGGAGCGGCGATCAGCGGATGACCCGTGGCGTTCCTACTGGCGGCGGCCGAGGGACGATGGCACGACTTACGTGGCCACGGACCGCGCCGTCTTAAACAGCAACGTCTACACCGTAGCGTCCGTTTTGGGCGGGGATGTCGGCAAGTTCCCCTTCCAGGTATACAAGCGGCAGGGCAGCAGCATCAAGCGCGACAGCAAGCATCCCGTCGCCAAGCTCGTGAGCAAAAAGGCGAATCCCTTTATGACGGCCTACACGTTCAAGGAGACGATGATGGTCAACATGATCGTATGGGGCAATGCCTACGCGAACATTGAATTTGACCGCGACGGGTACCCGAAGGCGCTGTGGCCGCTTGATCCGGCACGCACCGACGTCTATTTGACGCTATCCGGTGAGGTCTATTACATCACGCAGCTGCCGAACGGTACCCTGCGCAAGTTGTGGCCGGATGAAGTGCTGCATTTCAAAGCCATCGGGAACGGCTTAAAGGGCATTACGCCGATTGAGGTTATTCGGGAAGAGCTGGGCGTTCAGAAGGCGCAAAAGTCGTTCCTGAGCCGCTTTTACAACAAAGGGACGAACGTCAGCGGCATTTTGGATGTGGAAAGCGACGTGCCCCTGTCCCCGGATGCGAAAGAAATCATCCGGACGGAGTTTGAGAAAGCGACGTCGGGCATGGACAATGCCGCCCGCGTGGCCGTCATGGACAAGACGATGAAGTACACGCCGCTCGGCATGCCGCTGAAGGACGCCGAATTCATCGCAACGACCAAGTTTGGGATTGCGGAAGTGGCCAAAATCTACAAAGTGCCGGGGTACAAGCTCGGGATCGCGGACGTGAAGTACAGCAACATGGAAAACCAGTCGCTGGAATACGTCAAGAATACGCTGCAGCCGCTGGTTACGAACTGGGAACAGGAGATGGATGACAAGCTGTTCACGGCTCCGGAGCAAGAGAAGTATTACATCAAGGCGAACATGACGAGCGAACTGCGCGGTGACATGGCGACGCGGGCCAACTATTACAAAACGATGTTGGAAGCGGGCGTGTACAGCATAAACGAGGTGCGGGCGATGGAAGAGGAAGACAGCATCGGACCGGACGGCGACAAGCACTTCGTTTCGCTGAACTTCGTGAACCTGGCTAACATGGACGCGTACCAGAACGCAAAGGCCGGCATGAAAGGGGGTGAGGACAATCAAGAGGGAAACACGATTCCTCCGGATGACGCAGCTTGAAACCCGGGCAACCGGCGATGACGGTAAAAAGCTGCAGATTTCCGGCTACGCGGCCAAGTTTAACACCCGATCGCAGCTGCTCTATGGGGAGTTTTACGAGGTCATTTCGCCGGGTGCGTTCGCCCGTAGCTTGCAGGACAATACCGTGAAGGCGCTATGGAATCATAATTTCGACATTGTACTGGGATCGACCAAGAGCGGCACCCTTCGTTTGGCGGAAGATGACATCGGTTTGCGCATGGATGTCGATCTGCCGGACAACGAATGGGGCCGTTTTGCGTTTGATGCGGTGCAGCGCGGCGACGTGGACGGCGTTTCGTTCGGGTTTTCCATTCCGGAAGGCGGTTCGGACTTCATCTATTTGCCCGACGAGGGCTATTACCTTCGCACACTGATCGCCATCGACTTGTATGAGGTATCGCCGACCGGTTTTCCGGCATACCGGGACACCGAGCTCGGGGCGGAACAACGCAATGTCCAGGCGGACTTCGGCATTCAGCCGGTCTCCGCCCGGAACGAAGAAATGCGCAGCTTGCTATGCCAAATTGAACTCATGGGGGTATAACCTTGAAATATCTGAAGCTGATAAACGAGAAGAAGCAGAAAATCGCCGAAAAACGCGCCCAAGCACACCAGCTGGCCAGTGAAAACAAGCTCGAGGAAGTCCGTACGCTGACCGTGGAAATGCGGACCTTGACCGATGAAGTCAAGACGCTGGAGGACTTGGACGCGCTCGAGAACGAACCGCCTGCGCCGAACCCGGCCGATCCGATTCCCGATCCCGTCAACCCGCAGGAAATGCGCAATGCGCAGCGCGTAATGGCCCTGCTCGAGTCGAAGGAATACCGGAGCGCCTTCATCAACCATCTTCGCAAACGGGCCGACCGGCAAGATTTCGGCGTCTTGAACGAGGCGCGGGCGCTTTCGGCGCTCACGGGGGCGGATGGCGGCTTCCTCGTACCGAAGGATATCGACCTCGAAATCATTCGGCTGAAGCGGGCATTGCCGAAGCTGGAAACGCTGTGCCGGGTGATAGATGTGAAGTCGCTCTCGGGAACGCGCAATATCGAGACGGGCTCCAACTATACGAAGTTCCAGACCGTCGCCGAACTGACCGCGATGACTGAGCTGGCGACGCCGAAATTCGCGCAAATCTCGTATGCCATCACGGATAAAGCCGGCTTCATCCAAATTCCGAATGACCTGCTGGAGGATGGAAGCGAAGCTGAAATCATGGCGTACCTAGCCGAATGGATTGCCCGCGGCGTCGTTGGCACACGCAATGACGGTATCCTGACGCTGCTTGCGGCCATTGTGAACCCGGTCACGATTGCCGGTATTCCGGACCTGAAGAAGATCCTGAATCTGACGCTTGACCCGGCGATTGCCGCGCTGGCATCGATCATCACGAACCAAGATGGCTTCAATTACTTCGACGGGCTCGTGGACGGACAAGGTCGTCCGCTGCTGCAGCCCGATCCGTCCCAGCCGACGAAGAAAATGCTGCTCGGCAAGCCGGTCGAAGTCGTGCCAAACGCGATCCTGCCGACGACGGGCACGACGACGAAGAAAGCGCCGTGTTACATCGGTTCGTTCGCGGATTACGTGGCCATCTTCGACCGTGCGGGCTACCGGATCGACACGACGACCGAAGGCGGCGACGCATGGCGCAAAAACTCCACGGAAGCGCGGGCCATTTACCGCGATGACATGAAGAAAATCGACGACGCGGCCGTCGTAAACGGACAAATCACGATTCCTTAAGGGGGCGCTTCGGCGCTCTCTTCTTGTGAGGTGCGGCATGCTGACAACCTTGGAACGATTGAAAGGGATGCCCGGCTTCGCTATGTACGATGCCGATTATTTGACGCTGCTGATCGCCGCGGCCAGCGCGCAGATTGAGGCGTATTTGAACCGCAAGCTGGCGCTGCAGGAAGTCACCGAGCGCAAGAACGGCAGCGAGGCATCCCCGTATTTGCATCTCTCGCGGTACCCGATCGTCGGCGAGGTCACGGCCGAAGTGTGCGGCGAACCGTTAGATGATGTTGACGTCCTGAATCCAGAGCTTGGCCGGCTGTACCGCAAGGGCGGCTGGCCAAGCGGGATCGGGAATGTCCGCGTTACCTATACCGGCGGGTACATCCTGCCGGGCAACGATGACTCAAACCTGCCGGATAACATCGAGCTGGCCTGCATCTTGGAAGTCCAGCAGCTGATGCGCACACCAGGCGTCACGTCGGAGCGTGTTGGCGAAATTTCCGTCACGTATGCGACGGAAAAGATGAGCAGCGCAAGCCGAAGCCTGCTTGACGGCTACCGGAGGTTTGCATGAAAGGGAAGAAGACGCGCATGAAGCGCGCCTCGGTGGACATCGAGGAAACCAGTTACCTGCCGGCCATTATGAAGCAGCTGGAAGAGCTCGTCAGTTACGAAGTGCTGATCGGGATGAAGGCGGACGACCCGGAAACGGCAATCGCAGGCGCAGTCAATGAATTCGGCTCCGAAAAGCAGGGCATCCCGGCCCGTCCGTTCATCCGCTCGAGCGCAAACAAAGTCAATCTGGCGGTCACCAAGGTCGCGAAGGAACACTTGAAGCGCCTGGCAACCGGCTCGCTTAACGTTCACGCCATGCTGCAGGAAATTGGCGCGTTGGGAACGGCCAAGATGCTGGCCAACTTCGATAAAGTAAACGGACCGGCCCTCTCGCCGATCTACGCGAAGCGGAAGCAGGGCACCAAATTGCTCGTGGACACGGACAAATTGCGCGAAGCCATTTCGTTCGAGGTGCAAAAGCGGGCGACCTTCAAGTCCAAATCATGGGGCAAGCTGCCCAAGAAAGGCAGGCGAGGCTGATGATTCGCTTTTCCGGCACGCTTGCGCGGTTCGCCGTCGCCTACAGCACGTACAGCGAAGGCGGAGGCGTGTACAACCAAGAGGGCGTGTATGTGCCGGCTGCAAAGCCCCCGCGGACCTGCTACGGCGTTATACAGCCGCTGTCCGCGCGGACGCTCAGCATGGATAATGCGCGGTTTACGAGCGATGACCGCTTGCTGCTGAGCGGCGAGCCGCACGTCATCGGCGACAAGGTCCAGTACGCCGGACAGGTGTACCGAATTGAGGAGATCGATGACCGGAGCGGGTATGCGGATTTTACCACCTACCGGATGAAGCAGGTGAGCGGCCGTGCTGTATAAACGCCTGCGAGCTGTGCTTATTCCGATCCTGAACCAAGTTCTGGGCGTGCCGGTCATTGAGGCGAACAGCGAAGGCGAGCCGCCGCCGGGCAGCTTCATCACGTTTAAAAGCCTGCAGCCGATGGGGCGGGCGCTCGGCCAGCCAATCGAAACCTTGTCCGTCGACCGCCGCAAGATCGTGCAGCAGGACATCGTCATGACCATGACCTTCACCATGTACGGGGAGGACAAGGGCGAATGCATTGAGCTAGCGGTGAAGGCAGCGGAATGCCTCCAGACGGACGGCTACCGGGCGTTGAAGGACGCCGGCATTGTGCTCGTGGAGCTCGGCGAGATGACCGCGAATGATTTGAAGCTGGGCGATACCTGGGAACGGCGCACCCTGTTCGATGCGGATTTCCGGATGACCCATACCATGACAGCGAAGACGGCCATCGAGACGATCGAGACGGCCGATGTGAAAGGAGTGTTTTTACATGTCCGGCATTAACGACGTAACCGTCAGCATTACCGTGCAGCAGCCGACGCCGAAAATCGGCTTCGGGAAAATCCTGATCCTCGGCGCAAGCGACGCGGGGAAGGACTATACCACCTATTCGAATTTATCCGGCGTTGCGGCGGACTACGGCATCACGACGAGCGAATACAAGATGGCGGCGGCTATCTTTGGGCAGGGCGACTTTGCCCCGCCCGAAATCGCCATCTACGGCCGTAAAACAGGCTCCGGCCCGGAGACGATGGCGCAAGCCATCACGAAGCTGCTGCTGAAAGACTGGTATTTCCTGCTCAGCACGAGCATGGTGCCCACGGACATCCAGACATTGGGCGACGCGGTCGAGGCGGACGACGGCCGGCAATATGTTGCCCGGACGGACAGCAAGGTGGATCTGGCCACGATCAAGGCGAAGAAGTACAAGCGCACGACGGCAGCCTATCATCCGAACGCGGCAACCGAATTCATGGATGCGGCTTGGCTCGGCGCGTGCGCCTCGAAAGACGTCGGGTCCATTACGTGGAAGTTCAAGAAGCTGGTCGGTATCTCGCCGGTCGCCGTCGATGCGACGGAGCTCGCGAGCATTCATGCCCTGAACGCCAACACGTATGTCACGAAAGCCGGCGACGACCAAACCAGCGAAGGGATCACGGTGAACGGCACGTACATCGACCTCGTGCATGCGGAAGATTACGTCAAAGCTAACATTGCGCTAGGCGTGCAAAAGCTGCTGAATAGCACCGATAAGGTCCCGTACGATGATGGCGGGATCGCCCAGGTGGAAAGCGTCGTGCGGACGGTGCTGCAGCGCTGCTTGACGCAGGGCATTATCGCCAGGGACGCGGACGGCGTCGGCCTATACGGCACCGATTTCGCGCCGCGCATCGACACGGACGCCGCGGATCGCGCCGCACGCCGCTATACACGCGGCACCTTCTGGTTCAACCTGGCCGGTGCCATCCATTCGGCCGCCATTCAAGGCGAAATTAAGTTTTAAGGAGGCGAACCGCCGTGATTCAAACGTATGATGCCAAAAACGTGTCCGTCATCGTCAATAACGTCTATTTGACCGGCTTCTCGGAAGACATCGTTGAAATCGAGAAGGACGAAGACACTTATGACGTCAAAGTCGGAGCGCAGGGCGACGTCGTCCGGACGCGAAACAACAATCCGCTCGGCACGATCAAGGTGACGCTGCAGGCGAGCAGCCCGCAGGTGCCGATGCTGGATAAGCTAGCCAATGCCGGCACGCTAGTGCCGGTCTCGGTCATCTCAAGCGGCGCTAACAAGGAGACCTCGACGGCCTCCCAAGCGTTTCTCACGAAACCGTCCGCCCGGAAGTACGGCAAACAGGCGGATGACCGCGAATACGAATTTAAGTGCCTGGATCTCACGATTAACTAAACGGAAAGGATGAATCAACATGAGTCAGCCAGCAAAGCCTTTTAAGCAAAAAACCTTCATATCCAGCAGCGGCACGGAGTACGTCTTCCAGTTCCCCGGCATTCGCAAAGCGGTGCAGATTCAAGACAAAATTTCGGACAAGCATGGCCAAGTGAACGGGGAAGCCCTCGTCGACGAGCTGCTTCGGCATGTCATCGTGCAACCGAAAATGACCATGGAAGATTTCGAAGACCTCGGAGAGCTAACGGAGGTCGCCGACGCGGCGAGCGACTTTCTGTTTGCCAGGAAAAGCCGTGAACGAGACGTTCCACCTGAACCAAGCGGAGATACTGTGGCCGGCATTTAGGCTGCTCTTCTCGGACATGAACGTGACCTATACGGAAGTCATGGCTATGGATTGGGACGAGCTGCACACGGCGAATGCCGCGCTGAAGCTGTACGACAACATGCGGAAGAAGGGCGGGTGAACCATGTCGGGCGGCATTTTAAGCAACCTGAAAATTGGTGTCATCTTCAAAGTGCCCATCAAGCCCCTTGCCTCGGTCAATGACAAGCTGAAGACCATGAAAGACAAGGCGCTCGAGGCCGGCGGGGGCTTTGATGACCTGAAAGGGCGCGTCGTCGGGTTTATCGGGATCGGCGGGAACCTCGGCCAGATGGTCGACGGGCTGGCCGATTCCTTCTTCAACCAAACGAATGCGTTTAAGGAGCTGCAAATTCAAACCGGGGCGACGGGCGCGGAGCTGGACAGCATGAAGCAGTCCACTACGGAGCTTTATAAGAAAGGCTTTGGCGAGGGCTGGGACGACATCACGAACACCATGGCCAGCATCAAGCAAAGCACCAACCTGGTCGGCGACGCGCTGAAGGTCGCGACGCGGGATGCCATCGCGCTGCGCGATCACTTCCACATCGATCCGGAAGATTCCATTCGGACAGCCGACACCTTGATGAAGAACTTCGGCATCACGGCGGACCAGGCATATAACCTGTTCGTCCAGGGCCAGCAAAAGGGGCTGAACAAGGCCGGGGACATGCTGGACACCTTGAACGAATACGCCCCGCAGTTTAAGCAGCTCGGCTTTTCGGCCAGCGACATGATGGATACACTTGCTGCAGGCGCCCAAAAGGGCGCTTTTAATTTGGACAAGGTCGGGGATGCGGTCAAGGAATTCGGCCTCCGGGTGAAAGACGGTAGCGGCCAGGGCGCGCAGGCGATGAGCAAGTGGCTCGGCAAGAAGAAGGCGCAGGAATACATGAGCGCCTTTGCGAAAGGCGGTGCTGGCGCAAAAACCGCCTTCACCGAAGTCGTCCAGCAGCTGGGGAAGGTGCAGAACGCGTCGGAAAAGAACTACCTATCCACGCAGCTCTTCGGCACGCAGTATGAAGACCTCGGTAAGGATGTCATCGCCGCCTTCGCCGATGTGCCGAAGCAGTTTGACGTGCTGAAGCAGTCGATGGACGAGGCGGCAAAACCGGGCTTTATGCAGTCGCTCCAGGGGCTTGGCCGGACCATTCAGGTGAATTTGATCGCGCCGATCGGCACGAAGCTCGCGCCGAAGCTGCAGCAGTTTTCCGGCTGGCTGCAGAAGCATCCTTCAACGGTCAAAACAATGACGATGGTCATCGGCGGGCTGGCGCTCGGGCTCGGCGCGCTGGTCGCGGTGACGTACACGGTCGCGGCCGTGCAGGGGATCGCATCCATGGCGGTCGCCGGCTGGAACACGGTGACCAAGGTCGCCTCGGTTGTTACGAAAGCGTGGACGGCCGTGCAATGGCTACTGAATGCCGCGATGGCGGCCAATCCGATCGTGCTGATTGTTCTCGGCATTGCGGCGCTCGTCGCGGGCATTATTATCGCCTATAAAAAGGTCGGCTGGTTCCGGGACGCCGTCAACAGCTTATGGGACGGCCTGAAAAAAGGTGTATCCATCGTCGGCAATGCGGTTTCCGAAGCCTGGGGCGCGGTCAAGTCGGGCGTCATATCCGGCATTAACTGGGTTCTCGGCAAGGTCAATTCCGTCATCAAAAGCGTCAACAAGGTCACGTCCAAGCTGCCGAAAGCGCTCGGCGGCGGTGCGCTGCAGATTTCGACGATCCCGCTGATTGGCGGCGACAAACCGGACGGCTCGCATCGGTCGGGCCTCGATAACGTGCCCTTTGACGGGTACCGCGCCGAATTGCATAAAGGAGAACGCGTGCTCACGAAACGAGAGAACGAGCACTACGGCAAACAGCCGCCCGTTGAAGTGCATGTGCATGTCGCGGGCACCAATGCCACGGCGGCCGACATCGCAACGGCCGTTAAAAAGGTAGTCCAAGATATTTTCAGCAGCGCGATGCGCCGGGAGGGGCTTGAAGTCAGTGGCCAAACTTGACAGCTACACCATCACGGTCGAAACGGAAACGCCGGGCTATGAAGTCGTATTGCCGCAGCAGCCGGTCGAAGATGGGATTGACGTGACGGATCATGTCCGGGAGAGTCCGCAGACCCTCAACCTCTCCGGCTGGGTGGTCGGGGCGGATGCGGACAAAATCCGAAAATACATCCTCAGCTGCATGAAAGGCGGGAAAGTCGTCTCATTTCAGGGGCGAACATTCTTCAGCGGCCTGATCGGTTCGTTTGCGCCAGCGCACACGGTTGACATCGGGAACGGCTTCAGCTTCACGTTGGAGCTGAAAGAAGCGCGCTTCGCGGCCTTCTCGGCTGTTGGGAAGCTGCCGGCTCCGATCAAGGCCCAGGTGGCCCCCGTCATTTCATCCGGCTATAAGCAAACCAAGAGCAAGAGCAACGGCAAGGGCAAAGGAAAAGTCACAAAGCCGAACGTCGATCCATGGGAGTTGGAATAAATGGACGCCTACATTGACATTGAAAAGGAGCTTATCCCGTATCGGTTTGATGTCTCCTTGGCTGGCGTGCTGTTTACGTTTGAAATTAACTACAACGCTGAAGACGATTATTTCACGGTGGACCTCGAACGCGATCAAGGCGTGCTCGTCACTGGTGAAAAAATCGTGTATGGCTTGCCCTTATTCGTGGACGTGGCGGACAGCCGGTTTCCGGCCATCAGCATCACGCCGCTGGATTCATCCAGAGCAACCGATACCGTTTCGATGGCGACGCTATCCGGAACGGTATTTCTCTATATAGGAGCTGAGGAAGATGCGTAATTTCGGGCGCAGCGTCACGGTCATGATTGACGGGGCTGCCTTTTCTAGCCAAGACTTCACGATCGAAGGCACCGTGCCCTTTGACGCGGACGCCGTGCCAAACGAAGCCGAAATCAAAATCTGGAACCTAAGCCCGCAAACGATCTCCCGGTTTAAGCGGAACGGGACGCTGATCGTGAATGCCGGTTACGTGGGCGACACGGGGACCATCCTGCACGGGTTTATCTCGAACGTGTTGACCGAGGACGACGGGGCGGATTGGGTGACCACCATTCATGTACTGGACAGCGACGACATCAGCAAGCGTGAGGTGAAATCCATCGCCTATGCGCCGAAGACGCTGGCGAGCTACATCCTCAGGCAGATGATTGGGCAGCTGGGACTGCCGCTTGCGAACATGACGCTGGTCCGAGATTATCGCTATGAGGAAGGGTACACGGCGGACGGGCTCGTCACCGACATCGTGCAAAAGGTCGCGGAAGACTGTCAGACCGCCGTGTACATCAATAAGGGCCGGATCTTTGCGCAAAGCATTCGCGCTGGCCGCGAGCTGTTCACGTTGTCTCCGGAGACGGGCCTAATCGGTACGCCGAAGTCCTTCGATGACGGCCACGTGGCCGGTCTTAATGTGACCAGTCAGCTGCAATACCGCATCACGACGGCTTCGGTCCTTGATGTGGTCAGCAAGGGGAAGACGACCCGGTGCTATGTTCGCAGCGGATCGCACAAATTCAGCATGAGCGGAGATTTCGTGACGGAGGTGGAATGCGTCCTATGACCATGAAAGATGTAAGCCTGAACAGCGTGCTTGGCGCCTTTATCGGCCGCGCGCTGCAACAGGTCCGGGTCGCCATTCCGGCGCAGGTGACGGCGTTTGATGAAGCGGCCGGCCTGGCGACAATCAAGCCGCTGGTTAAAGAGTCGGACGCGGAGCCGGCCGTCATTCAAAACGTGCCGCTGCTCGGCTACAAGATCAAGGGAGCGGACGGCACGATTCAAAGCGCCGCGGTCATCGTCGAGCCCGGCGATGTCGTCCTCGTGGTTTGCGCGGACCGCGAAATTAAAAACGTTTTGGCGGGCAAGGCCAGCCGCCCAGACACCGGCCGCCGGCACAGCTTAAACGATGCAGTGATTGTGGGGGTGTTCCCATGTTCTCGCTGAAGGTCAGCGGCGGTGATTTAGTCCTAGAAAACGGGGATTTCGCTACAGTCACGGACAAAGAGGAGCTGGCGCAAAGCGCGGAAATCTTGCTTGGCACAAACCAAGGAGAATGGTTTCTCGATCCGGAAATGGGGCTTAATTTCAGCGCCTTGACCGGGAAGGCGGTCGAAGACGAGACGGCTGCGGAGGCGATCCGCGCCGCCCTGCAGCAAGAACCGCGGATTCAGGGCGTGGAAAGCATCGCATTTGCGCGCAATCAGCGCCAACTGACGGCGACGATCGTCATCACAAGCGAGATGGGCAGCACGGAGGTGAGCACCAGTGGCAACTAGTGGCTTGGACCGCACCGGGTTTAAGCGAGCCCGGTTCGCGGACCTGTTCGACGACATGGAAATCAAGGCGAGGGAAGTGTTCGGGGAACAAGTGAACACGTCCCAGCGCTCGATGCTGGGCATTCTGCTGCGACTCGTCGCCTGGTTTCTGGCCATCCTGTGGCAAAACACGGAGACGGTGTATTACAGCGCCTATAAAAACACGGCTGAAGGCGCGAGCCTGGACCGGCTCGGACCGTATATCGGCACACGCCGGATCTCGGAGCGGCGTGCGGCAGGGGCTGTCACGATAACCGGCACGCCGGCAAAATCGATTCCGGCCGGCTGGCGGGTGGCAACGTCTGCTGGCATTTACGTGAAGACGACGCAGGCCGCGGCGATTACTGCCGGCGGTTCGGTCACGGTGCGTGCCCGTTCAGGCCGTGGATGCCGGGCTATTAGGGAACGTCGGGGCGGGGACTGTAACGGTCATCGTCAATCCGGACCCGGACCTTGTGTCGGTCACGAACACGGCTGCCTTGACCGGCGGCCGGGAGAAGGAAACGGATGTGGAGTACCGGGAACGCTGGGACCTGTCCGTCGCCAGCGGTGGCGCGGCTACCATAGACAGCATTCGAAGCGCGCTGCTTCGCACCGAAGGCGTCCGGGCCGCGATCGTCATCGAGAACTACACCAAGACCGTGGATGCCGGCGGGCGGCCGCCGTCGTCCTTCGAGGCGTTCGTTCTCGGCGGCGAAGACGCCGTAATTGGTCAAACCATCTTAAACACCAAGGCAGCCGGCATTGAACCGTTCGGGAGCACGAGCGTGCCGATCACGGATATTTCCGGCCAAGCGCATGTCATGCGCTTCAGCCGGGCGGTCGAGAAACCGCAGCATGTCCGTGTCACCCTTACCAAAAACAGCGCCTTCCCGGCAACGGGGAATGCGGACATTGCGAGCGCCATCGTGCGTTACATCGGCGGCGAAGATGCGAGCGGCCAGCTGTATACCGGGCTGAATATGGGCGAGGACGTCATCCTCTCCCGCCTGATCGCCGCCGCTTATTCCGTCAGTGGGATCGATGATGTCACGATCGAGCTTTCGCAGAACGGAAGCACCTGGACGAGCGGAAACGCAGCGATTGCGCCGCAAGAGGTTGCGCAGACATCCTTTTCGCTCATTGAGGTGCATGCCGCATGAAAATGACGGCCCAAGCGATGCTGCAAAAGCTGGCTGACTATTTCGCCAAGCATCCGGAAAGCAACATCGGGAAGCTGATGGGCATCATCGCGGACCAGTTGGCCAAGCTGGAGGCAACGCAGAACCGCATTCGCGACTGGCGTGACATTAACCAGGCGCAAGGGACGACGCTCGAGCGGATCGGCGAGAACGTCGCGCAGCCGCGGGGCGTGGCTTCCGACGACATTTACCGCGTCCTCATTAAGTCCAAAATTGCACGTAACTTCAGCAAAGGCGACATCAATACGATCATCAGCGTGCTGGCCATTGCGCTGAACGCAGACCCTTCGGAAATCCAAATCCGCGAGCTCTATCAAGATCCCGTTTCCCCGGAGCCGGCCGCCATCTCGATCGTGCAGCTGCCCATCGACAAAATCAATGCGGTGGGGATGTCGCCGCTGCAGTTCTCGAGGATCGTGCAGCGCACCGTCGCGGCCGGCGTGCAGGTAAGCAAGATTGAGTTTACGGGGACGTTCGCCTTTGCATCGGCAGGCACGAGCGAAAGCGATCCGGCGGCGGGCTTCTCGGATCTCGCGGGCACGACCGGAGGCACGCTTAGTGCGGTGTATGTCCCGGCGGAAGACAATGATTTACCGATTTAAGGAGGGATACGATGTCGTTTACACAACCGTTGCCCGTCTGGAATGCGCCGGGAGTCGAACCGCCGAGCGACAAGAAGAACGCGGGCTGGCTGCCGAACGAGAAGCCGCCGGCGGATTACTGGAACTGGCAGATGCATCTGACGTTCAAAGCGCTGGAAGAGCTGCAGCAAAAGGCGCTCGAGAGCTCGGAGCTTGGGGCTGTCCTAGGGACGGCCAATACGGACGTGGTGGAGGTCAAGGGCGTCTTGCTCGAGACCGACACGCGAAGTGTCGTGCTGACATATACGAGCGGACTGGTGACGAAGGCCGAAGAGAAGTCCGGGTCGACCGTAGTGAAAACCACGCAATACAACTACGACAGCTCGTCGGGGCGTTTGCTTTCCGTGACGGAGACCGCTGGCGGGAAGACGGTCGCGATCATTTTGAATTATGACGGAAACGGCGCATTGACGGGTTATTCGAAGGGGGTTACCTAAATGTTTGACGTGACAGCGCTGGTCCAGCTGATCGATCTGCTGAACAAGCTGGGGAAACCCGGCGACGCGGCCGGTACGCAAAGCGTGTTCGCTGAGCTTGCCCGAAACTATGCGGCGGTGGACACGCTGGAATCGGAAGTCGGAACAGTAAAGACGGCCATCGGAACAAACGGGGATGCGCTCAATGCGTCGACGCTCTTCGCTCATCTAAAGAATGCAGAAGCCTTCGCGCAGCGGATCGGTGCCAACACGGACAGCGCGGGGCCGCTGACGCTCTTCTCGCGCTTGGTATCCCTTTCCAACCAGCTCGGCATCAATACGGACGCCGCTGGGACGACTACCGTCTTCGCGCGCTTCGCGCAGATCGTCACGCTGCTCGGCGCCACCGGTGACGCAGCGTCCGCGACTGGATCGGTCATGGCCCGCCTGGCGCAGATCATCGCACAGACAGACACGCTGGAGACCACGGAAGCGGCCGTCAAGGCAAAGACGGACCTGATCGGCACGGCATCGGATGCCGCCGGCACGACGACCTTGTTCGCGCAGCTGAAGAGCATCGGCCTTTCGACGGCAGACCTGCCGGGGAATATCGGCGACCCTGACCTGACCACCGCAAGTGCGAGCCCTGGCGCGAGCGTGATCGAGCGGCTGAACTACATGCAGGCCCAGTTAAGCGCCCTAGCTGCCGTCCGCGGCCCAAATATCGACTTCAATAGCGGATCGCTAACCCAAACGATATCGGGGAATAGCCCGGGCCCAAGCATCGCCCTGGTCAGCGACCGCGTGCGGTACGCCTACTTGATTCAAAACGGATCGAGTTCGATCCAGCGCCTGGACAAGACGAACGGGTCCGTCACGGTCCTGAATAGCGTCCTGCCTGCAGCAGCTGGCGGGTACCCGAGCGGCTGCGTTATCGGCACCAAGCTATACCTACAGCTGGGGAACACGAAAAACACGTTCGGGTACTTGGACCTGACGAACAACACCTGGACCGCCCGCGCGTACCCGTCCGGGATCTACTCCAACCCGGACATGCGGATCTGCGCGATCGACAGCAATACGATCTACGCGGTCGTTATCACGGGTATCAATAACGAATGGTCCATGCTGAAATACACCATTTCCAGCAACACCTGGACCACGCTTCGGACGCAGGTCCTGACCAGCGCGAGCCTGCACGTCGGGGAGCTGCATTACTTCGGCGGCGACAGGGTATTCCTCTCGAACGATTCGGCCCAGCCCGTTACCTTTGACGCGCAGTTCAGCATTTCCGGGAATCAGTTCATTGCGCAAGCGTTCCAGGCGCCGAGTTTAGCGAACAATGCGTCCTACAACTGCGGCTCCTGTCTGCTGTACGCGGGCGGCCCATACATCTACCGCTACACGGTAAACAGCATGGCGCGCTTCGACCTTCGGGGCATCGACCCCCATGTCCTGACGGGCCGATATTCCACGGGCGTCACG
Source organism: Paenibacillus sp. UNC496MF (assembly GCF_900113915.1). Lineage (NCBI taxonomy): Bacteria > Bacillati > Bacillota > Bacilli > Caryophanales > Paenibacillaceae > Paenibacillus > Paenibacillus sp. UNC496MF. The sequence continues at coordinate 282,733 of NZ_FORE01000012.1, forward strand.
ATTCCGACGGCAAGCTCGTCCTCGGCCCGGTTTGCCTGCTTCGACGATGGCGCGGTCGTTGCACTTATCGATGCGTCCGCTAGCAACTGGTACTATAGCGCGCCGACTCTCACGGCGGACGCTGCATATGCGAGGAGGTAAGGAAGGATGCCGAAACAAGCGCCAACGGTTGAAGTCTACGAGCTGGAGAACGGCGGGTACGGCTTCCTGGTAACAGGGTCAGACGTTAGCATGAGCGCCGAGAACAACCCCTTTCGCAGCGGGTTCGTGCCCATGACCCAGGAAGAAGCGCAATATTTCGCTGAATGCTACGCTTCCGGAGTGTCAATCAATTACCCAAGGGAAGACCCGGTGGCCTATCAACCGCCTCCTCCGCCAGCAGATACAGTAGCAAAGCTGACCGAGAGACTTGACGATACCGATACGAAAGTCAGTGAACTGGAGCAAGCGAGCGCCGATACTACGCAAGCGCTTCTTGATTTGTTCGAAACCGTCGCAACATCTTTGCCCGCCTAAGCGGAGCACCTATAAAAAGAGGAGATACCCATCATGGCAACCATTTTCAGTATCGTGAAGCAGTACAGCAAGGCGATTTTTCTGGACCAGACCCGACAGCTTTCCACAGCACCGGCCGGCTATCAGCCGGACGTCAAAGCGTACGCCGCTGGAACCTTGGAGGTCGGCGGCGTACTTCAACCGTCGGGCTTGTATGTGGAGACGATTGACGATGCCCTCGTCGCGGGGACCATTTCGCTTGACCAACACGCCGAGATTCTGAACCTGAATCCGGATATGCCACATCGTCCACAAGCGCAAACCGCAGAATAAAGAGACGTAAGAGGCCCTGAAATCGGGGCCTCTATCAATTTTAAGGGGATGACACCGGTGATTAAATTTCAAAATGGCTTGGCTGCATTTGTTGGTGCGCTAGGCGTGCCGGCATTTGAATTTTTGTATGGGACAGGGCGGGCGGTTACAACGATCGTGGTCGCGCTGGTGTTCTTTATCGCCATGGACTGGCTTTCCGGCACGCGAGCCGCAAAGAAAGACATGACGTACGCCAGCAAGTACGGTCTGGACGGTTTGTTTCGGACCTTTTTCATTTTACTGCTTCCCGCCGGCGGCCATCTGCTGGACCAGGTGCTTGGCGCGGATGGCATCATCTTCGGGATCTTCTCGTTCGGCGTCTTGTACCATACGCTGCAAAGCATGACCGCAAACGCCCTGCGCGCGGGGTGGGCGGACTACTTCCCGGAATGGATCATTGAGCCCGTCCTTAAATGGGTCCGAAGCGAGCTGGAACAAAAAATTCAACGGGCGACGGGTCGTTTGACGACGACAAATCCAAATCAAGGAGGAAGTGAAGATGCAAGCAAGGTCGGCAAGTGATATTAAGGTCATCGATGTCTCGCATCATCAAAACGATCGGAGGCCGATTGATTGGAAAGCCGTCAAGGCTGGCGGCGTCGCAGGCGCGTTTATCAAGGCCACGGAGGGCGGGGCGAGTAAAGACCCCACCTTCGCCGCTAATGCGTCAGGAGCGGCCGCGGCAGGGCTCGAGGTGGGTTTTTATCATTACGCACATCCAGAGCTTAACAGTGCCGTCACAGAGGCCGCTCATTTTGTGAGTGTAGTTAAAGGCATCAAGGCGGATTTTCCGCATGCGCTGGACGTCGAAGGACAGGCTTCAAAGATCGGTGCGGAGGCGCTGACCGCATGGTGTGTGGCATGGCTTCAGGAGGTCGAGCGATTGACCGGGCATGCAGCTATGATCTATTCAGGCGGGAGCTTTGCGCGTACCTATCTCGGGAAAGCGCTCGGCAAATGGTCGCTATGGATCGCACATTATGGCGCGACGACGCCGATGGCCAATAACACCTGGTCACAGTGGGCGGCGTTTCAATACACGTCGTCGGGGACGGTGGATGGTATCAAAGGGAACGTCGACATTAACGCCATGGAGAAGGAGTTTTTTGATAAGTACACCGGGATTCCCGGCATCCCGCAGCCGACTGCCGAAGATACGATCAAGGTCGTCGTTAACGACAAGCTGGTTTCATATGGCCGAATGATTGATGGACACGTCTTCCTTCCTTTGCGGGATCTCGGCAAAGCGCTCGGTGTAATTGTCGAGTGGACCGCTGCAGAAGGGAAGCCTTATGCCGAAGGAAAAGCCGTTGCCGCGTTCAAGTTGATTAATGAGCGGACCTATGTCGGTATTCGTTCAGCTGCAGAACTCTTAGGCGGCCAAGTGTCGTGGGATGGATTAACGCAAAAGATTTACCTTTACAAATAATCAGGCCCCGAACCATCCTTTGATTATAAGGACAGGTTCGGGGGATTTTGTCTTTCCACACTATGATGCAGGTTCACCGCAGGCTTAGCCGGCGGGGTTTAGCTATAAATTTAGATTACTTACACTTACTAATCTTGTGCTCTAATGTCCGCTGAACAATCCCCAAATGCAAATTTATATCTGCCTCCGTCGCCTCATGTTCGCCGCGCCTTCCTTGAAGCAGGTACCTATACCGATAACCCCTTAAAGGAATATCATTAACCCACATTTTATTTTCCTTCATGACTTGGTTGGACTTCTCCAATTCAGAAAGAATGCACTTTCCAACGATTTTACCGATTGCTTGCGTGAGGCCTTTAGTCTCTCCGACGAACTCTTCTGCACTCTCCAAAGCCGTAAGCAATGCTATTCGGAGATTTAGCAAAATGATTGGATCGAATCCATTCATGATAATCATCCCTATTCACGTAATCTTTTTCTTATTATATGCGAACAAATGTTCCCTAATCAATTCTCTTGAAATTTATTGTCCCTAAGCTAACGGGCAGAATTGTTCAACCAAAACCTACATTATCTCAACAGATTAGTTCAATAACGTGCAAAGGCTGCCGAAAGAATCGGCAGCCTTTGAGCATAATAGAGTCCAAAATTTATAGCAAGAATTCAAGGAAACGTCTCGAAGCTGCTGAAAGGGGGACAGCCTTAAGTGTTGCAAAACCGATGTGGCGTTTTGGAATCGAAGGTATTAAAGGAATTTCAATGAGCTTACCAGTACTTAATTCGTCAGAAATGTATTCACGTGCGATAAATGTAAGGCCAAACCCACTTTGTGCAAACTGTGTAAGGAGATCAAGGCTTCCAAGTTCTAACTCAGGTTTAAGTGTGATGCCACTAGATGCTGCATATTCATCGAGAAAATTTCGTGTATTGCCTCCTTCAAGTAGCAATAAAGGATATTGATGAAGATCCTCTAGAGGTAATGGGTTTTCTGCTAATACTGCATACTCTTGATTGCCAACAAGGCAATCTTGAAGCGTAGAACTGATGCGAAAATCGATTTTCAAATCAAACGCGGGTAAGTTCACAACACCGAAGTCAATTTTTCCTTCCTTCAAAAGTGAGATGGTCTCGGGTGTTGTTCGATTTGTAACGCGGATCTTGATTTCTGGGTATTGTTTATGGAATTGTTCAAGATGCGGCAACAGGAAGTGTTTGCACAGTGTATCGCTCGCTCCGATGCTGATTTCCCCGTAAGACAATTCTTGCATTTCAGCAATTTTCTTCTCACCAATTTCGATGTAATGCATTGCTTGCTCCACAAAATTAAACAGTACTTCACCTTCAGCAGTTAGCGTAACCCCTTTTGTCGTACGGAAAAACAGTTGCCCGCCGAGAACACCTTCTAGCTGTTTAAGTGTGTGGCTGACCGCAGGTTGCGTGATATGAAGCTTATCTGCCGCCTTTGTTAAACTTCCTAGTTTTGCGGTCCAATAAAATACACGATATCTTTCCAAATTGAGTTCCACTGACATTACCTCAACTTATGCCTGTTATTATTATAATCAATTATACTAATGCCTATTTCTTAAATTATAATAATCGCTGTAAGGGATTACAAGGGCGGAGGCGAGTAAATTGACAATTACGGCAATTGTAGGTGCAAATTGGGGTGATGAAGGAAAGGGTAAAATGACGGATGTTCTTTCCGCTAATTCCTCTTATGTGGTGCGTTATCAAGGCGGAAGCAATGCGGGGCATACGATTATTAACAGTTATGGGAAATTTGCATTGCACATGCTGCCTTCGGGGGTTTTCTATCCAAACGTTATAAACGTGATTGGCCCTGGAGCAGCGCTTGATGTGGAATCCTTCATGAGAGAACGGGAAGAATTGCTTGGACGAGGTGTCCCAGAACCCCATTTACGCGTATCTGATCGTGCACAAATCGTTCTTCCAATACACCGTTTTTTTGATGAGTTGGAAGAGGAGCGGCTAGGTTCTCGCAATTTTGGATCGACAAAACGCGGGATTGCGCCCTTTTACGCTGATAAATACGCAAAGCTTGGGATTCAAGTGTCGGACTTGTATAATGAAGAGCGGCTCTATGCACGCTTACAACAATCTCTGGAGACTAAAAATGTTCTGCTTGTGCATATGTACGGTCGGCAACCGATTCAACCAGAGGACATGATGTCGGACTTGCTAAGTCAAGCAGAGAAACTTCGTCCATTTGTTTGCAACACCACTTCAATGCTTCACGAAGCCTATAATAATGGCGAATCGATTTTGCTAGAAGGCCAGCTTGGTGCACTTCGAGATCCAGATCACGGTATTTATCCTTTTTCCACTTCTTCCTCAACTCTTGCAGGGTTTGCTCCCGTCGGTGCGGGTCTGCCTCCATTTGCGATTATGAAGGTGATTGCAGTAGTAAAATCGTACTCAAGCTGCGTTGGTGCGGGTCCCTTTATATCCGAATTGAATGCTGTAGATGCGGATGAATTAAGGCGGCGTGGAGGGGATGCGGGAGAGTATGGCGCAACGACTGGCCGCCCACGCCGTGTTGGCTGGTTTGATGCCGTTGCGACTCGTTACGGCTGTATGGTACAAGGTGCAACGGAAGTCGCCCTGACGAATCTTGATGTACTTGGATATTTGAATACAATTCCAGTTTGCACGGGTTATGAGTTACAAGATGGAACGATAACTGACCAATTTCCAGTGAGTGCGAAGCTACATAAAGCAAAACCGATACTGCATCACTTTCAAGGCTGGAAATGTGATATTTCAAACGTTCGGTCCTTTGACGAGCTACCAGAAACCGCAAAGCAGTACGTTGAGTTCATTGAATCAGCAATCAATGTGAGAATAACATACGTATCAATAGGTCCAAGACGAGATCAGTTAATAGAAAGATTACGCTAACGGGCACGATAGTTCAATCATGACATGACGGCGGCCGGACCCAGAACGATAGGCTGCCGTCTTTGCGTTAACGGGCAGGTTTGTAGAACAGACTTCACGAATTAAATACCTGAATGTAAGGCATTGCTTTAGTGCTATATGTGACTTGAAGAAAACATAAATGAGGATGTCGAGAAAATGCGTTTAATAGAATCAATTCAGCCGGACAAAATTATGGTTAATGAGGTGGTTTGCATAAGATGTAATAAAAATGCGTTCCATCTACAAAGACATAAAACGGAAGGTGTAGCCAAAATAAAATGTACATCTTGTATGAATGGATTCTTTTTATTTGATAGTGGAGAACATTGGTATGATGTTTATGAAAAAAATCCGCCAAAAATAAAATGCAAACAATGCAAGAATGATGAGTTTAAAATCTTTGCAGGGTTGCAATATCGAGAAATAGGAGGAGAGATATCTTGGGTATATATTGGTTCAAAGTGTACCAATTGTGAAAAAGAAGAGATTGAAGTCGATTGGAAAATAGATTATTCACCAACAAACGATTTAGAGAAAATTCTCTTTGATGAAGAGTTGTATCAGAAAAAGGAAAAGCTTGTATTCGATTTGTTACTTACTGATGAGGATTTTCATAAAGCTACAAAATTTTTAAATGGATTGGACCTAATTAATGGAAACAACATGAGAAAGTTTTATTATCATGTAGGCATGAAAGGGCAAGTTTATATGCTACAGTGGTCTGAAGATGAAGCCGAGGAGAATCTGCGGAAATTAATCGAATGGATTGATGTTAATTTGAAAAAATGGGGCAAAAAGCAATCATTTGCAAGTGAAAGTCTGTTGAACTAACGGGACACGATAGCTCAATAAACATTAAACAAGGCTGCCGGCAAGAACGGCAGCTTTGTTTATATACTGGCCGTTAAAGAAATCTACCAATAATCTAAAGTTAAGTGGACAACAAAACTTTAGTTCCAGTTACAATTTTAACTTGATTAATATTTTGTGACTATGAACCGACGGAGTCTTTCAAACATCTAATAGTTGAACTAGCAAAACTTAGATTGGGAGGCTAGCAAATGTGGATATAGAACAGAATGTCATGCTTGCGCAAAATGGCGATAGAGATGCTTTTATCAAGCTTATAAAAGAAACCGAACTAAGCCAATACACCGTTGCTCGTTCTATACTCAAGGGTGAAGAAGATTGCGCGGACGCCATACAGGAAACGATCCTTAAAGCATACGGGTCAATCGGATCCCTTAAGAGTCCTGCTTATTTCAAAACCTGGCTGATAAGGATCCTAATTAACGAATGCAACAGCATATTAAGAAAACGAAAACGTCCCGTCGAGGCTGGCATGAATAATCATTTCCCTTCCAATGCTGTAGAGACTAAGGCGGTAGAGCGTATAATTCTACAAGATGCTATTAACCAGCTGGAGGATTCCTTGAGGCTTGTTGTTACTTTGTTTTATTTTGAAGACATGCCTGTAAAAAGTATTGCCGACTGCTTGGGCCTATCTCAAGGTACAGTCAAATCACGTCTACATAGATCAAGGTATCTTCTCTCCGAAATGCTGAGATTGCCAGCAGAAGAAAGGAGCCCAGGCTATGATTACTAAAATGGAGAATGAGCTGAGGTTACTCAAAGAGAACCAACCCGAGCTTCCTGAGCTGATTCGAAATCGAATTGATCACACATTAGCGAAGCTGCCAGAGTTGCCCACTATTGTCCAACGCAAAAATAAGAAGAACAAAAAGGGTAAATGGCGTCTTACTGCAATTGCTGCGAGCTTGCTTATTATATTTACTTCTGCAGCTTTTTACACTATTCCAGCCTTTGCCGAGGCAATGCGATCATTATTCTCTCGAGGAAACGTGGATATTGGATTGCTAAATGCTCAGGAACTAGGTTTAATACAGAATCCTCATATAAAAATTTCAGATAAAGGATACACTGTCAAAGTCAATGAAGCAGTTGTCGATCCAACTCGTGTCATAATGGCACTTCAGTTAGTCAATTCACAAGACCAACTGGATCGCAATCGGCTTGTCTTTGCAAAGCCAAATGAGATTGTTATTAAAGATGAACAAGGTCGAATTATCGGGAGCATGTACGATCAAGGAATGACAAGTGATTTCTATTATATGGTCGCTTACTTTCCCGAACCACTAAAGACAGATATTGTCACAATTGATGCACATATTGAGCAGTTAGGTAATGAGGTTCAACATATCCCGAACATGCATGGGGATTGGAGTTTTCATTTCACAATGGATTTAAAGGAAGCGAAAAAAATACGAGTTTCATGCCGTTAGTTGGTAGCTATACCTCTCCCGATGGTATGACTATTCGAATGAAACAATTGACGAGAATGGTACAAGGCGTTCGTATCGAACTTGATACAGAGCTTAGTGATGAGGCACTACGCCGATCTCCTAATGGGTTATGGCAGAAACAGGCTCTTTCATTCCATTTCGAAGATAAGAATGGCAAAGAAATTCACAGCGTAAATACAAGAAAAGCACCTCACATGGAGAGCTTGCTCTCCAAAAGCTCTGTTCCAGGAGCCAAACCAGGACAAATGCATTGGAGTTACACATTTGAATATTTACCTCAAAATGAACCGTATCGATTCATCTTAGACGGTTATTCAGTAGATGAGACAGATGGAACTTCTGTAACCTTCCAACCATCGAAATTAAAGACCAAACCGGTTTTGTTCCAGTCTTACGGAGATGCAATTAAATTAAAGGATTTTACGATTGAGTCTTCACAAGGGAAAGATGTGAGCAATAATGAAGGTACCCTTCACATTACAGGGAAACTGTTAAATGAGTTCGATGGATCAGATTGGCAATTAAAAGACAGTATGGGAAAAGTATATTCACTCACTCCCAGAGGTGGAATCAGCGTTTCGCAATCCAACGTTATGGACTGGAAAAGCGGGTTGCTTTTATTAGAAGGAGGGGGAGTTACAGAAAAATGGTTCCAGCTGCGTGCAGAAAAATTAAATAATATACCAGATATTTTGACATTGACGCGCACGGTTGTAAATCACCGATACACGAATGTCGATTGGGCGATAGCAATAATGGAGCAAAAACTTTGAACCAAAAAGAAGGTACCCCATAGTCAAGAACACCAGAAAGAAGAGTATTATCAAAAACGGCTTTAAACTAACGGGACACCATAGTTCAATAATTGCCGCCTCAAGTGAAGGCGGCTTTTTTTGTCTTAAGTAAAAACATTGGAAATAGATGTTAAAAGTAGTGATTCGATAACCGAATAGTAATAGGTAGGTAAAAAGACAGGAGGAGTTTAGTCGCATGAGCAAAAGCAAGAAATTTAGGTTGATAACTGGAGGTTTTATTGTAGGGGCCTTATTCTTTAGTGGGGTTTCGTATGCATCTAGTAATGCTAAACAAATTAATGCCTTTTTCGGTGTTAAGTTGATTCAAAACGGTATTGATAAAACACCAACTAATAACATGCCATTTATTGTGAATGGCACGACTTATGTTCCCTTGAGGACAGCAAGTGAATTGACAGGGGTTGATATAACCTGGGATGGGAAAAACTCTTCCGTAATCATCGGAAAAAAAGTAGTTGGGACTTCTCTGCCGGTTCCATCGAACATAAAGAAATCAGGAAGTATTCTGATGGTCACAACAGCTCAGAATCAAAAAATGAATATAAACAACAAATCTTATGGAAATAAAGGACAGGTATTGACTGCAGATAACCCAGGTGTTGAAGATGCGCCGGCGACAATTTCATACGATCTCAACGCACAATATTCAAAGCTGATCTTAGGAGTTGGCATGGATGATGAGAGTTACGATGCTACTCGAACGCTCACTTTTAAGGATCAGGATGGTTCGGTAATTAAACAAGTTACAATTGGAAAAGGAAGCGTACAAGAGGGATTAGAGTTAAACGTAAAAGGGGTACTCCGTCTTGATATAGAGATTTCAAGCACTCAAATCGGATCGGCTGTTATCGATTTGATCAATCCAGTCTTAACATAGTGTCAAGTGCTCGGTTCGCGGTACACAGTCTGCATCCGGTCATGGACTGACAGAAGGTCATTAACCGGACCCACGTCGAAGAGTTTATCACTGGCATTCACCTTGGTTAGCTTGGCTGGCTGGTGTCAATCCAGAATGTAGGGTTAGGAAGGTCACATAAAACGAAAAAGGTCACAAGAAATGAATAAGGTCACAAAGAAAGTCACAGTTTTTCCGGTCAAAGCCGAAATAACGCGAAGAACATCTTATTTAAATAGGTAATAATAAAGTTTTTTAAGCGTGAACGAACATCATTGAAGGCATTCAAATATGTTTGCGAGATGGGCGGCATGATGTAAGCCGCTGGCCAAAACCCAGTCATAGCAAGGAAAACGGGGCCTTTTGGGCCCCGTCAGCTTGTAGAGAAACCCACGTTTTTTAAAACGTCGGGTTTCTTTTTTCGTCTTTGGGAGCTGGCTTGGTCGATAATTTTCCTGATTATAACAATGATTAGCTGGAACCTCCGGACGCGCTTGTGTGTGGTTCTGGTTTCTCCAACCAATTCTTCGGCAGATTTCAGAGCTGTGAGCAATGCACCCTTATATTCAAACGAAAGTACTAAAGAATTGGCCAGCGATAATGGACATATCGAAAACTTTATTATGCATGCCACGCATATTTTAATTTCGTAATGGGTAACCCAATGGTGATATACCAAAACAGCCAAGGAGTTGGAAAGTGAAATATCTATTGACGGTTTCTTACTCCAGCTGCTTTGCATTAATGCTGGGCGCCGGTATTTTAAATGCTGCGGGCTCAGCAACTAGCGGTGGGCCTGCAACTAATTCCCTAAGCAACCAATCGTATGACAACCGTTCGACGAATAGCTATAACGCTGCCTCAGCAACGGGAGGGAACTATCGAACTAATGCAGTTAACGATGATAATGATTTTGACTGGGGTTGGCTTGGCTTGTTGGGATTGATCGGCCTGGCCGGCATGAGAAGTCGTAATCATGATTAGTCGTAATCATGATCGTGAGCTTGAGCGAAGATAATAACCAAGACCGAACAATCGGTCCATTGCTTGATTATAGACATGGAAGAGCTCCGGCGAACACTCGCTGGGGCTTTTCCCCTTCCCTCCAAGAAAAGGGAGACCTGCCGTACGGTCGGCAACCGATGGTGGGCATGCATGCGCTGGACTGCTAAATCCCCAAAAAATCGCGAAATTCGAAGCCTATGGATGAGGGATAATATGGATATTCCGCGAGGGAAGGTCACTGAAAGGAATAAGGTCACAAAGACAGTCATAATTTCTCCGGATTTGGTCACCATGGTTTAAAACAAACATATAGTATAGCAAAGAGATTCATAGAGACGATTTTTGGAACCGGTTATCGGTTCAAAAAGAGTGCCCGCACTGTCAAAAGATAACAAAAGAGCTGCCGAAAATACATCGGCAGCATCATGAAGTTAATGGGCATAGACGGCGTAAAGCAGTAAAACGCGGCTATTAAAAAGGAGTATAAGAGAGACTGGCGCTAAAAGAGAGCTGGGTGATGTCTGCTGCCGAAGGATCCGTCGACGCAAGCGTCCTTACACGAATACCGATACGGTCGCCAGGCGCAACTACTAGAGAGCCCAAATTAATATTCGTCGCGGATCGGAAGGTACCCGCTGTAACGATATTATTCGGAAACCCGAATCTGACCGAACTCGTTAACGGAGTTGTCAGGTAAGGCGAAGAGAGATGGTCGATCCCATTGTTAGGAGCAGACGGTGAACGGAATACGGTAAAATCATATTGCAGTCCGAGCGTATTGATGGAAACTACGGAGGCAACCAATAGATCTGCGCTGATTTGCAAATTTTGAACCGTACCCGCAAAAGGAATGGGGAACGCAAACCCGCCCGCTTCGGGCGGCATGGTCGATTCTCCAGAACCGTCAATCACTTCAACCGTGCTGCTGCCAAAACCCATCAATATCGGGGCGGCCGATACAACTGCTGCGCCGCTAAGGATAATTCCCGTTGAAAATGGAATCAATCCTCCCCCTGCTGGTCCTGCCGGACCCTGGGGGCCAACTGCGCCCGTTGGTCCAACTGCTCCAACCGGCCCTGCCGGTCCTGCCGGTCCTGCCGGTCCTGCCGGTCCTGTTGCTCCTGCCAATCCAGCTTCTCCAAGCGCTCCCGCAAGTCCAGCAAGTCCAGCGGGTCCTGCTGCTCCGATTGCTCCCGCAAGTCCCGCTAATCCAGCCGGCCCAAGTGCTCCCGCAAGTCCGGCGGGCCCGGCTGCTCCGATTGCTCCCGCAAGGCCTTGCAGCAATTGCGGTCCCTCCGCTAATGGTCCTGGAGGGCCTTGAGGTCCTTCCGGTCCTGGAGGTCCAGGCGGACAATTGCATCTACCCATTCTGTCAGCTCCTTGTTTATTAAACTAATCCAGCATATTAAAAGCCTACTCATAGAAACACAGCAATTACCTAGTAATCTTAAAATAGGCTAATAGAGTGCTATATTCGCTGATTTTCTATTGATCTATGTTATTTCTCCCTTCCATTGTGTCTCTATCGGCATATGACAATAGAGAGATTGAAAGCCGGGGAGTGACGGGATGGAAAAGCGCTCATCTGTTGGTATTCTTGTAAGTCGCAGAAGCAGTAGGAAAGGAATTTTAAAGCTATTGCAACGTTACAATCATCTGAATATGAAACTTTTCGCCTTTACTCCGGCAGATATCCTTTGGAAAGAAAAGCGGATTATCGGTCTTAGTCTGAATAAGGGCATTTGGAAACAAAGTGTGGTTCCTTTCCCTCAGGTCGTCTATAATCGTTGTTACAACAAAAAAGGGACGACCATTCACCGTCTTGAGAAGGCGATCGGCAGGAACAAATGCTTTAACCACATCAATTTTTTTAATAAATGGGAGCTCTATAACCAGTTTAAACAGTCGGATCTTAAATCCTATGTACCGGACACATTTTTATATGACGAAACGAATGTATCGGAGCTGCTAGAGAAATATAAGGTCGTTTACCTGAAGCCTGCATACGGATCTAAGGGGGAATCCGTGCATCGGGTGGAGTTAAAGGAAAATGGAGACGTTCATATCGCCTTGCACACCTTGACGCCAAAATATATTTGCAGAAGGCATGAAAGCATTCGGGAAAAATTGGATGAACGTTTCGGCCAAAAAAATTACGTGGTTCAGCAGGGGGTTCGCTCGAGTCAGCTTGAGCATCAGTTTTTTGATATTCGGGTTCTTGTTCAAAAAGGCTTTCTCGGAGAATGGATGGTGACCGCCAAAACATGTAGAGTCGCGTATAAGAAATATTATAATACGAGCATGTGCGATACCATTTATGATGCTGCAGACATTCTTCCGCGATTTTTTTCGCCGGATAAAATGAAAGACATTTTCCGCTCTCTGGTTGAGGTAAGCGTGCAAGCTGCAAAAGACGCAGAAACGCATCTAGGTTCATTGGGCGAACTGAGTGTTGATTTTGTGTTGGATGAACAAAGGAAGCTATGGATTATTGAACTTAACGGAAAACCTCAAAAAGATCTATACAAAGAGCTTACTGGGTGTACATTCAAAAATCTGATCTATATTAGGCCATTGGAATATGCTTATTATCTGTCTCGAATTGCGAGATAATAGGTTTTTTCGATTGCTTTCGGTACAGGAGATAGGGGTCGGTCCAGTGCAACAGGATGCTATTTTTGGGGACCACCTGTTTAGCATCAAAGTCATAGCAAGGAAGACGGGGGCTTGTGGACCCCGTCTTTATTTTTCGTGCCTCGGAATCCTCGCGTTGAGCGTAGATTCATTCCACTGTCTCCGCAACGGCGCCCGGAAAAAAGACGCTGCCGAACCGGCAGTCTCTTTGAATTCGGCAGCCTTTCATTCTTTCTTAAGCCCCCAGATCGATGCCGGGAATGCTGCTCAGCTCTTCCGGCGCAAAGCGTTGATTGGCGACCAGATTGCCGAATTCATCGAGACCGTAAACCGACACGAGGGCGAACGGACCTTGGCTGGACGATAACGTGGACACTTGCACTTCGTACGCCACGTTGCCGGCAATGTTGAACGTCATGACCTCGTAGCCGCCGGCAGGGACGACAAATCCGGAGACGTAAGCCGTATAAAAGAAATCCGAGTCGACCGAAGCCACGATTTTGACCGTCACGGACGTCGCCGTAGGATCAATATTGCTGACGTTCAATACGATCGTGGCAGCGGCCGTGCCGATGTCGCGGGTATTGGTCACGACGCCCGTCGAATAGGCAGGCATGGATAATCATCTCCTTTGTTGTCCGACATGCTCTATTCTATGAAAAACGGTTCTCGCATGATTGGACAAGGCCCCATGCAAGAGCGGCTATCCGGCATCCGGATCGCGCAAAAAAACGGGGCCGTATTCGGCCCCGTTTGGTCGTTTGACGTACTTCGTAATATGGTCATCCTCCGGTTGCTTGCCGCCCGGTTATCCGACGAGCTTCAGCCAGAGGTACAGGCCGGCCAGCGTAAGGAACAGGACCGGGAGCGTCAGCACGATGCCCGTTTTGAAATATGCGCCCCAGGTGATCTTCACGCCCTTGCCGGACAGCACGTGCAGCCACAGCAAGGTCGCGAGCGACCCGATCGGGGTGATCTTCGGACCGAGGTCGGACCCGATGACATTCGCGTAGATCAGGGCCTCGCGAATGATTCCCGTCGGGTGGGCGCCTTCGATGGCCAGCGCGTCGATCATGACGGTCGGCAAATTGTTCATGACGGAAGAGAGGAAGGCCGCCATGAACCCGGAGGCGATCGTCGCCGCGAACAGACCCTGTTCGCCGGCCCAGTCGAACAGCTTGCCGAGCTCGTCCGTCAAGCCCACGTTGCGGAGCCCGTACACGACGACGTACATTCCGATGGAGAACGCGACGACGGCCCACGGCGCTTCTTTGACGAGCTTCCGGGTGTGAATGACGCGGCTCCGGCGGGCAAGCTGCAGGAAGACGGCCGCCGCGGCGCCCGCGATCAGGCAGACCGGGACGCCGATCCATTCGCTCGACAGATAAGCGATCAGCAGCACCGCCAGAATAATCCACGATGCCTTGAACAATCGCAGGTCCTTGATGGCTTCTTTCGGGGGTCTGAGCTGCGTCAGCTCGTAGCGGGCCGGAATGCTTCGTCCATACAGCTGAAACAACATCACCAGGCTGGCCGCGACGGAGAACAAGGTCGGCACGATCATTTTGCCCGCGTACTCGGCGAAGCCGATGCCGAAATAATCGGCCGACACGATATTCACGAGGTTGCTGATGACAAGCGGCGTCGACGCCGTATCCGATATGAAACCGCTGGCCATGACGAAAGGGAGGATAAGCCGTTCGTCGAACTTCAGCGCCCGGACCATGGCCAGCACGATCGGCGTCAGGATAAGCGCCGCCCCGTCGTTCGCGAAGAACGCCGAGACCGCCGCCCCGAGGAGGACGACGAAGACGAACATGCGCTTGCCGTTCCCTTTGGCCGACCGGGCCATGTGCAGCGCCGCCCATTCGAAGAAGCCGGCCTCGTCCAAGATCAGCGAGATCAAGATGACGGCGACGAACGTAAGCGTCGCGTTCCAGACGATTTGCGTGACGGTCCAGACGTCATGGACATCCACGACGCCGCATAGCAGGGCGATGACCGCTCCGCCGCAGGCGGACCATCCGATGTTCAGTCCCTTCGGCTGCCAGATGACGAAGACGAGGGTAACGATGAAAATAAGCGAAGCAAGCGCCAGCATAAAGCCTCCCGAAATGAGCAGCAGCCCGATAAAATGCAACGTATCGATTCGTGCGGACCGGCTGCCGGCCCCCGGTTCATGCCGCATGCCCGTCCGGCGTCCGGCCGCATCGTTCCCCGAAAAATCCGACAGGCCCGCACAAATTCGACAAGTTGTATTATACACGTTCGTTCCTGGAAGTAAATCACGATCTATCGCTTCTATTAGAGTATCTTCGAGAGTATCTTCGAGAGGATCATCATAGGCCGAAAGCCGGAATTCGGAAGCGAATAGCAACGCTTGCGGCTCTCGGCGCGTATGAACGTGCGGGAAGGAGAGGGTGACGATGTCCGGGGTAAGCGCGGTCGGGGTTCTGTTCGTCGCGGCGGCCGTCGGCGCCGTGCTCCTGCTTATATGGGGGCTCAATCGATCCCGAAGAAAGTAGGCGTTCGCGAATGAAAAGAAAATTCGCCATCGCAACGGCATTAGGCGCTTGCCTCATCCTGCTGGGCTGCGCGGCGGCGTTGGCGTTTCATGATCGCCGTCACGCGGATGACGGCCTATACCGGCAAGTCGTGAACGGGCAGGGCTACGAATTAGACCTGGTACAGCGGTCCGTCCCGATTCGCCTGACGCTCGAGCCGGCGTGGATGCGCGAAGCGAAAGCGTGGGGGATTCGGCTGGCGGAATCGCAACAAACGGCCTTTATTCTCGAACGCACGGCGTTCCTGAACGGGGGCATGACGTTTACCGTTTCGATTCGACCGGCTATGGACCGTTCGGCGGGCATGTTCTTGTCCAATAAGGTGTTCGAGGAAGGCGGCGGCTATCATTACTACGCCCGGGCGCCGTTATGGCAGATCTACGACCGGAACGGGCGAAAGCTCGACATGGACGTGATCGCGGCCGGGCAGGGCGACCGGCAATTTTCCTTCACGCTGAGCAAGGAAGAGACGGAGCCTTGGTACGCGCAAGGCTTGGTCGTCGAGTTTGACGGAATCGTCGCTTACGCCTACGCGAAGACGTAACGATCGCGCGGGGGGAAAGACGCATGCGGCTATACGGGACGAAATGCGGCAATGGGCCGGCAGGTTTCGGCAAAAGACTTTCGCGCCGCGGGGAGGAATACGCGAACGGAGGCGGAATAGGTAATACGAATACGCAGATGAAAGGTGAGGGTAATGCAGAAGACGAAAATCGGCATCATCGGCTGCGGCGTCATCAGCGGCATCTATCTGGAAAACTGCACGAAAACGTTCGGCAACCTCGAGGTCGCCGCGGTCGCGGACCTGGTGCAGGAGATGGCGCGCAAGCGCGCGGAGGAATACGGCATTCCGAAAGCCTGCACCGTGCAGGAGCTGCTGGACGACCCGGAGATCGAGATCGTCGTCAATTTAACGGCGCCGCAGGTGCACGCGGACGTGAACCTGCAGATCTTGAACGCGGGCAAGCATGCGTATACGGAGAAGCCGTTCGCGATGAATCGCGAGGACGCGGACCGCGTATTGGCGCTGGCGGAGGAGAAGGGGCTGCGCGTCGGCTGCGCGCCGGACACGTTCCTGGGGGCGGGCTTGCAGACGAGCCGGAAGGTCATCGACGACGGCTGGATCGGTACGCCTTACGCGGCAAGCGGCCTGATTCTCATGGGCAACGCGTACGACGGCATGCATCCGAATTTTCATAATTACCTGCAGTTCGGGTGGGATCCGCTGTTCGATATGACGCCTTATTATTTAACCGCTTTCATCCATCTGCTCGGCCCGGCGCGCGGCGTCAGCGGTTCCGTTGGCCAGGTGAAGCCGGAGCATACCGTCACCAATCCGCGTTCGCCGCGGTTCGGCGAGACGGTGCCGATCGGCGCGCCGATGCACGCGAGCGCGCTGATCGATTTTGAAAGCGGCGCCACGGCGACGCTGCAGGCCGCCAAGGAGAGCTTCGGCTATACGCCGCGGCTGGAGATTTACGGCACGGAGGGCATTCTGATCGTGCCGGATCCGAACGCGTTCAACGGTGCCGTCACGATCCAGCAGCGCAACGGCGAGACGCATGCGTTCCCGTATTCGCACGGCTTCGCGGAGAACAGCCGCGGCATCGGCATCGCCGACATGGCGTACGCCATCCGCACGGGCCGCCCGCACCGCGCCAGCGGCGCGCTGGCCAGCGACGTGCTGGACCTCCAGCTCGCGATTCTGGCGTCGTCCAAGGAAGGCCGGCGCGTCCAGGTCGAGCCGCGCAGCGAACGTCCGGCGGCGCTTCCGCTGCATTTGAAGTACGGCTTGTTGGATTAAGGTAACTCATTTCCCATTCCAATCCGAAAGGTTGCGAGAGTCATGAAATTTCCGATTGCGCTGCAGCCCTACACGATTCGCGAAGAACTGAAGCAAGATTTCCTCGGCAGCTTCACGAAGGTGGCCGAGATCGGCTACCGGGCCGTCGAGGCGGGACCGCCGCCGGAAGGCATCACGATCGACGAGATGAAGGCGCATTTCGACCGCATCGGCCTGCAGGTCATGGGCTGCCATGCCGGCCTGGAGCAGCTGACGGACGGGCTGGACGAGCTGATCGATTTCCTGGCGCTGTTCGGCGCCAAGTACGTGGCGATGTCGTACCGCTTCGAATCCCGCGAGGCCGTCCTGGAAGCGGCGGAGAAGTTCAACGCCGTCGGCGCGGCGGCGAAGGCGCGCGGCGTGCAGTTTCTGTACCATAACCACGACTGGGAGTTCCGGCAGTTCGACGGCGAGTCGGCGCTCGATATTTTGCTGGCGGCGACCGATCCCGAGCTCGTCAAGCTGGAGCTGGACGTGTACTGGGCGCAGAAGGGCGGCGAGGATCCGGCGCAATTCTTGCGCAAGCTGAAAGGCCGCTGCCCGGTGCTGCACGTGAAGGACATGGAGCCGGGCGAAGAGCGGTTCTTCGCGGAAGTGGGCGAAGGCGTCCTGAATTTCGCGGAGATTCTGAAGGCGGCGGAGGAGATCGGCACGGAGTGGCTCGTCGTGGAGCAGGACGCCTGCCGCCGGCCGGCGTTCGAAAGCATCGCGATCAGCTACCGCAATCTGATCGGAATGGGGGTCGTCGCGCCATGAGCGGAGCCGTACGCGTGGGCCTGGTCGGCTACGGCTTTGCCGGCAGCGTCTTTCACGCGCCGGTGATCACGTCCGTGCCGGGCCTGGAGCTGACGAAGGTCGTCGAGCGCCGCAGCGCGAAGTCCAAGGCGCGCTACCCGTGGGTGGAAGTCGTCCACGACGTAGCCGATCTGTACGCGGACGACGCGATCGACCTCGTGGTCGTCACGACGCCGAGCACGGATCATTTCACGTTCGTGCGGGACGCGCTGCTCGCCGGCAAGCACGTCGTCGTCGAGAAGCCGTTCACGCCGACCGCCAAGGAGGCGGACGAGCTCATCCGGCTGGCCCGGGAGCAGGGCAAGGTGTTGTCGGTCTTCCATAACCGCCGCTTCGACGGCGACTTCCTGACGCTGCGCGAGCTGCTGCGCCAGGAGCTGCTCGGCGAGCTGATGGAAGCCGAATTCCGATGGGACGGCTTCGATCCCGTGCTGCGCTCCACGAATTGGCGCGAAGGCAGCGAGCCGGGCACGGGCGTGTTCTACGACCTCGGCGTCCACCTGCTGGATCAGGCGCTGCGCCTGTTCGGCGCGCCGGCCTCGATCGCGGGCGACGTCCGGATGCAGCGGGCGAACGCGACGGCGCACGATTATTTCGACGTCGTGCTGCAGTACGACAGCGGGTTCAAGCTGCGGCTGAAATCGTCCAAGTTCATCCGCGAGCCGCTGCCGCGCTACGCGCTGTACGGCACGAAGGGCGCGTTCGTCAAATACGGCATCGATCCGCAGGAGCAGGCGCTCATCGGCGGCGCGCAGCCGTCGACGGTCCGCGGCTGGGGCAAGGAGCCGCGCGAGCAGTGGGGCAAGCTGAACACCGCGGTCGGCGGACTCCGCGTGGAAGGCGTCGTCGAGACGATCCCCGGCTCTTACATGGACTATTACCGCAACGTGATGGAGCATATCAACGGCCAGGCGGAGCTGGAAGTGAAGCCGGAGGAAGCGCGGCTGGCCATTCAATTGATCGAGCTGGCGCTGCAGAGCAGCCGGGACGGCCGGGCGCTGCCCGTGCCGTTCGCGGAAGCCTCGCCGATTAGCTAGAGGAGGAGAAGACATCGTGTTTCCATTCAAAGCATCGCTCAACGCATCGACGCTGTTTCCGTTCGGGCTGGACGTGACGGAGCAGGTGCGCGTCGCGGCCGAGGCCGGCTACGAGGGCATCGAATTATGGGTCAAGGACATCGAAGCCTACTTGCAAAACGGCGGCACGGCCGCCGAGCTCCGCGCATGCCTGGAGCGCGCCGGCATCGTCTTCGCGAACGCCATCGCGTTCTTCAAATGGGCCGACCGCGACGAAGCGGTCCGGGAGGAAGGCTTCGCCCAGGCCGAGCGCGAGATGCGCATGCTGGCCGAGACCGGCTGCGTTGCCGTGGCGGCGCCGCCGTTCGGCGACGTGGCGGACGTGCCGCCGGCCGACATGGCGCGCCACTACGCCCGCTTGGCCGCGCTGGGCCGCGAAATCGGCATCGACGTGTATTTGGAATTTTGGGGCCGCGCCCGCGCGCTGTTCCGGCTCGACCAGGCGATCGAGGTGGCCGAGGAGAGCGGCGCGGAAGGCGCGAAGCTGCTGCTCGACCCGTTCCACATGTACACGGGCGGCAGCAGCCTGGACGATCTGAAGCGGCTGGATGGCAGCCAAATCGGCATCTACCACGTCAACGACTACCCGGCCGAGCCGCCGCGGGAGACGATTACGGACGCGGACCGCGTATTCCCGGGCGAAGGCGTGGCGCCGACGTCCGAGCTGGCGCGGCTGCTGTACGACGCGGGCTACCGCGGCTTCCTGTCCCTGGAGCTGTTCATCGCCGATTTCGGCGGACAGACGGCGGCGGAGGTGGCCGCCAAAGGATTGGCGGACCTGAAGGCCGCTTATCGCGTGGAAGCTGAATAAGTAAATTCTAGAAAAATTGAATGATTATGAATAAGGCCTTCATCCGTACGATGGGAGAAAAAAGCAGCCGGCATTATGCTGGCTGCTTTTTTGCGTTTATTTAGGCTGCTAGAAGAACCGGCGCATTTGAAATGAAAGCGCATTGTTCAAATTTTCATGAACGTTTGCATTTTATTTGCCACATTCCATCCATAGCGGTTTTGGGTTACTAATTCTTTAAATTCGGAAAACACCGTTCTAATACGGGGGGCTTATCCTAATCAGGGGAAATACAGTTGAAAGGGTGGATGGTTGATGAATTCGACGGAAGCGGGTCTTGTGGCCGCGCGCCCGGACGTCCGAACGCGCCGGGCGGGGCGCCTGTTCTCGGCCATGGCGAAAGAAAACGCGGTCGGCTACTTGTTCATCTCGCCGTCGCTGGTGCTGTTCGCGATCTTTTTGTTTTATCCGCTCCTGAAATCGATCTACTTGAGCTTCTTTCTGACGGATCCGCGCGGCCGGGTGGCCGCCTTCGTCGGACTGGATAATTTCGGCTCGCTGTTCCGCTCGGACGCCTTCTGGAACAGCCTGCTCGTCACGCTGAAATTCACGGCGCTGACGGTGCCGACCGGCCTCCTGCTGGCGCTGCTGCTCGCGGCGCTGACCTTCGGCAAGCTGCGCGGGATGCGCGCGTTCCGGTTCGTGTTCTCCTTGCCGGTGGCGCTCTCGGTCAGCACGTCCTCCGTCATCTGGATGATGCTGTTCCACCCGACGACCGGCACGCTGAACTATTTTCTGACGAAAATCGGCCTTTCTCCGGTGCAGTGGCTGACCGATCCGGCCTGGGCGCTCGTCTCCGTCTCGATCATGACCGTATGGATGAATTCCGGCTTTCAGTATATCGTGCTGCTGAGCGGCCTGCAGGGCATCGCCGACGATATCTTCGACAGCGCGCGCATCGACGGGTCCGGCCCGTTCCGCACGTTCTTCCAGATCATCATGCCGCTCGTGTCGCCGACGCTGTTCTTCCTGTCCGTCGTGTCCGTGATGAGCGCGTTCCAGTCCTTCGGCCAGATGAACATCCTGACCAAGGGCGGCCCGGCGGGCTCCACGGAAGTGTTCGTCTACTCGATCTACAAGGAAGCGTTCATCAATTACCAGTTCGGCACGGGCAGCGCGATGTCGCTGGTGCTCTTCGCCATCATCATGCTGCTGACGTTCCTGCAATTCCGCTTCGAGAGGAAGGTGCACTACCATTGACGACGATGACGCTGGCTCCCCGGATGCTTCGCCGCCTGGCGCAGTACGCGATTTTGATCGTTCTCGCCATCGCCGTGGTGTATCCCGTCGTGTATACCGTGCTCGCTTCGTTCATGACGTCGGACGAATCGGCGCAATATCCGCCGAAAATGTTCCCGTCCCATCTGTACCTCGGCAGCTTCCAAAAGGTGCTGGAGCTCGTGCCGCTCGACACGTTCCTGCTCAACAGCTTCGGCATCTCGGTGCTCGTCATGATCGGTCAGGTCCTGACCGCCAGCATGGCGGCCTACGCGTTCGTCTACGTGGCGTTCCGCGGCCGGTCGTTCTGGTTCGCGGCCTTCGTCTCGACGATGATGATTCCTTGGGAAGTGACGATCATTCCGAACTACCTCACGATCAAATCCTGGGGCTGGCTCGATACGTACCAGGGGCTGATCATCCCCTTCGTCGCTTCCGGCTTCGGCGTGTTTCTGCTGCGGCAGTTTTTCATGCAGCTGCCCCGCGAGCTGTTCGAGGCGGCGCGGATCGACGGCTGCGGCCACGTCCGGCATTTTCTGATCGTCGTGCTGCCGCTGTCGCGTCCGGCGCTGGCCTCCCTGTCGGTCTACGCCTTCCTCGGCGCGTGGAACATGTACCTGTGGCCGCTGCTGATCACGAACAGCGACGCGAAGCGGACGGTGCAGATCGGCATCAGCATGCTGCAGTTCCAGGAAGTCACCGTGTGGAACCTGGTGCTCGCGGGCGTCACGCTCGTGCTGCTGCCGTCGCTGCTGCTGCTCGTGCTGGGCTTGAAGCAGCTCGTGCGCGGCTTGACCGCCGGCGCCGTCAAAGGCTGAGGCCGACCGGCCTCAAGCGTTCTTTCATCGGGGGAATCGTCTTCGGACGTGCATCCATATAAAAAGTAAACTACGGGAGTGAGAAACGAGAATGAAAGCATGGAAACAAGCGGGGGTACCGCTGGCAATGGCCGGCCTGATGGCCGTGCTGGCCGCCTGCGGCAGCAACAATGCCGGCAATAACGCGAACGCGAATACGGCCAACCAGACGAACGCCGCGAACCAAACGAACGCGAACGCCGCGGCCGGCACGGACGGCGCGGCGAACGGCGCGAACGCCAACGCGTCCGCGAACCAGCAGAAGGAGCCGATCAAGGTTACGTGGTGGCATTCCATGAGCGGCGAGCTCGGCGACGCGGTCAACCAGCTCGTGTCCGATTTCAACGCATCGCATCCCGACATTAAAGTCGAAGCCGTCTACCAAGGCACGTACGACGACAGCCTGAACAAGATGAAAGCGTCCCTCGATTCCAAGTCGGGCCCGTCGCTGATCCAAGTCTACGAAATCGGCTCCAAATTCATGGTCGACTCGAAAGCCATCACGCCGGTCCAAGACTTCATCGACGCGGAGAACTACGACGTGTCGAACTTGGAAGAGAACATTCTCGGCTACTATACGTTCAACGACAAGCTGTACTCCATGCCGTTCAACACGTCGAACCCGATCCTCTACTACAACAAGGACATGTTCAAAGCGGCCGGCCTCGATCCGGAGAACCCGCCGAAGACGTACGAAGAAGTGAAGAACGCCGCCAAAGCGCTGACGAAGGACGGCAAGACGGGCGCTTCGTTCGCCATCTACGGCTGGTTCATGGAGCAGTTCTTCGCGAACCAAGGGGCGGAATACGTCAATAACGGCAACGGCCGCACGGACACGGCGACCGAATCGCTCGTGGCGAGCGACGCGGGCGTGAAGACGCTGTCCTGGTGGAAGGATCTGATCGACAGCAAGGTCGCGCTGAACCTCGGCCGCAAGACGGACGACACGAAGAAGGCGTTCCTGGCGGGCCAAATCGGCATGACGCTCGATTCCACGGCCTCGCTGCGCGGCATCGTCGACGGCGCGAAAGGCAAGTTCGAAGTCGGCACGTCGTTCCTGCCGAAGCCGGACGGCGCGACGGAAGGCGGCGTCGTCGTCGGCGGCGCGAGCCTGTGGATCATGAACAACAAGCCGGCCGAAGAGCAAAAAGCCGCTTGGGAGTTCATCAAGTTCCTGGCGCAGCCGGACACGCAAGCGAAATGGCACATCAACACGGGCTACTTCCCGATCACGAAGAAGGCGTACGACGAGCAAATCGTCAAGGACAACATGGCGGCGTACCCGCAATTCCAAACGGCCGTCGACCAGCTGCACGCCACGAAGCTGATCCCGGCGACGCAAGGCGCGGTCATGGGCGTATTCCCGGAAGCGCGCCAAACGGTGGAAGGCGCGATCGAAGAAGCGTTCGGCGGCCAGAAGGATCCGAAGAAGGCGCTCGACGACGCGGCGAAGGCCATCACGGAGAAGATCGACACGTACAACAAGACCGTGAAATAAGCGGGTTTTGGGTCGGGTAAGCTCGGATAGGATGGGATAGGCTCGTCTCAAATAGGCTCGGTAAATAGGATAGGATAAACAGGGTGGAATCATCACGGCCCGTTCCGGCGCGCGCAATGCGTCCGGGACGGGTCGTTTTATTTTGCGGCACGGAAGGAGATCGGCGGCCGGAGGCGAACAAGGTTCTGAGCGCGTTACAGCGTTTTCAAAGGCAGAGGAGGAGACGGGACATGTGGTATCCGGACGATTATTTGAAGCAACTGCTGGACGATGTCCGGCCGGCCGAGGCATTCGAGGCCCGGACGACGGAGGAGTGGCGGGGGTGGCAGGCGCGGCTGCGCGCCAAGTTCGCGGAGCTGCTGGCCGAGCCGGCGAACCGGCGCGAACCGGCGCCGGTCCTGCTTGAAGCCGCGGATTGCGGCGATTACACGCGCGAGCGAATCGGCATCGCCACGTACGGCAATCTCGCGATGCCGATGTACGTGCTGAAGCCGAAGGCGTATCGCCGGGAGCGGGGGGCGGTCATCGCGCTGCACGGCCACGGGTACGGGAGCCGCGACCTCGTCGGGCTGAATCCCGACGGCACGGCGAAGACCGGGGATCCCGGCTACCAGAAGAATTTCGCGGTCGAGCTCGTCCGCCGCGGCCATCTCGTCGTCGTGCCGGAGCTGCTCGGCTTCGGCGACCGCAAGCTCGCCGAGGACGCCGACCGGGGCGACTCATGCCACCGGCTGTCCACGAACCTGCTCATGCTGGGGCAGACGATGGCGGGCCATCGCGTATACGAGACGCTGCGGTGCTTGGACTACGTCTTGGCGCGCGGCGACGTCGACCCGGCGCGGATCGGCGCCATGGGCATCTCCGGCGGCGGACTGGTCGCTTCGTTCGCGGCGGCGATCGACGAGCGGTTCGGAGCCGTCGTCGTCAGCGGCTACGCCAATACGTTTCAAGCAAGCATCCTGGCCATCCCGCACTGCATCGATAATTTCGTGCCGGGGCTGGCGCGGCTCGCGGAGATGCCCGACTTGCTCGCGCTGATCGCGCCGCGGCCGCTCTTGATCGAAGCGGGCTCGCGGGATCCGATCTTCCCGCTGCGCGCCGTCGACGAGGCGCACGGCAAGCTGAAGGCGGCGTACGCGCTGCTGGGCGCCGGTCCGGCCCTCGCGTACGACCGCTTCGAGGGCGACCACGAGATTTCGGGCGAGCTGTCGTTCGACTGGTTCGCCGGTTTGTGGGCGTCCCGCGAGGAGGTGGCGCCGTGAGCGCGTTCAAGCTGCGGCCGTTCGTGCCGTCGGGCGCCGACTTCGGGCTCGCGCAGCGCTTCTTCGAGGCGCTGGGCTTCGAGAAGCGGTACGGCGACGAATCGCTCGCCGTCTACCGGATCGGGGACCAGGAGTTTTTCCTGCAGAACTTTCATGATCAGGCGTTTCAAGAGAATTACATGCTGGAGCTGGCGGTCGACGATCTGGACGCGTGGTGGGCGCGCATCGACGGGCTGCAGCGGAGCGGGGACTATCCGATGCGGGCGAAGGCGCCGCAGGCGTATCCGTGGGGCAAGCGCGAGCTGCACCTGATCGATCCCGCGGGCGTGTGCTGGCATTTGTCGGCGCCGGTTTAAGCGGATGGCATGAACGACGGCCTCCGTGATGGGACGACCGGCGCCGGCACCGGCAGCGGCCAGGGCCTCGAGCCCGCCCGCAAGAATCGCCAAGCGCTGCTTCTGCCGCTGCTCTGCGGCGGACTGGCGCTTGCTTTCCTGCTCGGGGCCGCGCTGTTCCTGTTCATCGCCCCGTTCGGCGGGCAGCCGAAGGACGACGAAACGAACATGCCGCGCGGCTATGCTTACGGCGAGGCGGCCGCCTCGAACGGCATGGCGCTGCATTACATGGCGACGCGGCCGGGCAACGTCCGCCCGGCCGCGGTCCATGCCAACGTGGCGGCCGGCCCGTATTACGGCGTGAACGGCGGGTTCTTCTACGAGGAGGCGCTGCTCAGCATCGCGGTCGCCGACGGCGTGCCCGTCAACGCGGCGCCGGGCAGCTACGGCGCGGGCGACGTCAACGCCAAATACGCCCGCGGCACGCTCGTCTGGGACGGCGCGGCCGATCGGCTGAGCGTGCAGACCGTCGGCCGCATGGCGGAGCTTCGCGTCAGCGACCGCTCCCGCTTCTGGGCCCAGGGCGGCATCGGCATGAGCCTGGGCCGGGACGGCGAATGGCGGGCGCGGGCGGAGGCCGAGCGGGCGCCGAATATCGACGACGCCCGGCTTCGTTCGGCGGCGGTGTACGACGACGCCGGCACGCTGTACCTCGTCGTCAGCACGACGAAGGGCACGCTGGCCGAGTTCCGCTCCGCGATCGTCGAGACCGTCGGAGCGGGCCGGCTCGCGGGCGGCATCTTCCTCGACGGCGACGGCTCGTCCCAGCTGCGCAGCCGGGAAATCCGGTTGTCCGGCGACGGGCGGCCGGTCGTGCAGATGCTGCGGCTGCTGCAATAACGGCGCGCGGACGGGCGGAGCGAGACGCGCGCCGAAGCCGAAAGAAGCAGCCCCCGATGACGGAGGCTGCTTCTTTATTCGCGCTCGCTGGCGCGGCGTTATTCCTTCGCCGCCCGGGCGGCCTTGCGCTTCTTGTAGGCACCGAAGTTCATCCAGGCGCCGACCAGCAGGAGCAGGACGCCGAGCAGGGAGTTTACGAACAGGATATCGATGATGCCGTAGCCGATGAAGAAGAGGCTGACGATGACGAGCAGACGCGGATTCACGGGAGACGCACCTCGTTTTCGATTGGCTTTTGTAAGCAGTATAGCGCAATCCGTTCCCCTTGGCTAGTTCCAATGTCATCTAATCTGACATCAATGAACCGCGCCGCTCCCTTGCCGATGCCCCTTCGGCCTACAGCCGGTTCAGCTTCCGGTACAGGTGCGGCGTCGTGCCCGTCAGCTTCTTGAACACGCGGTCGAAATGGCCGGCGCTATCGAAGCCGGTCCGCTCGGCGACCGCGATGATTTTGAGGTCCGTCTCCCGAAGGAGCCGCCGGGCTTCGCGGATGCGCGTCAGGTTCACGTATTCGATGAGCGTGAAGCCGGTCACCGCCCGGAAGGACCGGCTCAGGTAATACGGGCTGACGAAGAACCGCCCGGCGAGCCCGGCGAGCGTCAGCTTCGTCTCGTAGCTGGCGTTCACGTGCGCGACGACCTCGGCGATCTTCCGCTGGAGCGGGCTTTGCGCGGCGGCCACGTCCTTCGGCTCGTCCGCGGGATGCCGGGCGGCGAGCAGCAGCAGCTCGGCGAGCAGCAGCCGGAGGTACACCTCGCGGCCGGGGCGTTCGTGCGCGGCTTCCGCGACCATTTTGGCGAACAGCTGCTCCGCGAAGGCGCGTTCCTGCGCGCCCAGCCGCAGCACGGCGGCCTGCCGCGCGAACGGCGCGAGCAGCAGCGGATCGTGAAGCGGGTGGCCCGCGCCGAGGAAGGCGTCGCTGAAATTGACGACGATCCGCTCATGCTCCGGCGGGCCGAGATCCGACGCGTTATGGACGACGTGCTTGTTGACGAGCACAAGGTCGCCGGCCGTCAGCCGGACGGTCCGCCGGTCGAGGAAGTGGACCCGTTCGCCCGCGGCCAAATAATAGATTTCATACGTGGGATGATCGTGATTCGTCCGCCCGAACGGCTTCGTCCGGCGAACCTGCTGGATGTAGAAGTCGCCGTCTTCGTCGCCGTACGTGAACGGCTTGTCCGGGATGAGCTTCATGGCTCCGCCTCCGATCTGGTTAACTCGATTGTAGCGCAAGATAAGCGAAAGCGGAACGGATTCGGCAAGAAAAGCCGCGCTTCCGCGCAAATGTTGCGCTATGCTGGAAGGGAATCCCTCATAAAGGACGGTGTCCGCCTGTTTATGAAAGCGTTTATGGACGATGACTTTTTGCTGCAAACCGAAACCGCCAAACGGCTGTACCGCGACTACGCGGCCGCCATGCCGATCATCGATTACCACTGCCACCTGAGCCAGCAGGAGATCTACGAGAACCGCCGCTACGACAACCTGACGGAGGTCTGGCTCTACGGCGACCATTACAAATGGCGGGCGATGCGCGCGAACGGCGTGGAGGAGAAATACATCACCGGCGGCGAAGGCGTCGGCGATTACGACCGGTTCCTGGCTTATGCCCGCACCGTGCCGATGACGCTCGGCAATCCGCTGTACCATTGGTCGCATCTGGAGCTGCGGCGCCTGTTCGGCATCGACGAGCTGATCAACGAACGGAACGCCCCGGTCATCTGGGAGAAGGCGAACGCCAAGCTGCGGGGCGGCGGCTTCTCCGTGCAGGATCTCATCCGCGGCGCGGGCGTCGAGGTCATCTGCACGACGGACGATCCGGCGGATTCGCTGGAGCATCACGTCCTGCTCGCGGCGCAGGCGCCGGAGCTCGGCTTCCGCGTGCTGCCTTCCTTCCGCCCGGACAAGGCGCTCGAGATCAACCGCCCGGCGTTCCTCGGCTACCTCGAGAAGCTCGGCGAGGCGGCGGGGCGCAAGCTGTCGTCCTACGACGATCTGCTGCACGCGCTGGAGTCGCGGGCGCGGTACTTCCATGCCGTCGGCGGCCGCGTGTCCGACCATGCGCTCGATTACGTGCCGTGGGCCGAGACGACGCACGAGGAAGCGGCGCTGATCTACGAGAAGGCGCTGAGCGGCGGCGGGGTGACGCCGGAGGAAGAGCGGAAGTACAAGACGTACACGCTGCTGTTCCTAGGCCGGCTTTACGCGGAGCTCGGCTGGGCGATGCAGTACCACATCAACGCGCACCGCAACAACAATGCGCGCCGGTTCGCGGAGCTCGGGCCGGACACGGGCTTCGATTCCATCGGCGACGGCGCGGTGGCGGTGCCGCTCGCGCGCCTGCTCGACCGGCTGGACGAGCACGACCGGCTGCCCCGCACGATTCTGTATTCCATCAACCCGACGGACAACGACGTGCTGGCGGCGCTCATCGGCAGCTTCCAGGGCGGCGGCATCCCCGGCAAAATCCAGCTCGGCTCCGCCTGGTGGTTCAACGACACGAAGGACGGGATGCTGGCGCAGCTGCGGTCGCTCGGCAACATGGGGCTGCTGCCGCGCTTCGTCGGCATGCTGACGGACTCGCGAAGCTTCCTGTCCTACACGCGGCACGAATATTTCCGCCGCATCTTCTGCAACTTGGTCGGCGAGTGGGTCGAGCAAGGCGAAGCGCCGGACGATCCCGAGCTGCTGCGGGAGCTCGTGCAGGGCGTCAGCTACGCGAACGCGAAGACGTATTTCGGCTTCTAAGCCGGGGCCAAGGGCCGCAGTTCCGTCGCCGGACGGGGCTGCGGTTCTTTGGCGTTTGCCGACTGCGCGCCGGGCTCGCCCGCTTCCGGTTCGGGCGAATGCCCGTTGACAGCGGCGGCCGGCGGGCGGTACTATGGTATTAGATATTTAGATAATGTTCTAAATTTTTAATTAAAGCGCTTGGCTTGGAAGCGCGCGCGAGCGAGGAAGCGCGAAGGAGGACGATCCGTTGAACGACGCGTTCAAGGCGCTGGCCGACCCGACCCGGCGGCAAATCCTGCGGCTGCTGCGGGACCGGAGCATGAGCGCCGGCGAGGTGGCCGGCCATTTCCATATCAGCAAGCCCAGCATTTCGCACCATCTGAATCTGTTGAAGCAGGCGGCTCTCGTGCTGGACGAACGGCAGGGCCAGAACATCATTTATTCGCTGCATACGACCGTCGTGGAGGACGTGATCGGATGGATGTTCGGCATACTGGGGAAAGAAGGGAAGGGGCATGACGATGAGAAATAAACGCGAAGCGCTGTATTTGCTGATCGGGCTGTCGCCGGCGGTCGGCGCGCTGCTGCTGTATAACCGGCTTCCGGACACGATGGCGACGCATTTCGGGCCGGGCAACGAAGTGAACGGCACGATGGGCAAAGGCGCGGCCATCCTCGTGCTGGCGCTGCTCGGCTTCGTGCCGCTGTTGCTGCGCATCCGGCGGAGCCTCGATCCGAAGCGGGCGAACTTCCAAAGCTTCGGCAAGGCGTTCGAGGCGAGCCGCTTCGGCATTACGCTGCTGCTCGGCGCGGCGGGGTGGGCGATGGTCGCCTACAACCTCGGCTACGACGTCGACATGCGCAAGATCGTCCTCGCGGCCGTCGGCTTGCTGTTCGCCGTCATGGGCAATTACGTGACGCAGGTGCGGCACAATTACATGTTCGGCATCCGCACGCCGTGGACGCTCGCGAACGAGGAAGTGTGGCGGAAGACCCATCGGATCGGCGGGCCGCTCATGATGCTCGGCGGCCTCGTCGCGCTCGTCGCCGCGTTCTTCGAAGGGACGGCGCCGATCGTCCTGTTCCTGGCGGCCATCCTCGCGACGTCGCTCGTTCCGGTCGCGTATTCGTACGTCCTTTACCGCCGGCTGAGAGGCTAAGGCATGCGCGGAAGCAAGCGGTTGTCATTCAAAAAACCTCCGGACGCCCTAACGGGGCACGGAGGTTTTTGGCGTTTATTGACGGGTTAAGCCTGGTGGCGGATTAGGCGGGGCACGCCCGGACGGCGACGCCCGGCGGGCGCGCTGCTCGGACAGCGCGTCGGGCGCGGCTTGGCCAGCTTGGCAAGTTTGCCTGCTGCTTGCCTTAGCGGGCTGCTTCAGCCGCTGCCTCGACCGCCTGCCTCAACTGCCCGCCTTGACGCCGCGCTTCAGCAGGGCGGCCTCTTTGTTTTGCTGCACCGTGAAGACGATCGCGAACACGATAATGCAGACGACGGCGAGCACCGAATTGTACAGGAACACGCTGCGCATGCCATACGCCTCGCTCGCCACGCCGCCGACCAGGCTGCCGATGATGCGCGCGACGCCGAGGGTCAGCAGTCCGTTCAGCGTCTGTCCGCTGGCCTTCAGCTCGCTTGGCACTTCCTTGTTGATGACGTTCGCCAGCGTCACGGTCAGCACGATGAAGATCAGGCCGTGCAGCGCTTGGGACGGCAGCAGCCAGAACGGATCGTGGATCGCCGAGAACAGGTACCACCGCAGCGCCGCGGCCGCGCCGGCGCCGAGCAGGATATGCCATGTCCGGATCCGCTGGAAGATGCGGCTCGAGAGCAGCAGGAACGGCACTTCGCTGAGGGACGAGATGACCATCGACCAGCCGAGCCAGGCGCTGTCGCCGCCCATTTCCTTGAAGTAGAGCGGGAAGAACGCGTAGTAATAGCCCAGTGTGACCTGGAAGACGAAGTTCGCGCCGATGTAGAGCATCAGCTTGCGGTTTTTGAACAGCACCCGGACCGACATTTTTTTGCTCCCGGCCTGATGCCCTTCGATCGTGGGGAACCGCAGCGCGAGGAGGAAGCAGATCGCGATGATCGCGGCATAAACGCCGAACAGAAGATCGATCCGCTTATCGGCGATGATCCCGAAGAGGATCGACATGATCGCGAAGCCGACCGTGCCGCCGAGCCGGATGAGGCTGAAGTTGCCCCGTCCCCGCTTGTCCAGCGCCTCCAGCGTCACGGCGTCGCTGAGCGCGAAGATCGAGGATTGGAAAAACGTGAACACGCAGATGAACGCGAGCAGCAGCGCGAACTGGTTCGTCAGCGGGTACAGCAGCACCGACAGCCCGGTGCAGGCGAGCAGCAGGAGCAGGATGCTGTTCTTGGTTTTCGCGCGGTCGCTGAACAGGCCCCAGATCGGCTGGGCGAGAATCGCGATGAGCGGGCCGAGGCCGAGCAGCGTGCCGATTTGCGATTGCGTGAAGCCGACGTGCTGGAAGTACAGCGGGATGAACGTGCCGTAAACGGCGTTGCCCATGTAGAAAAACGCGTAGAAAAACAGAAAATAAGCGAGATTGACCGGCATGGCTTGCGTTACCTTCCTTCGTGCGTCGCTGGATGTGAGCTTTTTTAAGTAGTTCCATGCGCGGCCGCGATTTCCTCCCCCGTACGCGCAATTGATTCGGCGCGGCAGTCCCGGCATGGGGGAAAAGGCCAGCCGGCGGCTGGCCTTGGACGATAGGCGAAGGGTCCCGGGAGCGACCGCGGCCAACCGCGGCGCAATGTCGATAACGGGCGCGGCGCGTTGCCGGGCTAACGGGAAGCGGGCGGCGAAAGGGGCTTGTGACGCGGTACGGACCCGCGTTATTTGCGCGCGAGCCGCTCCCATTCCTGCCGGATCTTGGCTTCGTCCAGGTCGATGCCGATCATGACGAAGTACGGCGCGCCGTCGTACGTGCTCGGCGACCATTCCATCCGCTTGCCCGCCAGCTGGAACAGCATCATGGCCCCGTCCTTGCCGTACGGCATGTAGCCCTTGGCGCGCAGGCAGCCGTTGCCGCGGCCGCCGACGAACGCCTCGAATTCGCGCCGGCCGATGCCCGCGGTCTCGGCGCCGGGATAGATCGCCGTCGTCCGGATGCGCGCGAACGAGCCGGCCGGGCTCGCGACGGCCGCCGTGCCCGCCGCGCGGCCGGCGGCGGCCGCTTTGCCCGGCGCCTGCGCCGCGGCCGCTCCCGGCGGCGATGCCGGCGCCGGCGGGCCGCCGGCCGGCCGGAACGAGAGGCGCGCCGGCGAGCCTCCGGCCGCGGAAGCCCCGGCCGGCCGGACGCCGGCGCCGGACGGCCGCGCGGCCGGAATCCCGGGCGGCCGCAGCTCGCCCGCGGGGGCGATGCCCGCGAACACGTTGGCGGGATCGAAGTCGCAGCGCACCGCGCCGACGAACGCGGCGGCCGGGTTGCGGTCCCGCGCGAGCGACCGCACCTTGTCGGCGGTGCGGTCGGAGATCAGGTCGAACTTGTTCGCGACGATGACGTCGGCCACCTCGAGCTGACGCCGTAGCGTGCGGATCAGCTCCCGGTCCGCCGAGAAGATGCTGTTATAATCAAGCGCATGCTCGGCATCCAGCACGGTCACGATGCGGTGCAGCGCGACTTTGCCGATCGCTTCGGGCTCGGTCATCGCCTCGACGATTTCCTCGGGATTCGCGACGCCCGTCAGTTCCATGACGATCACGTCCGGCCGCATCAACGCGAGCCGCTCGAGGCAGCCCGCGAGCTCGCTCTTCTTGCTGCAGCAGAGGCAGCCCTCCGTGATGCGCTCCATCAGGGCGTAGGCGGATTCGCGGCTCACCTGCGTGCCGTCGACGTCGACGGCGCCGATTTCGTTCATGAGAACGGATGCGCGCAGTCCGCTCGCGTGGGCATGCCGCAGCAGCCTGAGCAGCAAAGTGGTTTTGCCGCTGCCCAGAAAGCCGCTCAAGACGATCACCGGTATTGCACGTTGCTCCATTTGGCCACGTCCTCCTTCCAGGTCAAGGCGGCGCGCCGGCATTCATTGAACGCCGTTACGCCGCCACATTCCAGAACTGTATGCGGCCGCGCCCGGAATTAACACCGATTTCGGCGAAGCTGTTAAAAACGCGGCGGGAGCGGTATAATGAGGCCAGCTTACAGGCGGGAGGAATCGCAATGGCAACGACAGACGGCGGACCGAACCGGGCCGCGAACGGGCCGCAAGGGCGCGCGGTCACCGTGCACCTGCTGTCCGGCTTTCTCGGCAGCGGCAAAACGACGCTCCTCAACCAGGTCGTCGATTACTATAAAGCGCAGGACATCAACGTCGCGGTCGTCATGAACGAGCTCGGCGACGTCAATCTGGACGGGCAGCTGCTCGGCGGCGAGGTGCCGATGGCCGAAATGCTCGGGGGCTGCATCTGCTGCACGATCCGCGGCGACTTAAGCCTCGAGCTGAAGACGCTGATCGACGAGCACGCGCCGGACGTGGTGCTCATCGAATCGACCGGGGCGGCGAATCCGATGGAGATCATCGACGCCGTGACGGAAGCGGCGCTGCTCCTGCGCATCGACTTGCGCACGATCGCGACCGTCGTCGACGGGCCGGAACTGCTCGCGCGCGGCAAGCGCGGCGGGCGCACGTTCAAGCTGATGCAGGAGCAGATCCGCTGCGCGACGGACCTGATCGTGAACAAGGCGGACAAGCTGGCGCCGGAGGAGCTCGTCGAGGCGCAGCAGCTCGTGCGCGGGCTTAATGCGTACGCGCCGCTCACGGTCACGGTCCGCAGCGCGATCGACCTCGCGATCTTCGACCTCGCGGACGGCGCGGATCCGAAGCCGCGTCCGGAGGCCGCCGCGGGAGCCGGCCGGGCGGAGGCGGCCGGCAGCCACGTATGCGGGGCGGACTGCCGGCACGGCGAGCACGATCATGGGCATGGGCACGGGCACGAGCACGCGCACGAGTCACACGTCCATGAGGCGCACGCGCATGACTCGCATGCGCACGTCATGACGCTGACGCATTATTTGGCCGGGCCGATCGACAGCTACGCGTTCGAAGCGCTGCTGAACCGCCTGCCGCAGGACGTCTACCGGGCGAAAGGCATCGTGACGTTCAGCGACACGAACAGCCGCTTCCTGTTCCAATTCGCGTACCGCGAAACGGAGTTCATCCGCATCACGCCGCAGGGGGACGTGCACGACGTGGCCGTGTTCATCGGGGAGCACTTCGACAAGGACGCGCTGCTGGCCGAGCTGGCCGGGCTCGAATCGTAGGACGAAACCGCGATGCAGCGTCGAAATAAATTGGGTTTTGTTGGATAAAAGCGTTCGCCGATGGACAAGCTACCACAGAATGGGTCGAACCATGGCCCGCGAAGGGAGCTGACTTGAGATGAAAACACCATCCTGGCGCAAGCAAATCGCTGCGCTCGGCACGGCGGCGCTGCTGCTGGCCGCGACGTCCGTATACGCGCAGGCGGCGACGCCGCCGTCGGAACAGCTGCAGGCGCAGCACGAGCAGGAACGCGACCACTGGCGCTTCGGCGGCGGTCACGGCCATGGCCATAAGCACGGCGAGCGCGAAGCCCGCAAGCTGGAATTCATGAAGGAAGCCGCGCAATATTTCGGCATTTCCACGGAAGGCAAGACGGCCGAGCAACTGAAGAAAGAATTGAAGGCGGCCAAGGACGCGAATCCGGCCAAATGGGACAAGTTCATCGCGGCGAAGAAGGCGCAGCGCCTGGCCCGTTTGCAGGACACGGCCAAGCGGCTCGGCATTTCGACCGAGGGCAAAACCGCGAAGCAGCTGCACGACGAAATCCGCGAAGCCTGCAAGAACCGCATGATCAAGGAGAAGGGCGGCAAGCCGTCCGCGGACGTGAAGCCGGAAGCCAAGCCGGGCGCATAGCCGGGCGCAAGCGCAAGGGCAGCCGAGCCTGGAGCAGCCGGGCGCATCGCCGTTTCGGCGAGGGGCGCGCATCACGATCGATCGAATACGACAAGCAGGGCCGTCATCGCGGGATGACGGCCCTGTTTGCGGTTCAGACGTTCGCGGCCGACGCGGCCTGCAGCTTGCGGAACGTCTCGTAGCTGCGGCGCGCGCACGCCGAGATCGCGATCGGATGGAAGCCGTTCACGGCGGCGTACAGCCGGTCGTTCAGCGGCGCGGTCCACGAGGCCGGCAGGGCGTCGCTCCCGAGCATCGCCCCGAGGACGGAGCCGACGGTCGCGCCGTTGCAGTCCGTGTCCCAGCCGCCGAGCACCGCGGTCGCGATCCCCTTCTCGAAGTCGCCGCCGGAGTGGATGAGCGCCGCCGCGCACAACGCCGCGTTGTTGTTGGTGTGCACGGGGTGGTAGTGGCAGAACGCGTCCCAGATGCGCCGGGTCAGCTCGACCTGGTCGTCCGTCCCGTCGGCGATGGCGACCGCGTGCTTGATGTCGGCGGCCAGCCGGCTGCTCGCCGGAATCGCTTCGAGGCCGATCTCGACGATGCGGCGGACGTCGGTCTCCGCGAACGCGGCGGCGATCATGGCGGCGCAGAACATGGCGCCGTAGATGCCGTTCTTGACGTGGGAGAACGACGCGTCCCGCCAGGCCAGCTCCGCGGCCAACCCCGGGTTCCCCGCCGCGCCGTAGGCGTAGCCGTCGACGCGGATTTGGGCGCCGATCCATTCCCGGTACGGGTTCAGATGCGTGCGGACCCAGTCCTTGGCTTCCGGCGTCAGCCCTTCGCGTTCGCCGCCGCGCACGTGCGACGTGATTTGCGCGAAATTCAGGTACGCCTGGGTTTCGGCGGTGCAGACCTGGGCGTAGCTGAGCCGCTCGTGCCACAGCTTGCCGACGTCCCAGGAGTCGAAGCCGAGGCCGCGTTCCTCCAGCATGACGAGGCCGAGCACGGTGTAGCGGATGTCGTCGTCGGTTTCCATGAAGCGGATGTTCTCGCGCGTGCTCGCCTTGCACCACTGGGCGATATGGAGGTCCGGGTACCGCCGCGCGGCGTCCGACTCCAGCGGCGTGTAGCCGGCGATCGGCCATGCGTCCGCGCCTTCGAACCAGAGCTTCACGTTCGCGGTGCCCGACCGTCCGCCGGAGCCGTTCATGAACGGCCATGATTCCAGCGGCTTGCCGAGCGCGCAGCCCGCGGCGCGTCCAAGCCACGCGCCTTGGAATTTATCCAGCCATTCCGCGTCGGTATGCGTCGGCGAAGCGACCGGGGCCGCCGCCTTCGGGCGCTTCGCCCGAATCTCCTCGAGCTCCGACGGCTCGTCGTACGGGAAATCCGCCGCGACCGGCAGCGCCGCCAGCTCCCGGTACAGCTGCATCAGCTCCGCCTCGTCCGCGCCCGCCGCTTCCGCGCGCTCCGCGAATCCCGCGACGTCGCAGCCTTCCTCCCCGCGCTGCTTCACTTCTTCCTTCACCAGCGCTTGAAGCGTATCCCAACCTGCCATGTTTTCGACCGTCCTCTCTTGTCCGTGATGCTTTCATTGTACGGGATGGGCGGACGGCGTTCTTCTCAGGAAGGCGGCGCGGACTTCTCACTATTTGCGCGCGCGGGAGCGGCATCCGGCGCGCCGAGGCCGAACGTCTGGCGGAACTGGACCGGCGATAGGCCCGTCGCGTCCTTGAAGGCGCGGTAAAACGTCGCGAGGCTCTGGAAGCCGCAATCGAAGCCGATATGCGCGACTTGCCGGTCGCTGCCGGCGAGCAGCCGCTTGGCTTCCTGCACGCGCAGCAGCGCGACGTAATCGGCGAAGCGCCGGCCCGTGGTCTCGCGGAACACGCGGCTCGCGCGGGACATGCTGATGCCGAGCTCCTCCGCCACGTCGCGCAGGCCGATCGGCTCGCGGTAGCGCTGCTCGACCAGCTGCGCGAGCGCCTTCGTCTGGTTCGCCGACCGCGCGGCGGACAGCTGCTGCTCGGCGGACAGCTCGCGGGTATAGTGGCGCAGCAGCAGGCCGCACAGCTGGATCAGGGCGCTCTTGGCCATCGCCAGGCAGCCGGGCTCGCGGTCACGCAGCTCCCGCTCGACCGCCAGCATCCACGGGGTGACAGCCTCCGCGAGCGCGGATCCCGCGGGGATCAGGTTATGGAAGCGGGACGAGCGGTAGGCGAACGGCAGCAGCAGGCCGGGGTCTTCGGCCAGGAGCAGGGCGCCGTCGAAATTCAGGAAGAGGAAGCGGCTCGGGTCGTCCGGGTCGGATTGGGCGATATGCAGCTCCTCGTTGTTGACGAGGAATACGTCTCCCCGGTTCACCCGGTACGCCTTGCGCCCGAAATAAAACCGTCCCGTGCCCGACAGGCAAAGCCCGATCTCCAGGCTGGCATGGGCATGGAGCGGCTGCCGGTATGCCTGCGGCGTCCAGCGGAACGCGTTGATGGGCACGTCGTGCTCGTACGTGATGGTCAGCTTCATGCGCGGCAGGACCTCCTTGCGGGATGCGGCGAGGGCTCGCCGCGTCGCGTTGCCACTAGAATACACCATGACGGCGCTTTCAACAATTCGTCGGGGCGCTTGCCAAGGCATGAAAAAAGCCGCCTCCGAACAGGTTCGGAAACGGCCCGCGTCGTCCGCGCCGCGGCGATGCGTTACTTCTTGATCGTCCGCAGCTCCACGTGGCGCGCGATGACGAGATCCATGATATGCCGGTAAACGCTCTCCGCGTACGCCGGATTGAGACCGCACTGCTCCGCGTACGTCGCGAGCTTCCGAAACTGCTGCGCTTCGCGGTCGGGGTCCTGGGCGTTCAGGCCGTGCCGCTCTTTATAGACGCCGACCTCTTCGGTAAATTTGAAACGGTCTGCCAGCAAGGCGATCATCTGCCGGTCGATTTCGTCGATGTTCGCTCTCAGTTCAGCCAAATCTGCCATCTGATGCACTCCTCGCAAGTTTTCGCACGTAGACGCTTCTACGCAATAAAGTTCAACACCACATTACCATAGACCGCCGAGAGCTGTAAACGGGTTCCGTTTCCAATCCGGCAAAAATGTTGCGCGGCTCGTCCGGCTTGCGCGCCGCACGCCGGCGAGACGGAACGGGGGCCGACGGACGCCGGGAGCGAAAAAAGCCGCCGTCCCGAGAGGCGGAAACGGCGGATCCTTGGATGCGGCGCTGCTCCCGCCCGGTCTTGGCGCGGGCCCGGTCGTTAGCGCCGGCTCGTCGACGCGATGAGCGCGGCGATGCTGCCCGCGGGGTCCCCGGCATCGCGCTGCCGCATGCGCGCGCGGACGGCGTCGCGTTCGGCGTACAGCCGGCCGAGGGCGGCAAGGAACGCTTCGTCCGTCAGTTCTTCCTCCTGCAGCACTTCGCAGAAGCCGGCTTTGCGGAACGACTCCGCGTTCAGGATCTGGTCGCCGCGGCTTGCCTCCTTGGACAACGGGATCAGCAGCATCGGCTTGCGCAGGGCCAGGAATTCGAAGATCGAGTTGGAACCGGCGCGCGAGACGACGAGCTCCGAGCAGGCGAGCAGGTCGGGCAGCTCGTCGTGGACGTACTCGTACTGACGATACCCTTTTACCTTGGCGCATCTGTCGTCCAGCTCGCCTTTGCCGCACAGGTGGATGAGCTGGAACGTCTTCGTGAGCTCCGGCAGGTTGCGGCGAATCGCGTCGTTGATCCGCTTCGAGCCCAGGCTGCCGCCCATGACGAGCAGCACCGGCTTGCCGGGAAGCAGCCTGCTCCACTGCAGCCCCTTCACGGCGCTGCCGCGCAGCAGCTCGCGGCGGACGATCGGCCCGACGTGAACCGCTTTGCCTCCTTTGATATGGGCGGCGGTCTCGCCGAACGTGACGCATACTTTCCGGGCGAACGGGTTGGCGATCCGGTTGGCGAGGCCCGGCGTCAGATCGGATTCGTGGATGATGACCGGCACGCGGTTCAGCCAGGCGCCGAGCACGACGGGAACGGAGACGAACCCGCCCTTGGAGAAGACGACGTCGGGGCGCAGCTTCCGGATCGTCCGGTACGCCTGAAACACGCCTTTCACGACGCGGAACGGGTCCTTGACGTTCTGCACGTCGAGGTAGCGGCGCAGCTTGCCCGTCGAAATCGGATAATAGTCGACATCGCGCAGCCGGGCGATCAGCTGCTTCTCGATGCCGCCGCTGGAACCCATGTAGGCGGCGTCCCAGCCTTGGTCCTGCAGAAGCGGGATCAGCGCCAGGTTGACGGTCACGTGTCCCGCCGATCCGCCTCCGGTGAAGAGGATCCGGCGCGGTTTCTCGTCCGGCGGACGAGGCGAGGTTGCATTTGGCATAGTCGGCTCTCCTTGTTACAATCGTTATGAACAGCGTAACACAAAATCCGCATGGAGTCCGGGAGGGAAGGTAAATGTCCGCATCGTCATTCGATTACGTCCTTCAACAATATGCGGAGAGCCGCGCCGCGCATGACCGAACGCCGCGGCCGGACGAGCTCGAAATCGTTCGCTTGTACGCGGCGATGCTCGCGGGCTGGAACGATCGCAGCGCGGAAGCGATGGCGGCTCCGTTCGCGGAGGACGGCGAGCTCATCGGTTTCGACGGCAGCGAGGCGTCGGGCAGAGCCGGCATTCTCGCGCACCTGGCGCCGATCTTCGCGCATCACAAGACGCCCCGATACTGCGTCATCGTGGCATCCGTCAAGCTGATCGCCCCGGACGCCGCCGTCCTTCGCGCCTATTCCGGTCTCGTGGCGGACGGCGCGGCCGACATCGACCCGAAGCTGAATGCGCAGCATGCGCTGACCGCGGCGAAGCGGGAAGGCCGATGGGAGATCGCGCTCTTCCAGAACACGCCGGCGCAGTTCCACATGGAACCGGAGCGGGGGGCCGAGATCACCGCGGCGCTGCGCGCGCTGCTCCCGATCGCGGGCCTTCGCTGAAGGCGCATCGTCCGAACGGCAGCGGCGCGTTCGCGGGAGGCAAGTGCCTTCCGGAACGCGCCGCTCTCAATAGTTGCCCCCTAAATTTGATAATGAGATTCATTATTATTTAGAAAAGGACTTTGTCCATCAACCGGGAGGGCAACATCGAATATCCGCAACGCTCGAACGGTGGAAATTGGGAGTTCTTCTCGCCGGCTTGCTGGCGGTCATGCTGGTTTTGTCGGCATGCGGCAACGGCAACAACGGCAACAACGGCGGGGCTAACGCCGGCAATCAAGCGAACAACGGCGCGAACGCCGGGCAATCGAACGGCGGCGCCAACGATAGCGCGAACGCGGGCGGCGAAGCGGCGCCGGAGCGGACGGTCACGGACGGCATGGGGCATCAAGTGACGATTCCGGCGCATCCGCGGCGCATTCTCGCGTCGTATTTGGAGGATCCGGTCGTGACGCTGGGCGAGAAGCCCGTCGCGCAGTGGTCCGTCGCGAACGGCACTCAGGATGATTGGCGCCGCAGCTGAAGGACGTGCCGACGATCGCCTACGATCTGCCGGTCGAATCCGTGCTCAGCTTCTCGCCGGACCTCATCATCATCGGCTCGGAGTCGGCGGTGCAGAAAGGGCTTTACGAGCAGCACGCGAAGATCGCGCCGACCTACGTGCTCGGGGATAAAGTCAACAAGGACTGGCGCGCGGCGCTGACGACGATCGGCGATCTCCTCGGCAAGCAGGACGAAGCGGCCAAGGCGCTTCAGGATTACGACGCGAAAGCGGCGGAAGCCAAGCGAAGCTGTCCGCGGTTATCGGCGGCAAGACGGCGGCGGTGCTGTGGCTCGTGTCCAAGAACTTCTACCTCGTCGACGAGACGCGATCGAGCGGCGCGATGCTTTACAAGGATCTCGGGTTGAAGCCGCCGAATCTCCTCAGCGACCTACCGGAGGGATCCAAAGCCGTGTGGAACCCGATCTCCCTCGAGAAGCTCGCGACGCTGAACGCGGATTACGTCTTCCTCGTGAACAGCGACAAGAACGCGGGCGAGGATTCGCTCAAGGATCCGGTATGGCAGGGCATTCCGGCCGTGAAGAAC
Source organism: Paenibacillus sp. UNC496MF (assembly GCF_900113915.1). Lineage (NCBI taxonomy): Bacteria > Bacillati > Bacillota > Bacilli > Caryophanales > Paenibacillaceae > Paenibacillus > Paenibacillus sp. UNC496MF. Next base: position 323,594 of record NZ_FORE01000012.1, read on the forward strand.
GGACATGTGTTCGAAATTCCGAGCACGAGCAGCTGGCTCTATTCCGTAGGATCGCCGGCGAGCAAATCATGGACGAAGCGGTGAAGGATTTGACGCAGTCCAAGTAAGCGGTCTTCATGATCGCATGAAAAACCGCCCTGCCTCCGTTCGGAGGCAGGGCGGTTTTTGGCGTTTCAAATGCAGGGCGAGGCGGCCGCTACGCGCGCATGCCTTTGCCGCCGAGCGGCACGTGCTTCACCTGCTGATCGAAGCCCGCGATGAGCGGCTTGGCGCGCGCGATCATCGCCTGCGTCTCCTCGAGGGCGAGCGAGGCGCGGTGCGCCTCGGCATTGTCCCACACCTCGGTAATCCAGATCGCGTCCGGTTCGTCGGGCAGCAGGCTGACGACGTAGATTTGGCAGTCGGGAACGGCATCCATGCCGGCGGCCGCCTCCATCAGAATCGCGGCCAGCTCGTCGCGTTTGCCGGGCTGCGCGATCATTTTGCCGGATAAGCCGAATTTGCTCATATCCACACATCCTGTTCTCTTGGACTTGCCTCCATCATACCGAACGCTGGCTGACAAAACCAGTCAGCGAAGGGAGCAATCGCCTTCCGAAGCGCTCCTGAAGCTATGCCGTTCAGATCGATCATGAAGCTCGTCGAGCCTCGCCGCTTATCCGAACGCGAGCAGTCCCATCGCCTGCTTCGCCTTCCGAAGCGTCGCGTTCGCGGTCGCCGCAGCCCGCTCCGCGCCGTCCCGCAGCATCGCCGGCAGCTCCTCGGAATCGACGATGTCGGCGAACCGCCGCTGGATCGGCGCCAGCTTGGCGATGACCGCTTCCGCGATTTCGCGCTTGAACGCCCCGTAGCCGACGCCGGCGAAGCGGCGCTCGATCTCCGGAACGCCGACGCCGGCGAACACCGCGTAGATCTCGATCAGGTTGCTGATCTCCGGCTTCCGCTCCCAGTCGTAGCGCACCTCGCCTTCGGAATCGGTGACGGCCTTGGCGAATTTTTTGCGGATCAGGTCCGGGTCGTCCTGCAGCAGCACGCAGCCGTTCGGATTCGGGTTGCTCTTGCTCATCTTCTTGGACGGATCGTCGAGGCCCATGATGCGCGAGCCGATCTCCGGGATGACCGGCTCGGGCACGGCGAACACCGGCGCGAACCGGTTGTTGAACCGCTCGGCGAGGTCGCGCGTCAGCTCCAGATGCTGCTTCTGGTCGTCGCCGACGGGCACGTGCGTCGCCCGGTACAGCAGGATGTCCGCGGCCATCAGCACCGGATAGGTGAACAAGGCCGAGCTGACGGCGTCCTTCCCGTGCGACTTGTCCTTGAACTGCGTCATCCGCCCGAGCTCGCCAAAATGCGCCTGCGTCTCCAGCAGCCAGCTCAGCTCGGCATGCGCCGGCACCTGCGACTGCATGAAGATGGCGGCTTTCTTCGGATCGACGCCGGCCGCGACGTAATACGCGGCGATCTCCTTGGAGCGGCGCAGCAGCAGACGCGGATCCTGGTACACGGTAACGGCGTGCAGATCCGGCACGAAGAAATAGCACTCGCAGTCGTCCTGCAGCTTGAGAAACTGATGCAGCGCGCCGCCGTAGCCGCCGATATTGAGCTCCCCGCTCGGTTTGATGCCCGAAATGATTCGGTTCACGTTCATTCCTCCCCGGTCGATATCATCGCGTTTCAAAACAAAAAACACCCCGTCCCCAAAGGGACGAAGTGTTGGACTCCGCGGTACCACCCGAATTCGGCGCAAGCGCGCCGCGACTCTCGCATGTCAAAACGACTAACATGCGTCCCGGGATAACGGAGGGACCTGCCGTCAACGCCTACTTGCCGTTTCGCGGAAACGGCGTTCGGATTGAAGCGAACGGAGCCATTCGCCGCGCTCGATCGTGCCGGACCTTGCACCGTCCGCCGGCTCGCTGGGACCATCGATGGTCGCGGGTACTCTTTCCGTTCATAGCTGTCGCGTATCTGTTTTTGGTGATGGTTAGCCCTAACTCTAGCGGGAAAGCGGCGAGGTGTCAAGGGCGCTTCGCCCCATGCGAACGACCGCTCCGCGCCGCGGCCGCGCCGGAACCGTCCGGCAGCCCATCCGCTTATTCCGCGGAAGCCGCCGTCGCCCCGACCGTCTCGGTTCCCGGCGTTTCCTCGCGCTTGCGCAGCACTTCCTTCTTCAGGAACCAGCAGACGGCGAACGCCGCGATGACGAAGACGAACGAGATGCCGAAAATGCCTTGGAACGCGTCCGCGAACACGGTTTGCACCTTGATCAGCAGGTCGTGCGGGAGCCCTTTCGGAATGCCGCCGGTCGCGATGGTGTTCGCCGTGCCCGCCGGTAGCCGGTCGGCTATCCCAGATACGCCTTGGTTGATGTGGCGGGCCAGCAGGCTGCCGAAGACGCTGAGGCCGATCGTCGCCCCGAGCGACTGGAACAGCTGCACGGTGCCGAGGGCGGCGCCGCTGTCGGCCTTGTCGACGGACTCCTGGACGATCAGGTTGTCGCTGCCGAACAGGACGCCGATGCCGAGGCCGAGGATGAAGAACGTGACGATGACATAGAGGACGCTCGTGTCGAGGCCGATGCGCGTCAGCAAGTAGAAGCCGACGATCGGCAGCGTGAAGCAGGCGATGAACAAATTGCGGTACGGCACTTTCGTGATCAGGAAGCCGTTCGCGATGCTGGACGGAATCGCGCCGGCCATGAACGCGAGCATCAGGTAGCCGGCCGCCGTCGGCGTCAGCCCCATGACGTTCTGCGCGAAAAACGGGAACGTGGCGATGCCGCCCATAATGCCGAGCATGAGGATGAGCACGATGCAGGACAGCACGACGACCGAACGGTGCCGGAACAGCCGCAGCGGAATGATCGGCTCCTTCGCGCGGCGCTCGATGAAGACGAACAGCGCCGTCAGCGCGGCGGACAGCGCCAGAAGGCCGACGATGAGCGGCGACGACCAGGATAGGCCCAGGTTGTCGATCAGCACCGGCGCCATCAGCAGGGACAGCAGGGCGGCGACGAGCGTCGCGGCGCCGGTCCAACTTCGCCAACATGCAAACAAGATGCCTGGTTTTAAATATTCCTTGACGGGAATATTCCTTATAGGGTATATTTGGCATGCGCAATTGGCATGGCGTGCTGGCTTAACCGGATCGGCTGCTGCGACTTAGACACCGAAGCATGGAGCCCTATCGTCATTGCCGGGAAGAGATCCGATCAAGCGGAAGCTTGTCTGCGGGAATTTGCGATGAAGGGATGTGAACGAGGGAGAAAAGCGGTCATCCTTGAAGCGCGGCTCGCTAGAAGGCGCTGATTCGAGGTTTGAATAGGCGTCAACCAATCAATGAGGAATCTAAGGAGGCTAATTCAATGAAAAAAGTGTTGATTCCCTACTGGATTTTCACCGGGTTGCTTGCGGCATTCATGGGTATCGGAGCGATTCCCGATATTATGTCGTCCGGCGATGCGGTTGAACTCTTCAAGCATTTGGGGTACCCCGATTATCTCCTTCCGTTTCTCGGAATCGCCAAGTTGTTGGGGGTCGCGGCGATTCTTGTTCCCGTCTTCCCGCGAATCAAAGAATGGGCATATGCCGGACTGTTTTTCGATTTATCGGGCGCGACGTTTTCGACGATCGCCGTGGACGGCCTTGCGAGCGGATTGATTTTCCTGATCGGATACATCATGATCGCAGGCTCCTATTATTATTATCATCGAAGATCGAAATCGGGCTTATCGAGCGAAACGCAGCGCGTGAATAAAGCCAACGGCGAACTTCAAGGCTATTAACTCCTTACTGTCATACGGAGGTCCGGCGGATCGCGCATGCCGAAAAGCCCCGGGCTTCGTCGTCCGAAGCCGGGGCTTTCGCAGCGCGCCGAATCGCGTCAGGCCTGCTCCATGAGATGGAGCAGCAGCGCCTTCTGCGCGTGCATCCGGTTCTCCGCCTGCTGGTAAATGATCGAGCTCGCCGATTCGATCAGCTCCTCTTCGATCTCGAAGCCGGGGTGAATCGGCATGTCGTGCATGATGTACGGCGCGTGGCCGTTCAGCGCGCGGCGGTTCAGCTGGAAGGGCAGCATGGTCTTCATGCGAAAATCCTTGACCGCGCCGTAATCCGCGCTGTGGAAATGCTCCATGTCGATCCACGTGTCGGTGTACACGTAGTCGGATTGGGCCGCCGCCGCTTCGAGCGAATCCATGCGCATAATGCGGCCGCTCGCGAACGCTTCGTCCATCAGCTCGCCGTCCCACGAGGCTTCGTTCACGATCGGCGTGACGAGCAGCAGCCGGACGCCGAGCGCGAGGCAGCCCGCGATCAACGAATTCGCGACGTTGTTCTGGATGCCGACGTACGTGACGGTGACGTTCTCGAACGAGCCCGATACCTCGTAGATCGTCATCAGATCCGCGAGCGCCTGGCACGGGTGATAGCGTTCGCAGCAGCCGTTGATGACCGGGACGGTCGCGTAACGGGCCAGCTCCTGCAGATCGGAGTGCTTCTTCAGCCGCGCCACGATGAAGTCGATGTTGCGCGAGACGTAGCGCGCTTCGTACTGAATGGGCGAAATGCTGAAATTGCTGGCGTTCCAGTCCATCGGCACGGCATAACCGCCCATCTGGTTGATGCCCGACTGGAAGGAGAGGTTCGTCCGGGTGGACGTCTTCTGGAACAGCATCAGGACGCCTTTGCGCTCGCAGGCGTTCGCGAAGCGCTCGGGCTGCTTCTTGATCGCGATTCCTTTTTGGATCAAGCCGAGCAACTCGGCGCGGTTAAATTCTTTCAACGATAACAAGTGTTTCAAAACGGGCACCCCCAGGATTGAATTATAATTCGTATATGTGAATTAATATTCATACTAGGCTGTTGCGTCCCCGTTGTCAATATCGTTCGTTTACCCTAAAGATGATCGCGCCAAGGGTTTGCGGCGTGAATAAATATTCAGATTATGCAGCGGAGGCGCGAGAGCGGGTCCGCGGTTCGCGTTCCGTCCTTCCGCGCGGCTTCGGGAAGCGCCCGGAGCCGTCCGAAGCGTTCTTTCATTATAGCGCGCGTTTGCCGTGGGCAGGCTCGTACGCGAAAACGTCCAAGCCGCAACTTGTCTGCATATTCGTCCAAGTCCCCTCATACAAATGGTACAAGTCAAGCGTAAACGGCTCTTGTCCCGTACGCGACCCGCGCGCGATATCCGCGCGGGCTGCCGTACAACTCCGGATACGTTTAAAAATTGTGATGAGGGGTTGATCTCATGCGTCGTCGATTCAGTTTCCTCGCAGCGATCTTGCTATGCCTCACGGCGGTGCTCGCAGGCTGCGGGACGAAGGACGCGGAATCGGTAGTCAAGGATTTGGACAAAACGTTGAGCAGCTTGGACAGCTACACCGGCAAAGGCGTCATGACGCTCTACACGGGCCAGCAACCGCTGGAATATCAAGTGGACGTTTCCTACCAAAAGCCGCAGTATTACCGCATCGCCCTGACGAACGCCAAGAAGGACATCACCCAGATCGTGCTGCGCAACGACGAAGGCGTGTTCGTCTTGACGCCGCGCCTGAACAAAGTGTTCCGCTTCCAAAGCGACTGGCCGGCGAACCAAGGCCAAGTGTACCTGTACCAAACGCTCGTTCAGAGCATTCTGCTGGACAACTCCCGCCAGTTCGCGATCGACAACGACGCGTACGTGTTCGACGTCATGGCGAACTATCAGAACGGCTCCCTGGCCCGGCAGAAAATCTGGCTGAACAAATCGGATTACGCGCCGAACAAAGTGGAAGTCAGCGACGCCAACAACGCGGTCATGGTTTCCGTCAAGTTCGATACGTTCAAGTTCGGCTCCAAGCTCGAGAAGAGCGTCTTCGATACCCAGAAAAACATGGGCACGCCGGCAGCGGGCGGCGACCAGCCGACGATGGCGTACCCGGACAACGGCAGCAACGCCGACAACTCGAATAACGGCAATGCGAACGCGAGCAGCGACAACGCGTCCGCTTCGCCGGACAACAACGCGTCGACGAACGGCAACGCGGACAACGCGTCGACGAACGGCAATGCCGACACCAACGGAAATGCCGACAACGCGGCGACGAACGGCAATGCCGATAACGGGAACGGCACGAACGACGCCAGCGGCAACAATCCGGACGACAACGCCAGCACCGGCGCGAACAACAACGGCAATTCGGCGGACGACAACGCGGCCGACGATTCGGACGACGCGATGGCGCCGGCCGGCGGCGGAGACGCGGACGGCACCTTTACCGGCATGGATCCGGCGTACTTCCCGGACGGCGTGTCGGAGAAGGATAACCAAAGCATCGTGTTCGGCGGCAACCCGGGCATCATGATCCGCTATTCGGGCACGTACGATTACACGCTCATCGAGACGCAGCCGAAGGACGTCGCCGTATCCGCGACGAAGGGCGAGCTGAAGGATTTGGGCTTCACGTACGGTCTGCTGAGCGGCGGCGAGGAAGACGAACAGCGCACGCTGACCTGGACGTACGGCGGCACGGAGTTCCGGATCACGAGCGCGAACCTGCCGGAGGAAGAGATGATCAAGGTCGCCCAGTCCGTACAAGGCGAGATGTCCAAATAGTACCGGCGGCAAGCTTGATTTCCAACACTTGCTCCGGCCGCGCGGCCGCGAATTCATTGACACGACCAAGCCGTACCGTATAACATAAAGGTTACGGGTTAACGAGATAAACGCCTGCCCATTCGTGGGGGGCGTTTACTTTTTTGGAAACGAAGGTGGAGCAGGTTGACTACGGCTGGCTATTATCGCCCGACGCGGGCCGAAATATCGTTAGACGCGCTGAAGCATAATTTGCAAGCTTTTCGCGCGGCCATACCGGAAGGGATGCTGCTGATGGCATCCGTAAAAGCGAACGCTTACGGCCACGGCGCCGTCGAAGTGGCGAGAGAAGCGGAGCGCTGCGGCGTCGATTATCTCGGCGTCGCGTTCCTGGACGAAGCGATCCAGCTGAGAGAGGCCGGCGTGAAGACGAACATTCTCGTGCTCGGCTACGTGCCCCCGGAAGGGCTCGCCGCGGCGCGCGACGCGAACGTCGCGATCGCGCTGTTCCGCGACGACGTGCTCGAGGCGGCCGCGTCGCTGCCGGACAACGGCAAGCGGCTCTCGGTCCACGTCAAGGTCGACACCGGCATGGGCCGGCTCGGCCGCCTCGCGGTCGGCGACGCGGTGCCGTTCGTCCGCCGGGCGGTCGCGGCCCCGAACGTGAACGTCGAAGGCTTGTTCACGCATTACGCGCGGGCCGACGAAGCCGATAAGGGCTATACCGAACTGCAATACGGCCGGTTCAAGACGGTCGTGCGGCAGCTGAAGGCGGAAGGGATTCGCATCCCGATCGTCCATGCGGCCAACAGCGCCGCGGGCATCGACACGCCGGAGATGGGCGGGGGCATGCTGCGCCTCGGCATCAGCATGTACGGCTTGTATCCGTCGACGGAAGTGAACGGCGGCCGGATTGCCTTGAAGCCGGTCATGACGCTCAAGACGGCGGTCGTCATGACCAAGGAAGCTCCGGAGGGTTGGGGCATCAGCTACGGCACGCGTTATTTCGCCAAGGCCGGGGAGCGGATCGGCACGCTGCCCGTCGGCTACGCCGACGGCTACAGCCGGATGCTGACGGGCCGGGCGGAGGTGCTCGTCCGCGGGCGCCGCGTGCCGGTGCTCGGGACGATTTGCATGGACCAATGCATGGTCTCGCTCGAGGCCTTCGCCGGGGACAGCCCCGTCGGGAACGGGGAGGAAGTCGTGCTGATCGGCGCGCAGGGCGGAGCGTCCATCACCGCCGAGGAAGTGGCGGCGAAGCTCGGCACCCTCAACTACGAAGTGACGTGCATGGTCGCCGCGCGGGTGCCGCGCGTCTATACGCGGGACGGGAACGCCGTCGCCGTCGCGAACCCTTTGCTGCGGGCGAAGGAATAATTTTCATGCATTAGATGCGATTGTCGCAAGAGGATTTTATCGTCTTATCGCGAAATAGTAAGAACGGGTAGACTTTTCGTTAGACTTTGTTTATCGTTAGTCCGGGAGGTCCGGGCGCCGCGACGGGACGGCCGCCGGTTCCTTGCCGGCATGTCCCGCCAGCTATGGATGCAGCATACTTGATATACGGGTTGCATACATATGAGGGTGTATAAGACGGACCAAACAATGACATACTGTTACTGTTTTTTGAAATATAAGCCTTTTTTGCCTGTCCGCGGCTTATGTTTCTCCGGGATGAAACGCGTCTCGCCTTCTTCGGGACGGCGACGGCGGTTTCACCTTGCTGGAAATGTTTTGGAGGTGCGAGTTCGGTGGCCAATTTGCAAAATACCAAAAGGATTATGATCAGTTTACCGGATCATTTGCTGGAGGAAGTCGACGGAATCGTCGCCAAAGAAAACTCGAACCGAAGCGAATTCATTCGTCAGGCTATGAAGCTGTACTTGATTGAACGAAAGAAGCGTCAAATTCGGGATTCCATGCAGCGCGGCTATTTGGAGATGGCGAAGATCAACCTGGTAATGGCTTCGGAAGCTTTTCAAGCGGAGGAAGATGCCGGCGACACGCTCGGCCGACTCGTAAGCGGGGTGTAAGCTTGATCGTAAAACGCGGCGATGTGTTTTTTGCGGATTTGTCACCTGTCGTAGGTTCCGAACAGGGCGGCGTGCGTCCTGTTTTGGTGATTCAAAATGATATCGGCAACCGCTTCAGCCCGACGGTCATCGTGGCGGCGATCACCGCCCAGATCCAAAAGGCGAAGCTGCCGACGCATGTCGAAATCGACGCGGCGTCCCATGGCTTCGACCGGGATTCCGTGCTGCTGCTCGAGCAGATTCGAACGATTGACAAACAGCGGCTTACCGACAAAATCACGCATCTCGACGACGAAATGATGCGCAAGGTGGACGAAGCGCTCCAGATCAGCGTCGGTCTCATCGATTTTTAGTTTCCCAATCGCATAATACGGAGACAAGGGCCCCTGCGCGGGCTCTTTTTTGCGTTCGCGGGACAAGCTTCGCGGCTCCCGGCCGCCCATCCGTCTGCGGACGGAGCGCAAGTTCCATCTCCCGCCGCTGTCTGCGCCGACGCTTGCGGCGCATAATGGGAACATAAGAACGAATAAGCGGAGGAATGAACGATGATGAGAACGACAAGCCGGCCGGATTTGGAAATTTCGGGCATCGGCCACGCCGGGGGCGGCGAATATTACGGCGTGAAGCTCGACGGCGTCTGCAAGGTCGGCGGCACCGTCGACTGCCTGACCTTCGAAGCGAACGGCATGACCTCGGTCGACGGGGACGTGCGCGCGGAGCAGCGGCTGGAATCGAACGGCAAATTCACCTGCCGCGGCGGCCTGCGGTCGGGGGGCATGAAGCTGGAAGGGCAAATAACGGTGAACGGGCCGATGCAGGCGGAACGGTTGGACCTGAACGGCTACGCGAAGGTCCGCGGAGATTGCGAAGCGCTGCAGGCCAAGGTGCGCGGCGCGCTGGTAATCGAAGGCCGGCTGACCGGGGACGAACTCGACGTGAAGCTGGAAGGTCCGTTCGAGGCGGAGAGCATCCGCGCGCGGCATATCGCCGTCCGGCATTCCGGCAAGGGCGGGCTGCGGAAGCTGCTCGATTCCCTGCTGCCGGCCTGGCAGGCCCGCCTCCGCGCCCGCGTCATCGAAGGAGATATCGTCGAGCTCGAGGAGACGACCGCGGAAACCGTCCGCGGCCGCACGGTCATCGTCGGCCCGGGCTGCAGCATCGACTGCGTGGCTTATTCGTCCGACCTCGTCGTGCATCCGCAGGCGCAGGTGCGAGCGAGCTATCGGATCGAGTCCTAAGGAGGGGGAAACGGCATGCATGCGGCGATGAAACGCAATATTAACATTACGGGCAACGGCACGATGCACGGCGGCAGCTTCCGTCACGTCCGGGTCATGGGAGAGGCGAAGATCCTCGGACCGACCGAATGCGAATCCGTGCACTGCATGGGCACGCTCGACGTGACGGACACCTTGGCCGCCGGGCGTTACAAACAAATCGGGGAAGTCGTCGTGAACGGCGATCTGGTCGGCGAGCAGTTGAACGTCGTGGGCCAGCTCGACGTGCAGGGCAGCGTGCGCGGACGTTCGGTACGATTGCGGGGCCAGCTCGACGTGCGCGGCGAGTGCGAGGCCGAACGGTTCGAAGCGAGGGGCGGTTTCGCCATCCGCGGGCTGCTGAACGCGGGCGAGGTCGACATCCGCACCTGGGGGCCGTGCAGGGCGAAGGAAATCGGCGGCCGGCGCGTGGTCGTGCGCCAGAGCAAGTGGGGCGGACTGAAGCAGCTGTTCTCGGGACAAGGGCCCTTGTCCCTGACGGCCGAGCTGATCGAGGGCGAGTACGTCTACTTGGAAAACACGACCGCCGACGTCGTGCGGGGCGCGAACGTGACGATCGGCCCGGGCTGCCGGATCGGGCTCGTCGAATACCGCGACCAGCTGAAACGGCTCGGGGACGCGCGGATCGACGCCGAAATCAGACGATGAACGACAAGAACTGACAATTTCGTGGTAGACAGCCAAAATAATGTCTGCTATGATGAGGTCAATATTACTAGTGCAGATCACTAGCGAACGCTATGCGAAGAACGCAAGCTCGGGCAATACGCCCGGCTTGCGTTTTTTTTGTTTTCGCTAAGGAAGCTGCCGGAGGGATGGCCATGAACCGAAAACGACATTTGCTCCTATCCGTGACGGCCGCGCTGCTGTCGGGCTTGCTCGTCTACGGCGTTTACATGCTGCAGCTGCGCCAGGTGAAATTCCAGGAAACGGTGAACGTCGTCGTGCCGCTGCGCTTCGTCGCCGCCGGCGAGCGGCTTGCCCCGGACATGCTGGGCGAGAAGCAGATCGCCAAGGCGTCGTATACGGACGACATGGCGGTCAGCCGCGACGGGCTTGCCGGCATGGAGGTCGTCGTGCCGCTGGGCGCGAACGAGCCCTTGCTGCGCTGGAAGGTCGATAAATTCCGCCTGCTGCCGAGCCAGAGCCAGTCCACCTTCGGCATCCCGCGCGATTACGTGCTGTCCGTGTCGAACGGCATTCGGGCCGGGGACAAGGTGATGGTATACGTCTCGGGCGAAGCCGCGGGATCCGAGCGGCTGTTCCCGGAAGCGGTCACGGTCGCGTCCGTCAAGACCGCGGGCAACGTGGAGATCGACGACGCCGACAATTCCAGCCTGTTGTCGATGGCAAGCGGGGACAAGGAGGCGATGTACGCCTCCAGGCGGGACGCCAACGGCATGATCGATTACATTAATCTCAATCTGACGGAGGCGGAGTGGCTGAAGCTCGATTCCTTGTGCAAGGGCGGCCAAAGCAAGCTCGTGATCGCGTATTCGCCGGAATCGCTCGACGTCGGCTCCCCGCCCGCGGAGGGTTCGCCATGAGCGCGTCCGGCCCGTCCGCCGAGGAGGCGGCGCCGCTTATCGCGTTCGTGGGCACCACGCCGAACATCGGCACGACGACCGCCGCGTTCGCCGCGGCCTGCCGGCTCGCGGCGGAGCGCGAATGCAGCGTCGGCTTCCTTTGCTTGAACCTGAAGAGCGCGAAGACGCACCGGTTTCTCGGCGTCGACGAGCCGTCGACGACGCTCGACGGGCTGCGGCCGGAGCTGGCGACGCGTTCGCTGAACGCCGAGAAGCTGCTGCGCTCGACGCATCGGTGCCGCGGCGTGCCCGGCCTGCGGGTGCTGTTCGGCAATTTGCTGCGCGACCAGGCGGAGTTTTACGCGATGGAGGAGATGGAGCATTTGCTCGCCGTCGCGGCGCGGACGTTCGACGTCGTCGTCGCCGACGTCGGCGCATATTGGGACAACGCGGCGACGATTTGCGTCTTGCGCCGCGCGAGCACGCGCCTCGTCGCGACGACGGGGGCGCTGTCCCATTTTCAGGAGGACGGCCAGCGCTGGCTGAAGCAGCTGGCGCCGCTCTACGGCATTCCGGCCGACTCGTTCCAAGGCATCGCGATTCAATCCCCGCGGGGTAAAGGAGGATTTCAAGTGAAAGACATTTGCAACGAGCTGGGCGTGCCGCTGCTGGGCGAACTCGCATTGACGGAGGAGCTGCTGGCCCAGCTGGACAGCGGAACGCTGGACGAATGGCTGGCCGGGAGCGAGCGGGGGAAGCGGACGATGCAGGCGCCGGCGAAGGCCATCGCCGACGTCTACGGCCTGCGGGGCAGGCGGAAGCCGGCGCTGCAGCCCTGGTACAAGAAACTGCTCGCGCATCGCGGCGGGGTGAACTCGTAATGAACAAGGACGTTCGATTTTCGCCGGCCGCTTATTCGGCCAAGCTGTGGGCGGATGAAGAGACGCCGGCGGCGGCGTCTGCCGCGGGTCACGACGCGGTGCGCGATTTCCGGCGCCTGGCGGAAGACGTGCGCACGTATCTGGCCCAGCCGCGCGGCGAGACGGAGGAAGAGCGCCGGGAGTACAACGAGTGCTTGAACCGCGCCGTGCTGGGGTACGGCGCGGACCGCGAGCGGATTCTGGCCGTCATCGCCGACCGGCTGCTCCGCCAGCGGATCCTCGAGCTGCCCGGTTTCCGGCACCCGTACGCGACGTTGGCGGAAGCGTTGTTCGCCGAAGTCATCGGCATGAACGTGCTGGAGCTCGTGCTGCTGAAGCGGGAAGGGCTGGAGGAGATCCAGGTCGTCGGCACGTCGGTGTTCGAGGTGCGCGACGGCGTCGCCCGACCGTCGGCCTACGCGTTCGAATCGCTGCGCGAAGTGGAGCGGATCCAGCAGAACCTCGTCCTGTACAACAACGACCGGATCAATCCGCGGAAGCGGTGGGCGGAGGTCATGCTCCGCGACGGCACGCGGGTGACGATGACGGGGTTCGGCTTTACGGCCAAGCCTACGCTCACGCTGCGGTTCTATACGGTACGGCGGTTCGAGCTCGCGCAGCTGAGCAAGCCGGAATACGCCACGATCAGCGACCGCGTCCGGCACATGCTGCTGGCCGTGCTGCACGCCCGGTTCAACGTCGTCGTGATCGGGCCGACGAACTCGGGCAAGACGAATTTGATCAAGGCGCTGATCGGCGAAATGCCGGACGAGGAACGGCTCGTCACGATCGAGAGCCGGCACGAGCTGATGCTGCAGCGGGATTTCCCGGCGAAGAACGTCATCGAGTACGAGGTGGACGAGGACGATCCGCAGCATCGCTCGGCCCAAGCGTTCAAGCTCGCGCTCCGGCAGTCGCCGCAGCGGATCATCCACGCCGAAATTCGGGACGAGGACGCCAACATCTACGTGCGGGCGTGTACCCGCGGCCACGCGGGGAGCATGACGACGCTTCATGCCAACGCGCTCGAGGACGTCCCGGAAGCCATCTCGGACATGTGCCTCCAAGACGGGCGGGGCTTGAATCCAGAGCGGTTGACCAAGCGGATCACGGAATACGTGACCCAGGTCGGCATCGAGATGCGGTTCGCCGGGGGGCGCCGCCGGCTCGCGCGCCTGGCGGAGCTGTATTGGACCGACGGCGCGCCGGCCGTGCGGGAATGGGCGGTTTTCGACGAAGCGGCGGGCAGTTGGCGGTACCCGAGCTCGCCTTCTGCTGCGGCGACGGCCCGGCTGAAGCTAGGCGCGCCTCTAGCGGGCGCGGCGGCTTGGCCGGAGCTCGGCGCGGCTCCCGCGCAGATTCCCGTGCCGGCGCATGCCGGAGCCGCGGGTCTTCGCAAGGTGGGGGCGTGGAACGCGCCATGATGCGGCTGACGACGATGCTGTTCGCGGCGGCGCTCTTTTGCACGCTGTTCGTGACCGTCCGCGGCCTGTTGGATGCCTGGGCGCAGCGCCAGCAGGTCATCGGCCGGCTCAGCTACCGCAGGGAGCAGCGGCTCGGCGAGCGCTTGGCCCGGTATTTGCAGCGCTACGACCGGGCGTACCGGCATCTCGCCGAGCTGCTGGAATCGCTGCAGGTCAGCCTGAGGCCCGGTTCGGTCGTCGTGCTCTCCCTGCTGCTGCTGCTCGTCGGCGCCGCGTTCGGCGCGATGTTTTTCCGCAGCCCGAAGGGGCTGCTGCTGACGGCCGGCGTGCTCGGGACGCTGCCGTACCTGCTGCTGCGCATGATGCAGGTGCGCCGCCAGATGAAGACGCGCATCGATTTCCTGCCGGCGATCGAGCTGTTCTACCAGTGCTGCCTCGTCAGCGGCGGGCGGCAGATCCGCACGGCGCTGCAGCGCACGGTGGAGGAGAAGCGGATGCTCGGGCCGATGCAGGAGGTATTCGAGCAGCTGTACCGCAATCTCTCCGTCCGCGGGGACGACGAGGCCAGCTTGCGCGTTTTCGCGGCGTCGCTGGGCCACGTCTGGGCGGATTACTTCATCAACATCGTTCGGGCGGGGCTCGCGGAGGGCCATCCCATCGCGGGCAACCTGAGGGACCTGATCACGGACATGCGCAAGGCGCGCAGAGCCAACCAGCAGGAACGCAATAAGCTGCTGGAGATCCGCGTGGCCAACTTCACTCCGATCTTGTTTCTGGCGCTCTTCATGGGCATCAACTTTCATTACAATCCGGAGAACGCATACCGGTATTACGTGCTTGATTCCGGCGGCCGAAACATGCTGCTGAACGCGGCGGTCATGATCTTCCTGTCCTTCGTCATGGGGCTGTGGCTGTCGCGCAAAAAAATGTGAAAGGGGCGTGCCGTCTCGATGAACGACCGTTTCGGCGAGCTTCTCTTGTGGGCGGCGCTCGCCGTCCAATACGCGCTCGGCGTCGCGCTGATCGTCTCCTTGCTGAAGGCCGCCTCCTTCAAGCGTCCGCGTTTCGCGCATCTGGCGCTGCTGAGATGGCGGACGCACCGGATCGGCGACCGCTGGCTGCGACTGGCCCGGCTGGACCGCGGATCCGCGGTCTTCAAGGAGCGCGAGCGGCTGCTGGCCGGCTGCGGATTTACGGGCGACGCCGCCATGTATTTGCTGCTGCGCAGATTCGTGCTCGCCGGCACGCCGCTGTGGGCGCTGGCCGCTTACGGCATCTCGCTGCTTCGCCTCGGCGCCGTGCCTGCCGCGGGCGCGCCGCTCGCGTTAGCCATGCTGATGCTGCTTTTATTTTGGGACCAACCGTGGCTGGAAGCGTTCCGCAAGGCGCGGGCGGAGCGCATGACCAAGGAAATTTACATCGTCAGCAATCAGCTGCTTTATTTGGCGGGATCGTCGCTGCACATCCATACGAAGCTGATGCGCTGCCTGCCGTTCACCCGCACGATGCGGGGCGATTTGCACACGCTGCTCGGCGAATGGTACCACGACGCGGAGGGATCGCTCCGGCGGCTGAAGCTGCGGCTCGGCACGGAGGAAGGGCTCAGCTTCGTCGAGACGATCGATTCGCTCCGGCTGCACGAGAGCGAGCATTATTACGAGCTGCTGCGCGAGCGAATCCAGGATTACAAAGAGAAGCTGGAGCTCGCGAAGGACAGCCGCAAGGAATCCACGTCGTACTTTTTGTTCGTGCTGGCGGGGCTACCCATCATGTACACGTTCCAGATCTTCATCTATCCCTGGGTTCGGGAAGGACAGAAGCTGTTCCAATCGCTGAATTGAAGGAGGTGAGCGCATGCGCAATATTTTGATTACCGTCATGATGCTGGTCGTCGTCATCCTGCTGTTCAACGCCATCGTCGCGAAGGACACGACGGGCACGAAGGCCCAGATTCAAACGCAGGGCGATAACGCCAATACGAAGATCAGCACGCTGCTTACCCCGTAACCGCGCATCGGCGCAAGAAGGAGGCGACGCCATGCGATCCCTGCTCATGACGCTGCTGCTCATCATCGTCGCCGTCGTGGTGTACGACGAGGTGACGGGCGGCGACGACGGCATGGACCGCCAGCTGGAGCGGTCCGGCCATCATATGAGCGACGGCATCCGGAGGATGAGTCCGTGAAGAGCCTGCTCGTGTTCGTGCTGCTGGCCGCCATGATGTGCTGGTTCATGTTCAGTCCCATCTATAAACACGTGCTTATCGTTCGCCAAGCCGTGCTTCAACAGGAAGTCGACTACTTGCTGGAGGTCGGCGCGAGCGGCGACTACGGCTATGTCGATGCCGCCATGCTGGAGGCGGCGAAGGAGCGGCTGGCCGCGTACGGGCTCGATCCCGCGTCCGTCGACTTCGAGATCGCCACGGACGGCGGGGCGACCGCGACGGATCCGTCGCGCCCGCTTCTTCGCGGCGCGCCGCTCACGGTGACGGCCAGCTATCCCGTCGAAGGGCTGTTCAACATCGATCGCCTGATCGGCGTCGCGCCGCCCGCGGACGGTGCCAGGCTGAGAGCATCCGGCACGAAGATGAGCGAATACGTGCCCTTGCGGTAGACGATTCGGCGAAAGGAACCGAGTGTCATGTACAAGCTTGTGCTGGTGATGCTGATGGCGGTCGTGTGGATGCTGCTGCACGCGCTGCAGACGGACGAGGAAATGGCGGTGGCCGCGTTGTTCCAAGGGAAGCACGCCGTCAACCGGGCCGCCCATGCCGCCGCCCAGCAGATCGACGCCGCCGCGCTCGCCGACGGCCGGCTGCATATCGACGAAGCATCCGCCCGCGCGGAAGCCGGCGAGTACCTGCGGCGCAATTTGCAGCTGGACGAGAACGGCCTGCCGCTGCCGGGCACCTATTGGAAGGAGCGGGTCGAGGTCGTGGATTTTCAAGTGTTGAACGACGATCTGACGTATCCGTATACATACCGGAACGAGGCGTACGATTACGAAGTGACGCTGCAGCGTCCGGGCGTCGTGCTGATCGTTCGCTTGGCGTACCCGCGCGTGTTCTCGGTCATTGATCCGATCGCGTGGACGATCAAGGGGACGGCGGAGTTGACGTCGTAGAAGTGAAGCGCAAAAAAACAGGCCGGCGGGACGGGGGCCCGCGCGGCCTGTTTGCTGCGGCGCTAGAGGAAAGGGATTAATGCCCGGAGGACGCCTCGGCGTCGTTGGACATGCGCGTGATTTCGAACAGCTTGAACAGCAGGCTGAGCGCGATGGCCGTCACCGTCGCGAGCGCCATGCCGGAGAGCGAGAAGTCGCCGATCGTGATTTTCGCGCCGCTTAGGCCGGTGACGAGCACGACGGTCGTCAAATACAGATTCGTCGGCTTGCTGTAGTCGATCTTCGACTCCACGAGCATCCGCAGGCCGGACGCGGCGATGACGCCGAACAGCAGCAGCGAGACCCCGCCCATGACCGGACCCGGAATGCCCGAGATGAGCGCGGAGAATTTGCCGAGAAACGACAGCACGATGGCGAAGACCGCCGCGCCGCCGATGACGAAGGTCGAGTAGACCCGGGTGATCGCGAGCACGCCGATGTTCTCGCCGTACGTCGTGTTCGGCGTGGAGCCGAGGAAGCCGGAGAGGATCGTCGAGACGCCGTTGCCCAGCATGGAGCGATGCAGGCCGGGATCCTTGGACAAGTCCTTGCGGACGATGTTGCCGGTTACGATCAGATGGCCGATATGTTCGGCGATGACGACGAGCGAGGCCGGCACGATCGTCAGGATGGCGGCCCATTCGAACGTCGGGAGCGTGAAGGCCGGCGCTTCCAGCCAACCTTTATCCGCAACCGCGTCGAAGGACGTATAGCCGAGCGCGTACGCCAGCACGTAGCCGCAGACGATGCCGACGAGAATCGGAATGATGCGCATGAAGCCGCGGAACAGCACCGATCCGAGCACGGTGACGAGCAGCGTCGCGATCGAGATCGTAATGGCCGTCGAATCCGGCGTCCAGACGTCGGCCGGCGCGGCGCCCGGCGGCTTGATCCAGCCGGCCATCCCCGCGGCGGTCGGAATGAGTTCGAGGCCGATGACGGCGACGATCGCGCCCATCGCGGCCGGCGGGAAGAGGACGTGAATCCAGCCGGTGCCCGCCGCCTTGATGATCAGCGCGACGATCGTAAAGACGACGCCGGCCGCGATGAAGCCGCCGAGCGCGGCCGCATACCCGTCGGCCGGAACGGCGCTGTTGCCGATCACCGCGCCCGCCGGCGCGATAAACGCGAAGCTGGAGCCGAGATAAGCGGGAATTTTTCCTTTCACGATAAACAGATAAAGCAAGGTGCCGATGCCGTTCATTAACAGGCAGATCGCCGGGTCGACCCCGAGCAGGTTCGGGACGAGCACCGTCGAGCCGAACATGGCGAACAGATGCTGGATGCTGAGCATCAGGCTTTGCCCGAGCGGGGGTCTTTCGTCAATGCCGATTTCCTTTTGCTTCATGATGCCGTAAGCCTCCAGTGGTGGGTTCGATGGAACCGGATAGAATCGTTCGCGCGCAACTTTTATCGATTCTACATAGTCTAGTGTAGGTTGACAAGGACTTTCTCAAACCGCGCCGCACGCGGACTTCGCCGTTTTCGCGGAACGCTCTCGCCGTCGGCCGCGTCGAGCCGGACGGGCTTGCGGAACAAGGACCCTGGCTGCCCTCGCACCGGGGCTAGGCCGCCTATGCTCCGGGATCCGGCCCCCGCCGAGTTGACGGGTCGCCCGTTCTTTTGTTGTAATGGGGGAAAGCAAACCACGGTAGCGAGGAGCGGATACGGTGAACGGATTGGCGTTCGGAACGGTGGCGAAGGACGAAATCTTGGAACGCATTAGGCGGCTGCAAGCGCGCATGGCGCAGGCGGGCGTCGACGCTTTCCTGGTCACGCAGCATGTCGATTTGTATTATTTCACGGGCTCGATGCAGGCGGGGTACGCGTTCATCCCGACGGTCGGAGATCCGGTCTTCTACGTACGGCGAAGCTTGGAACGCGCCGTGAAGGAATCGGCCGTCCGCATCGAGCCGATGGGCTCGCTGAGGGGCTTCCGCGCGCAGCTGGCCGGCGGCCATCCGGCCGTGTTCGCGGGGAAGGGCGCCGGCCAAGTTGTCGTCGCCACGGAGATGGACGTGCTGCCGGCCGCGACGCACGCAAGGCTGGCCGACGCTCTCGGCGGCAGCCCGGGCTGTTCGCTTACGGACGGCTCCGCGCTCGTCCGCGGCGTCCGGACGGTCAAGTCGGCGTGGGAGATCGGCCGAATCGAGGCGGCCGCGAGCGTCGCGGCGGAGGCGCTCGAAGCCGCGCTTCCCGTGCTGAAGGAAGGCGTTGCCGAGCTGGAGCTGATGGCTCGCCTGGAATACGAAATGCGCATCCGCGGCTATATCGGGCTTATGCGGACGCGCAGCTATAACATGGAAATCGTCACGGGGATGCTCGGATCCGGCGAAGCGGCGGCCGTGCCGAGCGCGTTCGACGGCCCGGCGGGCGGGCTCGGCCTCGGCCCCGCCTTGCCCCAGAGCGCGAGCCGGCGGACCGTCCGCCGCGACGAGCCGATTCTGATCGATATCGGCTGTTGCATCGACGGTTACGTCATCGATCAGACGCGGACCGCCGTCATCGGCGCGCTGCCGCAGGACCTCGCGGCCGCCTATGCCGAAGCGGAGCGGATCATTCGCCATGCCGAACGGCTGATGGCGCCGGGGACGGCACCAGACGCGATTTACGCCGCCGCGCTCGCGGACGCCGATGCCGCCGGCCTGGCCGATCACTTCATGGGCCATGGCGTCAATCAAGTGAAGTTCCTCGGCCACGGCATCGGCCTCGAGGTCGACGAGTGGCCCGTGCTGGCCCGCGGGTTCGGACAGCCGCTGGAGCCGGGCGTGGTGCTCGCCGTCGAGCCGAAGTTCACGTTCCCCGGCCGCGGCGTCGTCGGCATCGAGAACAGCTATCTCATCACGGACGGCGGCTGCCGGCAGCTCTCGAAATCGCCGGAAGGCCTCATCGTCCTTTGATTGATGCCCGAGCCGCTCGCCGGATCTCTGATCCCGCGGGCGGCTTTTTGGCGTTTTCCCCGCAAGGCAGCTCGTTAGGTATCCTCGGTTTTGGTGCTCTGCAGTCGGCTTCCTATCAAAAGACATGCCGACGGCGGCTTTTCGGGCAGCAGCATGCCGGTCTATGATTCTCCCGCCGCTCCCCCTCCTCAGGCATTCCCCTTCCACCGAAACTTCCCGCGAAATAGCCTGCTCTTCGGCTGGCGCCCCTTGATTCAAACAACCGAATCCCCCCAAACGTTTAACTGTGATTAACCTCCTGGTCGGTTGAGATCGTATTCGGGATGGGCTGTGCTACAATGAGTCTGGATTCTTGCGATTACTGCAAACGAAAGCCATGCCAATATCGATACAAGAGGTGCTTGTGCCATGAAAATGACGTTCAGGTGGTTCGGCCAGGACGACCCCGTTACGCTGCAAAATATCCGCCAAATTCCCGGGATGCACGGCATCGTGACCGCGTTGTACGACGTGCCGGTCGGCGAGGCGTGGCCGGCGTCGTCCATCCGGTCGCTGAAAGAGACGATCGAGGCGGCCGGCCTGCGGCTGGCGGTGATCGAAAGCGTTCCCGTGCACGAGGACATCAAGCTGGGACGTCCTTCCCGCGACCGATTGATCGAAAATTACAGTCAAACGATCCGCCGGCTGGGCGCGGCGGGCGTTCCGGTGATCTGCTACAACTTCATGCCGGTGTTCGACTGGACCCGGTCGGATTTGGCGCATGTGCTGCCGGACGGCTCGTCGGCCCTTACCTTCGAGGACGAGACGATCTCCCGCATGGACCCGGTGAACGGCGATTTGTCCCTGCCGGGCTGGGATGCGAGCTACACGAAGGACGAGATGGGCCAGCTGATCGCCGCCTACGCCGACGTGACGGAAGACGTGCTGTTCGACAACCTCGCCTACTTCCTGGAACGGATCATTCCCGTCGCGGAAGAAGCCGGCGTCGTCATGGCGATCCATCCCGACGATCCGCCGTGGCCGATCTTCGGCCTGCCGCGCATCGTCAGCGGCATGGCGCAGCTTCGCCGCCTGACGGAGCGCGTCGACAGCCGCGCGAACGGCATCACGTTCTGCTCCGGCTCGCTCGGCGCGAACCCGGACAACGACTTGCTCGCGATCATCCGCCACTTCGGCTCGCAGGGCAAGCTGCATTTCGCGCATACGCGCAATATTTTGCGGACGGGCCCGCGCTCGTTCCAGGAATCGGCGCATCTGTCGTCGGCCGGCTCCATCGACATGACGCGCGTGCTCGAGGCGCTCTACGAGACCGGCTTCGAAGGGCCGCTGCGACCGGACCACGGCCGGATGATTTGGGGCGAGGAAGGCCGTCCCGGCTACGGCTTGTACGACCGGGCGCTCGGGGCGACGTATTTGAACGGCATCTGGGAAGCCATATCCAAGACGAGGAGCTGAACCTGCCGACATGTTGAAATTATCCGTATTCACCGTCGCGGCGCCGGATCTGTCGCCCGAGGAGCTGGGCGAGGCGGCGGCGTCCGCCGGCATCGCGGGACTGGAATGGCGCTGCAAGGAGACGCCGGCGGAGCTGCTGAACGAGGCGCCTTCTTTCTGGGGCAACAACAAGTGCACGATCCCGCCGGACGCCGGCGAAGCCGAAATCGGCCGCTTCCGGCAGGCCGCGGCCCGCAGCGGACGCAAGGCGATCGCGGTCACGCCGTACTTGAGCTGCGGCGACGTCGAGGGCACGGAGCGGATCATGCGGCTCGCCCGCAGCCTGGACGCTTCGATGGTCCGGGTGGGCGTGCCCGGCTACGACCGGACGAAGCCGTACGGCGAGCTGTACGAGCAAGCGATCGGCTATCTGCGCGAGGTCGAGCGGCTCGCGCTGGATTACGGCGTGAAGGCGCTCGTCGAGACGCATCACGTTACGATCGCCCCGAGCGCCTCGCTGGCGCACCGGCTCGTGTCCCCGTTTAACCCGGACGCGATCGGCGTGCTCTATGATCCCGGCAACATGGTGCACGAAGGCTACGAGAATTACCGGATGGGCATGGAGCTGCTCGGCCCGTACCTGGCGCACGTGCACGTGAAGAACGCGGCTTGGCGGCCCGCTGCCGCAAGCGGCGATGCGGCGGACCATCTGGAGACGGTCGAATGGACCAGCGGCTGGGCGCCGATCGCGAACGGCGTCGTCCCTTGGAAGCAGGTACTCCGGGATTTGAAGGCCGTCGGCTACGACGGCTGGTATGGAGTGGAAGATTTCAGCGGCACGTTCGACACGCGGACGATGCTGCGCGCGTATGCCAACCAAATGAATCGATGGACGGAGGAAATCCTATGAATCAGGTCAGATACGGCATCATCGGCATCGGCAACATGGGGTCGGGGCACGGGGCGATCCTGACGTCGGGCAAAATCAAAGGCGCGGTGCTGACCGCGATCTGCGACGCCTTCGAGAGCAAGCGCGAATGGGCGAAGGAGCAGTACGGCGCGGGCGTCGCGGTGTTCGAGAACGCGACCGCGATGATCGGCTCCGGTCTCGTGGACGCGGTCGTGATCGCCACGCCTCATTATGATCATCCGACGGAAGCGATCGCGGCCTTCGCCCAAGGGGTGCACGTCCTGGTCGAGAAGCCGGCCGGCGTGTACGTGAAGCAGGTGCGGGAGATGAACGAGGCCGCGGCGAAGAGCGGCAAGACGTTCGGCATCATGTATAACCAGCGCATGAACCCGCTCTACCAGAAGCTCCGCGACCTGATCTCGACCGGCGAGATCGGCGACGTCCGTCGCATCAATTGGATCATCACCAACTGGTACCGCTCGCAGGCGTACTACGATTCCGGCACGTGGCGCGCGACGTGGGCCGGCGAAGGCGGCGGCGTGCTGATCAACCAATGCCCGCATAATTTGGACCTGTGGCAGTGGACGACGGGCATGATGCCGACGCGCATCCGGGCGTTCTGCCAATTCGGCAAGCACCGCGACATCGAGGTCGAGAACGACGTGACGGCGTACGCGGAGTACGCGAACGGCGCGACGGCGGTGTTCATCACCTCGACGTCCGACGCGCCGGGCACGAACCGGCTCGAGGTGACGGGCAGCCGCGGCAAAATCGTCATCGAAGACGACCGCATGACGATGTACCGCCTCCGCGAAGACGAAGCGGATTTCAACGCGCGCAACACGGTGCCGTTCGCGTCCCCGGAAGTGTGGAAGATCGAGCTGCCGAAGGCCGGTCCGAGCCCCGAGCACGCGGGCATTCTCCAGAATTTCACGGACGCCGTGCTGAACGGCGCGCCGCTCGTCGCGCCGGGCGAGGAAGGCATCCTCGGCCTGACGCTGTCGAACGCGATCCATCTGTCGACGTGGCTGGACGACTGGGTCGACCTGCCGCTGGACGAAGCGGTGCACGAGGCGGAGCTGAACAAGCGGATCGCGTCGTCCAAGTTCAAACGGCCGCAGCCGGCGGAGGCGCGGAACTGATGGCGGCGGTGAATCGCGGCGACGGCATGAACTACGCGCCGGTGTCCATCGTCAAGCCGGCGCCCGTCGCGGGGCCGGGCGAATTCGTCTTCGCGGCGATGGCGCTGGACCACGGCCATATCTACGGCATGACGAACGGGCTGCTGGAAGCGGGCGCCACGCTCAAGTGGGTGTACGACCCGGATCCGGCGAAGGTCGCGCAATTCGTCAAGACCTATCCGCAGGCGCAGGCCGCGGCTTCGCCGGAAGTCATCTTGGATGACGCCGAGGTCAGGCTCGTGGCCGCGGCGGCGATTCCGTCCGAGCGCGGGCCGCTCGGCGTCCGGGTCATGCGGCACGGCAAGGACTATTTCACCGACAAGACGCCGTTCACGGCGCTGGAACAGCTGGACGAGGCCCGCGCGGCCGCCGCGGAGACGGGGCGCAAATACATGGTGTACTACAGCGAGCGCCTGCACGTGGAAAGCGCGATTTACGCCGGGCGCCTCATTCAGGAAGGCGCGATCGGCCGCGTCGTGCAGGTCATCGGCACGGGGCCGCACCGGCTGAACAAGCCGTCCCGCCCGGATTGGTTTTTCCGCAAGGCGCAGTACGGCGGCATCCTGGCGGACATCGGCAGCCATCAGATCGAGCAGTTTCTGTTCTTCGCCGGCTGCAAGGACGCGACGGTCGCAAGCAGCAAGGTGGCGAACTACAACAACCCCGACGTGCCGGAGCTGGAGGATTTCGGCGACGCGACGCTGATCGGGGACAACGGCGCGACGAACTATTTTCGCGTGGACTGGCTGACGCCGGACGGGCTCGGCACCTGGGGCGACGGCCGGACGATCATTCTCGGCACGGACGGGTTCATCGAGCTGCGCAAATACATCGACATCGCCCGGGACAAGCGCGGCGACCAGGTTTATCTGGTCAACCACGAGGGCGAGCATCATCTGTCCGTCGGCGGCCAAGTCGGCTTCCCGTTCTTCGGGGAGCTGATTCTGGACTGCCTGCACCGGACGGAAAACGCGATGACGCAGGCACATGCCTTCAAGGCGGCGGAGTTGTGCCTGCAGGCGCAGCGGCAAGCGGTCCGGCTGTAAGCCGATATGGGCTCGAAAGGGGCGGCGTGGTACAATGGGCGAAGTAGTTCACCCGGAAGGCACGGGGGTCCATATGGAGGGGTCGGACATGCCGCTCACGCTGCAATGGCAGCAGCCCATCGAACTGATGTACCGCAACGACGCGCCGATGAACGGCGCGCAGTTTCATTCGCACGCCTTCTACGAGATGTATTATTTTCAGGAGGGCGAGTGCAATTACCTCATCGGCGACAAGCTGCTGACGCTGCAGCCCGGGGATCTGATCCTCATGCACGGCATGACGCTGCATTGTCCGAACCCGTCGCCGGAGAAGCCGTACGTCCGGACGATCATCCATATGGACCCGGCGTACGTGCACAAAATTTTGCAGCCCGACGCGGCGGCGATGCTGCTCAAGCCGTTCGAAAACCTGCGCAACATCCGCATCTCGCTGAACGAAGCGGATCAGGCTGAGCTGGAGGCGCTGCTCGCGGAGATGAACCGGCTGTACGCGCGGACGAACGAAGCGGGCGTGCGCACCGCGTACGAGCGGTTCGTCCTCCGCGTCATCGAGCTGCTGCATCTCATCCGGGACTGGTGCGTCGCGCCCGTGTACGAGCGGGAGCACCGTTCCTTGAAGGAACAGCACGTGCAGAGCGTCATCACGTACTTGGAAGACCACTACGTCGAAGAGATCACGCTGGACGACATTGCCGGCGCGCTCCATCTGACGAAGCCGTACTTGTCCAATTTGTTCAAAGACGTGACGGGCACGACCGTATTCAAATATTTATACAACCGGCGCATCAACCAGGCGAAAATGATGTTTCGGCTGGAGCCCCGCCAAAGCGTGTCCGAGGTGTGCCGCGCCGTCGGCTTCCATCAGCTGCCGCATTTCAGCCGATTGTTCAAGACGACCGTCGGCGAAAGCCCGGAAGCGTACCGGAAGCGCATGCTGCGGCAATCGGCCGCGGAAGGCGGCGGCTCCGCCTGATGCGCCGCCAAGCGAAGGAGACATCCCGACCATGGGCATTACGAGCGAGTTATTTGATTTGACCGGCCGCACGGCGGTCGTCATCGGCGCGGGCAGCACGCTCGGCAGCGTCATGGCCGAAGCCCTGATCGGCCACGGCGCCCATGCGGCGCTCGTCGTCCGCGATCCGGAGAAGGCCGAGGAGAAGCTCGCGCCTTTGCTGGCCACGGGCCGGGCCGCGGTATTCCGCGCGGACGCCGTAGCCAAGGCGGACCTGCAGCGGGTTGAAGGCGAAATCAAAGCGTGGTCGCCGAGCGGCCGCGGCGACATCCTGCTCCATACGGCGGGCACGAACAGCGCGACGCCGTTCTTCGACATCGCGGAGGACGAGTTCGACCGCATCATGGACGTCAACGCGAAGAGCGTCATGCTCGCCTGCCAGGTGTTCGGCCAAGCGATGATCGAGGACGGCCGGGGCGGCAGCATCATCACGGTCAGCTCCGTGTCGTCGGGGCCGCCGTTGTCGCGCGTCTTCACCTACTCGGCCTCGAAGCATGCCGTCAACGGCATGACCCAGTACTTGGCCAGGGAGTTCGCGCCTCACGGCATCCGCGTGAACGCCATCGTGCCGGGCTTCTTCCCGGCCGTGCAGAACCGCGCGATTCTTTCTCCGGAGCGGATCGACAGCATCATGGGCCATACGCCGATGAAGCGCTTCGGCGATCCGAAGGAGCTGCAGGGCGCGGTCGTCTGGCTTGCGTCGGAGGCGGCGTCCGGCTTCGTGACCGGCGCGCTCGTTCGCGTGGACGGCGGCTTCGGCGCCATGACCATCTAGCTTGCGTTTGCCGATGATGGTCGCGATAGACCGGAGCCATGCGGCTCGTTTCCCGAATCCGGGGAGCGGGCCGCGATTTTTTTTTGCGGGGAAATGAACAAACGCGCATAGCCGGGCGTCCTATAGCCGATACCGAACAACAAAAAGCGAAAGAAGGAGCCGCAGCATGTCGAGCGCAGAGCCGCAGCCGGAAGAAGAACAATGGATCGCCCGTGCCGTACGCGGCGACGACGCAGCGCTTGCGAGCCTGCTTCGCGCCCATTACGGCATGCTGTACAAATATATGCTCAAGGTCACGATGAACAAGGCGATGGCCGAAGATCTCGTGCAGGACACGATGCTGCGGGCGATCGAGCGGATCGGGACGTTCCAGCGCCGGAGCAAGTTTTCCACCTGGCTCGTGTCCATCGCGACCCGGCGGTACCTCGACGAGATGCGCAAGGAGAAACGGTCGCGGAAATGGCAGTCGGAGGAGCAGGCGCTGCGGGGTCTCCGGTTCCAGGCCGCCGCGCGGCGGCAGGAATGGCCGCATGCGCTCGACGCCCTAGGCGGCTTGTCGTACGAGATGCGCGTGCCCATCCTGCTGAAATACGTATACGGCTATGCGTACGAAGAGATCGCCGCCTGGATGGAGATTCCCGTCGGCACGGTCAAGTCCCGCCTGCATAACGGCCTGGGACGATTGCGAAAGGAGCTGAAAGACGATGAAGAAGCGTGACGGGGAAGCGGAACGGGAGCGGGCGTTCAAGGAGCTGCTCGGCGAGCATGTGGAGCAATGGGATGCGGATATCGAACCGCCGATTCCCGGGGAAGACGCGTTCGCGCGGCTCGTGCGCGATCATAAGGAAGCGGTGCGCGGCCGCCGGCGGAGGGAGCGCTGGGTATTCCTCGGCATCAGCGTCCTCGTGCTCGGCCTGCTGACGCTGCTGTGGCAGCGCAGCCCCGCCGCGTTTGCCGCGCTGCAGGGCGTTGCGTTTCTGGTCGGCATCGGCGTGCTCGCCGCCACCTTCCGGCCGGGCGGAGAGGAGCGTCGGCGCACATGAACGGATGGGAAATCGCGCTGCTCGCCGCCGTCGCGCTCGTGCTGCTCTGCCAGTCCAATTGGCTGTTCGCGGACGCCCGGAAGCACAGCCGCATCC
Organism: Paenibacillus sp. UNC496MF; assembly: GCF_900113915.1. NCBI lineage: Bacteria > Bacillati > Bacillota > Bacilli > Caryophanales > Paenibacillaceae > Paenibacillus > Paenibacillus sp. UNC496MF. The sequence goes on from NZ_FORE01000012.1 coordinate 350,903, forward strand.
CTTGGTTTTGGGGGCTGTGGGGGCTGATCAATTTCCCGCTGCCGCTGATTTTGTATTGGCTCATCGTCCGCCGGGCTTGGCCGTTCGGACGCGGGCGCAGCCGTACCGATGGCGACGGCGGAGAGCGAAGCGGCCGGTCCGGCTGAGCCGGCGTGGCCGGCGGCACCCGCGTGGCCAGCGGCACCGACGACACCGGCTGAGCCGGCAGCAAGCATCGTCGTTTGCGGTATATTTCGTAGGGGGGAATCGTCATGGATCAACTTTCGCATGGGCAGCTTTTGTCCCTTTTGCTTCCGCTCGTCGTCATCGAGCTCGCGCTCAAAATTTCGGCCATCGTCGCCTGCGTTCGCTCGGAACGCACGCGCGGACCCAAGTGGCTGTGGCTGCTGGTCATCGTCTTCGTCAGCACGTTCGGGCCGATCGCCTTCTTTCTGTTCGGGCGGAAGCCGGCATGAGGGGGCGGGTGCCGATGGAGGCGAACGCGACTGACGCGGGCGCCGGCTTCCAAGCGGAAGCGATCGTCGAGGCCGCGGGCGTGGCCAAAAGTTTCGGTGCCGTCCGCGCGCTGGACGGCGTCGGCTTCGCGCTGCGCGAAGGCCGCTGCGCCGCGCTGCTCGGCCCGAACGGCGCGGGCAAGACGACGCTGCTCCGCATCCTGACCGGCCTGCTCCGGCCGACGTCGGGCGAGGTACGCTTCCGCGGCCTCCCGCCGGGGGGCGATCCGCGCGCCCTGATCGGCTACTTGCCGCAGCTCCCGGCGTTCTACGGCTGGATGAGCGGCAAGGAATTTCTGCAATACGCCGGCGAGCTGTGCGGCTTGTCCGCCCGCGAAGCGTCGCTGCGCGGCGACGGGCTGCTGGCGCGCGCCGGTCTCGGCGCCGCTGTCGGCAAGCGGCGCATCGCGGGCTACTCCGGCGGCATGAAGCAGCGGCTCGGCCTCGCGCAGGCGCTCGTGCACCGCCCGCGGCTGCTCGTCCTCGACGAGCCGGTGTCCGCGCTCGATCCGATCGGCCGGCGGGAGGTCATGGAGCTGCTGCGGGAGCTGAAGCGCGAGACGACCGTCCTGTTCTCGACGCATGTGCTGCCCGACGCGGAGGAGCTCTGCGACGACGTCCTCATTCTGCAGCGGGGCCGCATCGTCGGCGGCGGCGCCATGGAAGCGGTTCGGTCGCGCTACCGCGCGCCGGTCGTGACGTTGGAGGTCGAGCCCGGCGAACCCGCGCGGGCGCGGCTCGCGGCTTGGCTGACCGAGGTGGCGCATCCCGCCATCGCGTCCGCCTCGCTGCAGCCCGAGGGCGGCGTCGTCAGATTCGAAGTCCGCGACGCGGACGAGGCGCGGGCGTATTTGCTCGGCAAGCTGGCGGAAAGCCGGCTGCCGCTCGCGAGACTCGAGATCGGGCATACCTCGCTCGAGGACATTTTCCGGGAGGCGGTGCAGAGCCCGTGAGACAATGGCGCGTCATGGTGCGCAAGGAATGGCTGGAGCTCGTTCGGACGTGGAAGCTGCTCTGGCTTCCGCTCGCGTTCGTGCTGTTCGGGGCGATGCAGCCCGTCACGACGTATTTTCTGCCCGATATTCTCGCGCATGCGGGCAATCTGCCGGAAGGCGCGCTCATTTCGATTCCCGTTCCCAGCGCCGACGAGGTGCTGGCGCAGACGCTGGGGCAGTTCAACACGGTCGGGCTGCTGCTCATCGCCCTCGCCGCCATGAACGGCATCTCCGCGGAACGGTTCGGCGGCCTCGCGCCGATGCTGCTCGTCAAGCCGGTATCGTACCGCGGCTACGTCGCGGCCAAATGGACGGCGCTGCTCGCGCTGATCGGCATTGCGTTCGCGGGGGGCTTCGGCGCGGCGTATTATTACACGTCCGTGCTATTCGAAAGGCCCGCTTGGCGCGACAGCCTCGCCGCGTTTCTCTATTACGGGTTATGGCTCGCGCTCGCCGGCACGCTGACGCTCTTGTTCAGCGCGCTGCTGCGAAGCGGCGCGGCCGCGGCGGCCTGCTCGCTCACGCTGCTGGCCGGCCTCGCGCTGTCCGCGTCGCTGCTGCCCGAGACGTTTGCCGCGAGTCCCGGCCTGCTGCCGAAGCTGGCGTCGGCGCGGCTGCTCGGCGGCGGTCCGGCCGGCGGCTGGCCCGCGGTCGCCGCCGCGCTGGCCGTCATCGCGGCCGCCCTGGAAGCCGCGGCGCTCGTGCTCCGAAGGCACCCCGCCCCCGATGCGGCGTAAGCCGTTTTCTCTATTGGACTTCCTTTCTTTTTTTTAGTAGGATAGAGGGATAGAGAATCGGCAAATGGGTAACGGGGAGTTGATAGAGTTGTTTAAACTGGGACAACGCATTGTCGTGCTGTCGGATGCATTCGAACAAGGTCTCCCGATCGGGGAGTATGGCTATATTATCGCGTACGATCGGAACGCGGACAACGCGTTCGACTACGTGATCCGCGTGCCGAAGGCGAACCGCAACTTCTACGTGCCGGCCGCGGACGTCGAGCTCGAAGAAGTGCTGATCAAGCAGGAGGTCGACAAGCTGGAGCGCGAGGCGCTGATCGATTTCGCGCTGGCGACGCATAACGCCGAGCTGTTCCACCGGATCATGAACGGGGAGCAGGAGACGGCCGACGAAGAAGGCGGAGGCGGCGAGCCGCAGTCCCGCGAGGATTTCATGCGCCAGGTCCGCTTGAAGGCTTGGATTTAAGTACAAGCTTGATGAATCGCAAGGTTGCTTGATGGAAAGGCTAGGTTGCTTGATGGAATGGCTAGACTGTTCGACGAACTGCGAGATTAATAGAGAGAAGAGCCTCGCGCCCATTGCGGACGCGAGGCTCTTTGTTTCGTCCGTACGGCAGACGCAAGCCGGCCGCGCGGGGGGCCGAACGACCTCCGCGCGAGCCGCCAAACCCCGGCTTCGCCAATCGCGTCGCTACGCGCCCTCGGCCGCCGAACCCGCGTCGGTGCCTGCCGCGCCGCCGCTTTCGGCGCTCTTCTTAAGCGGCGTGCTCCAGCCTTCGCGTTTGACTTGCGGCATTGCGCCGTTCACGATTTTCTCCGCGATGCTGCCGACCTCGGCGCTGATTTTATCCGCCTGCTCCTGCGTGAGCTTGCCCGCTTTCACGGCGGCGTTCAGCCCGTCGACGATCGCTTGCTTCTGCGCGTCGATGAGCTTTTGGACGTCCACGCCCTTCTCCTTCGCCACGTCCGCGAGCGATTTGCCGTCCGCGAGCTCCTGCTTGAGCGCGTCCGTCGTCACGCCGAGCAGCTTGGCCGACGCTTCAAGGTCGAGCTTGCCGAAGCCGGCTTTGAAACCGCCTTTGCCGCCGGCGCCGCCGAGCGGGTGCTGACCGTCGAGCGTCTTGTCGAGGTTTTCGTCGAACGCCTGCTTTTCTTTCGCCTGGCGCTTCTCGAACGCCGCGGTCATCGCCTGCTTCAGCGCGTCCCGGGATACGCCTTGTTCCTCGGCGATTTGCGCGAGCGTTTTGCCCGCGGCCAGCCTTTCCTTCAGCGTCTTGGCGTCCAGCTTCAGCAGATCGAGCACCTCTTGGCCGACCATGCCGCGGCGAAAGCCCTCCGATCCGTCCCTCGGCGCGAGCGCCTTGCCTTTGTGAATCGTCAGGGTGCTGCCGGAAGCGGCGGAATGCTCGGCTGTCGTCGTCGAGGAGCTGTACGTCGCCGCATACGCGCTGAGCGGGATCATGACCGCGAGAGCGCCCGCGAGGGTCAGGGCTTTCATCGATTTGTTCAGTTTCATCGTGGTTACCTCCATTGCGTTTGGTTGAAACTCCCTTACACGGCCCAGTATGGACAGCCAACCTTAATAGAAGCTTAAAGCCGCGTAAGCCCATCCTTAGCCCGGCGTGAAATTTTTCTTCATAGTGGAAAAAACGTTGGGCGTTCCGGGTCGCGAATTCGCCTTTCTGCCCGACGCGGCCTCTCCGCATACTTCCGGTTTAATCGCCTCTCCCATAGCGCCGCGGTCCCCCGGCATCGCCGGCGGCTTGATTATCCCGGCGCGAACGATTCCCGGCCATGCGAAAGCCTTGCGCAAATGCGTTGAGTTTGTTTCCGGCCATGCGGTATAATGGGTAGAATGTGTGCCATTTGGATGGAAAGGACGGGACGAGACGATGAGCATCACGATCAAAGATGTCGAGCACGTGGCCAATTTGGCCCGGCTGGAGCTGTCCGAGCAGGAGAAAGAGCAGTTCGCGGGCCAGCTGAACGCGATCTTGAAATACGCGGAGAAGCTGAACGAGCTGCAAACCGACGACGTGGAGCCGACGACCCACGTGCTGCCGGTACGCAACGTCATGCGCGAGGACGAGGTCCGGGCATCCGTGACCAACGAGACCGCGCTGCGCAACGCGCCCGACGACGAAGACGGCCAGTTCAAAGTGCCGGCCGTGCTGGAATAAATTTCGCTCGCGCAGATTTGAAGGGAGGAACGGCTGTTGGCACTTTTCGATTTACGCCTGCAGGAAGTACATAACCGATTGAGGAACAAGGAGCTGTCCGTCGCCGAGCTGGTGAACGCGTCCTACGCGCGCATCGCCGAGACGGACGCATCCGTTCAAGCGTTCTTGACCTTGAACGAGGAAGGCGCGCGGGCCGCGGCGGCGGAGCTCGACCGCGCATTGGCGGACGGCGGCGAACAAGGCCTCTTGTTCGGCCTGCCCGCAGGGATCAAGGACAACATTGTTACCGAAGGATTGCGGACGACGTGCGCGAGCCGGTTTCTGCGCAACTACGATCCGATTTACGACGCGACGGTCGCGAAGAAGCTGAAGTCCGCGCAAGCCGTGACGATCGGCAAGCTGAACATGGACGAGTTCGCGATGGGCGGCTCCAACGAGAATTCCAGCTTCCATCCGACCCGCAACCCGTGGAACACGGACTACGTGCCCGGGGGCTCGAGCGGCGGCTCGGCGGCTTCGGTCGCGGCGGGACAAGTCTACTTCGCGCTCGGCTCCGACACCGGCGGCTCCATTCGCCAGCCTGCCGCTTATTGCGGCATCGTCGGCCTGAAGCCGACGTACGGCCTCGTGTCGCGCTTCGGCCTCGTGGCGTTCGCGTCCTCGCTCGACCAGATCGGACCGCTGACCAAGAACGTCGAAGACTCGGCCTACGTGCTGCAGGCAATCGCCGGCTACGACCCGAACGACTCCACGTCGGCGAACGTGGACATCCCCGACTACGTCAGCGCGCTCAGCGGCGACGTGAAAGGGCTGCGGATCGGCGTGCCGAAGGAATATTTGGGCCAAGGCATCGACCCGAAAGTGAAGGAAGCGGTGCTCGAAGCGCTCAAGCGGTTCGAAAGCCTCGGCGCGACATGGGAGGAAGTGTCCCTGCCGCATACCGAATACGCGGTCGCGACGTACTACCTGCTCGCGTCCTCCGAAGCGTCCTCGAACCTGGCCCGCTTTGACGGCGTCCGCTACGGCGTGCGCGCGGACAATCCGGACAACCTGCTCGATTTGTACCGCAAGTCGCGCAGCCAAGGGTTCGGCCAGGAAGTCAAGCGCCGCATCATGCTCGGCACGTACGCGCTCAGCTCCGGCTATTACGACGCGTATTATTTGAAGGCGCAGAAGGTGCGCACGCTGATCAAGCGGGATTTCGACGACGTGTTCGAGAAGTTCGACCTCATCGTCGGGCCGACGGCGCCGACGACGGCATTCCCGATCGGCGAGCAGATCGGCGATCCGCTGACGATGTATTTGAACGATATTTGCACGATTCCGGTCAGCCTGGCGGGCGTGCCGGCCATCAGCGTGCCGTGCGGCTTCGCGGACGGTCTGCCGGTCGGCCTGCAAATCATCGGCAAGGCGTTCGACGAGCGCACGGTGCTGCGCGCCGCGCATGCGTACGAGCAGCACACGGAGCACCACAACCAGCGTCCGCGGCTGTAGCGGACGGTCAGGAAGCAGGAGGGCGAAACCATGTTTGAACCGAATAAATACGAAACGGTCGTCGGCCTGGAGGTCCACGTCGAGCTGCACACGAAGAGCAAAATCTTCTGCGGCTGCTCGACCTCCTTCGGCGCGCCGCCGAATTCCCATACCTGTCCGGTCTGCCTCGGACACCCCGGCGTGCTGCCGGTCTTGAACCGTCAGGCGCTGGAGTTCGCCATGAAAGCGGCGATGGCGCTCAACTGCCAAATCGCGGACGTCAGCAAGTTCGACCGCAAAAACTACTTCTATCCCGATTCGCCGAAAGCGTACCAGATTTCCCAGTTCGACAAGCCGGTCGGCGAGCACGGCTGGATCGACATCGAAGTGAACGGGCAGACGAAGCGCATCGGCATCACGCGCCTTCATCTGGAAGAGGACGCGGGCAAGCTGACGCACATCGACGGCGGCTTCGGATCGCTCGTGGACTTCAACCGCGTGGGGACGCCGCTCGTCGAGATCGTCTCCGAGCCGGATCTCCGTTCGCCGGAAGAGGCGAAGGCTTACCTCGAGAAGCTGAAGGCGATCATGCTGTACTGCGAAGTGTCGGACGTGAAGATGGAGGAGGGCTCGCTTCGCTGCGACGCCAACATCAGCATCCGGCCGTACGGCCAGCAGGAGTTCGGCACCCGCGCGGAGCTGAAGAACATGAACTCGTTCCGCGGCGTGCAGCGCGGCTTGGAATACGAGGAGATGCGCCAGGCCGACGTGCTGGACGGCGGCGGCAAGGTCGTGCAGGAGACGCGCCGCTGGGACGAGACCCAGGGCAAGACGTTCACGATGCGCAGCAAGGAAGAAGCGCATGACTACCGGTATTTCCCGGATCCGGACCTCGTGCAGATCCACATCGACGACGAATGGAAGGCGCGCGTCCGCGCGTCCATCCCGGAGCTGCCGGACGCCCGCAAAGCCCGATACACGTCCGAGTACGGCCTGCCGTCCTACGATGCGGAAGTCATCACGTCGTCCAAGAAACTCGCGGACTTCTTCGAAGAGAGCCTGGCCTACACGAAGGATGCCAAAGCGGTGTCCAACTGGATCATGGGCGACCTGCTCGGCTACCTGAACGCGGGCGGGCTGGAGCTCGACGACATCAAGCTGACGGGTCAAGGCCTCGGCGAGATGATCGGTCTGATGGAGAAAGGCACGATCAGCAGCAAAATCGCGAAGACGGTCTTCAAGACGATGCTCGAGACCGGCAAGCTTCCGCAGCAAATCGTCGAGGAGCAAGGACTCGTCCAGATCAGCGACGAAGGCGCGATCGCGGAAGTCGTCGACCGGATCGTCGGCGCGAACCCGCAATCGGTCGAAGATTTCAAGGCGGGCAAGGAGAAGGCGATCGGCTTCCTCGTCGGCCAGGTCATGAAGGAAACGAAGGGCAAGGCGAATCCGGCGCTGGTCAACAAGCTGCTGCTCGCGCGTCTTAACCAATAAGCGCAAGCGGATTTTCGCGATATCGCTTTCCAGGGAGGCATGCCCGCCGTCATCGGCGGACATGCCTCTTTGTCGTATCGGGATTATGTTACAATATGGATAACGACTCATTTTCGGCAGGAGGGTGCCAATGCGCGAACCATCGAGATTCAAGACGACCGCCGCGCCCTTGCTCGCGTTTCTCGTTCCCGGCGGCGGGCACCTGCTGCTCGGCAGGCCGGGACCGGGATTGCTGCTGCTGCTTGGGACGCTGACGGACATCGCGGCGATGATCCGGCTGGCGGACGAAAGCGGCGGCAAGTTTGCGCTTTTCATTTTGCTGCTCGGCCTGGGGCTGCCGGCGTTTTGGTTTTACAGCGTGTTCGGGGCGCTGCAGCTGGCCGCGCGAATTCGCAGGGAAGGACTTTCGGAGGAGAACGAACGGTCAGGCGGGCTGCCGGCGGTTGCGCAGGGCATGGCCGCGATCGCGCTGGCTTGCGTGCTGTGGGTCCTGGTGCAGACGTCCGCGGACTTCTCCACGCTCATCGCATCGTTCGGAACTTACGCGCCGGGGCCTCTGCTGATGGCGCTTGCGCTCGCGATCGCGTTAAGGAGGAAGAATGCCATGTTTAAGATCGGCCGGTTTACGGCGGCGGCGGTGCTCGTCGGGGTCGGCGCCTTGCTGCTCTGGGACCAGCTGGAAGGGCGCAACGACATCGGGCTGCTGGGGCAATGGTGGCCCGCGGCCTTCGTCCTGCTGGGCATCGAGGTCGTCGTTTCCGGCCTCGCGTACCGCCGGGCCGCCCGTCGTCCGTCGTTCGACGTCGGCGGCGCGTTTATCGCGGCCGTCGTCGCGGTGACGGCGTTCGCGGTGACGCAGTACGCCGCCATGCCGTTCAAGTGGCTCGACGAGTTCAAGGTCAATCTCGCCGGGACGAGCGAGCTCGGCGAGGAGAAAGGATTCCATTACGTCAAAGACGCGATTCATCGGCCGCTGCTGCCGGAGACGACGAGCATCGCGATCGATAACCTGAACGGGAACGTGACGGTCAAGAAGGGCAGCGTGAACGAGATCGTCATCGAGACGGTCGTATGGGTGGATTCGGAGGATAAGGCCGAAGCGGATAAGACGGCCGAGAAGTCGGCCGTCGACGTGAACGGCGGACAGAAAGTGCAAATCAAAGCGCAGGGCCAGCCGTACGGTACTAACGGGGAACGCAAGCCGCGTATGAATATGGTAGTTACGATTCCGGAGAATTCCGCGTTCGGCACGGCCGGGCAGCCGCCCGGCTCGGGCATGCAGCCGGAGGCCGGAGGGACGGAAGGCGAAGAGACCGCGGGGAACGCCGTATCCGCTAACGGCGCGGCGGGGAATGCCGGCTCGGGAAATGCCGTTTCCGGGAACGGAACGGCAGGCGCCGCGAACGAATCCGCAACTTCGGCGGGCCATGATTCGTCTAATCATACGGAGACGCCGAAAACCGTGCTTTACATCAGTACGGTGAACGGCTCCGTCGACGCGGCGGACCTCCTTGTGACCGGCGGGTTGACCGTCAAGGTGACGACGGGCGAGATCTCCGTCCGCCAGATCCGCGGTCCGGTCGACGCCGAGACGAAGAACGGCAGCATCACCGCGCGGACGATGGAAGGCGACGTGAAGCTGAGCACGTACAACGGCGATATCGAAGCGTCCGACATCGGCGGCGGCTTCGACGGTTCGACGCTGAGCGGCAGCATCGATTTGAAGCGCGTTTCGGGCGACGCGGACACGGATACGAAGAACGGGCAGATCGGCATTCAGGATGCGCTCGGAGCCGTCCGGGCCGACACGCTGAACGGCGACATCCGCGTCGCGAGCGGCGCTGTCGGCGGCGACTGGGACATCGACAGCTCCATCGGCGAGATTCAAGTCATGGTTCCGGAAGCCGGCAACTATTCGGTGAACGGCTCCGTCACGTTCGGCGACATCAGCAGCGATTTGCCGCTCGCGATTAACAAAAAAACGATCCGGGGCAGCATCGGCGAAGGCGCGTACCGCATCAACATCGACGCCAACAGCAGCATCGCGGTAAATCGTTACAAGCCATAGAATGATTCCCTCTTTCATTGACAAATTGAAAACGATCCACGTACAATGGTTCTAAACTACGCGGAAAGGACGTGTTGGGCATGGGAACGTCCGTGGAACAGGCCTTGGAACAATTGAAAAGCACCGGCGTCCGTATGACCCCGCAGCGTCACGCCATCCTAAGTTTTCTCATGCACTCCATGACTCATCCGACAGCGGACGAAATTTACAAATCGCTTTCGCCATCGTTCCCGAGCATGAGCGTGGCGACCATATATAATAACCTTCGGCTGTTCGTCGAAGCGGGATTGATCAAGGAATTGACGTACGGCGACGATTCCAGCCGGTTCGATGCGGACATGTCGGAGCATTACCATGCGATCTGCCGCACGTGCGGGACGATCGTCGATTTTGATTACCCGCCGCTGACGGACGTGGAAGACGCGGCCTCCAAGGAGACGGGGTTCAAGGTGGAAGGCCACCGCATGGAAATTTACGGGCAGTGCGCGAACTGCGCAACCCGGCATAGAGCCAATTGATCGAGACCGGACCGGATGATCGATTCCAGGACCGAACGAACGCGCGAGGGTGGAGGAAGCTCACCGGCTGCGCGTTTTTTATTTTGAATGATTGCTTGTCCGCGCGCATAGCTTGTCTTATGGAAAGGAGTCGTTTTACATCGTGAACGTGGAAACGGTACGCTATCGGCCCAGACGCCGGGGCGGGGGCGGCGGCTTGAAATGGCTCGTCGTCGCCAGCGGATTGGCCGCGATGATCATCGTCATTTGGGTTGGCTGGCAGCGGCTCGCGCCGAACGATACGGTCGTCAAGCCGGATTACGGGGCGGAGCATCCGCTGCTGTACGACGGCAAGCCCGTGCAGAACGGCGCCCTGGTGGACGGGGACCGGATCCGCATTCCGATCGCGTTCGTGCAGAACCAGCTCGGGTTGAAGGAAGAGGTCTATTACGAAAGCAAAACGGGGTCCATCGTGCTTACGACGGCGAACAAGGTGCTGCGCATGCAGACGAACGCGCTGACGGCCAAGTTGAACAAACAGCCCTATCAGCTCCGCGTCGCCGCTCAGGTCGTGGACAAGGTTGCCTATATTCCGGTCGAGCCGCTCAAGGAGCTGTTCGGCCTTCAGATCGAGCGCGACGCGGCGCCCAATCTCGTGACCGTGCTCACCGCGGGCGATGCGATTCAACTCGGCGCCAAGCCGAAGGGGGAACTGACGATCCGCCGCGGGCCGTCGATCAAGGAACCGATCTATGAGCGCGTCGCCGCCGGGGCGGAAGTCCGGATTTGGGGCGAGGAGAAGCATTGGTACCTCGTTCAGAGCCCGGACGGCACCGTCGGGTACGCGGACAAATCCGCGATCGCGCTGACCAAGCGGGAGCAGATCAAGCCGCTGAAGGACGAGCCCGTTTTTCCGGCCTGGAAGGCCGTCGGCTCCAAGATCAATCTGACGTGGGAGGCCGTCTATGCCAAAGCCCCGGATCCCGCGGTGGTCGATGCGTTGAACGGCGTGAATGTCGTGGCGCCGACCTGGTTCGAGCTCTTGGACGGGAGCGGCAGCATCAAGGGCAAGGCCGACATGGCTTACGTCAACCGGGCGCACCAACAGAACATGCAGGTATGGGCCGTATTCAGCAACGGCTTCGAACCGGACCGCACGACGAAGGCGCTCGCGAGCGCGGCGACCCGCCAGAAAATGATCCAGCAGCTGGCGGCTTTCGCGCAGATGTACAAGCTTCAGGGCATCAACCTCGACTTCGAAAACATCTATACGGCCGACAAAGCCAATCTTGTTCAATTCGTGCGCGAGTTGACCCCGTACATGCACGAAATGGGCGTCGTGGTCTCCATCGACGTGACGCCGAAGTCGAACAGCGAGATGTGGTCGTTGTATTTCGACCGGGAGGCGCTTGGCAAAGTCGTGGATTACATGATGATCATGGCCTACGACGAGCATTGGGCGTCGAGCCCGGATGCGGGCTCGGTGGCTTCGCTGCCGTGGACGGAGCAATCGGTCAAGAAGATCTTGACCGAGGATCGGGTAGCGCCGGGCAAGGTCGTGCTCGGGATGCCGCTGTACACAAGGCAATGGACGGAGAAGAAGGACCAGAACGGCAAGACCGTCGTCACCTCCAAGACGCTCGGCATGGAAGCCGTGCAGAACATCATCCGGCAGCGCGGCTTGAAGCCGACCTACGACGAACAAGCGGGACAGCGGTACGTGGAATTCCAACAGGACGGGGCGCGGCAGCGCATCTGGATCGAAGACGGGTTGTCCATGAAGGCGAGAGTCGCGTTAGTGAAGAAGTACAAGCTGGCCGGGGCCGCGACGTGGCAGCGCCAGTTTCAATCCGACGATATTTGGGGCATCATTCATCAATCCTTGACGACTCTTCCTTGAATGGCCGAAAATGACCGCAAAAAAGCCAGTCCGAACGGCGCATCCGTTGGGCTGGCTTTTTTGCGTTCGCGCGACTACGTTTGAGGCTGGCCGACTTCTTCCGCCGCGGATTCATCGTCGCCGAGGTCCGTGGCCTGTTTGGGATCCAGCGTCAGTTTCGTTTTGCAGTACATGCACCGGTCGGTTTTGCCGAGTATCTTCGTATGCCGGTTGCACTCCGGGCAGATCAGGATCGTCGCGCTGGTGGAGAGCATGCCCGCCCAGAAATACACGGCGACGCTGACCAGCATGGCGATCATGCCGATGACCATGAAGATGGCGGCGAATACTTTGCCGGCTTGTCCCCAAAAGACGATCCCGGCCGTGCCCAATATCATTAGACCCATCCCGAACAGGGTGAAGAGTAGTCCCCAAAGCCGAAATTCATTGATTTTACTTGATTTCCCGAACATGGCGATTCAGTCCTTTCTGAAGCTTCCCAGTTGTTTCTTAAGACCTTAGGCAGGAAAATGCACGGACATTGTCGAACAAATAAAATAGACAACTGCCAAATTATTATAGCTTAAACAAATGCCTGAAGCTATACGGGGGACCGACGTGGAGCATATAAAATCGCAATTCAAAGCCGTATACGAGCGCGACGAGCGCATAATCAGCCTGGCGGCCATCGAGAATCCGTTTCCTTACAATCCGCTGATCGACGGTTTGGACCTGCTAGTGCTCGCCGTGACGGAGCGCTTGGAGCCCGATAAGGGAACCGAGCATATCCGCGCCGGCGGGGAACGGGTTCAGATCAGAACGGTCACGCCGGAGCTGCTGGAGCAATGGACGGCCGGCGGCGAGAACCGCAGCATCATACAATGGCTTGCTCGGGGGGAAATCCTGTTGGACCGGGATAATTATTTGGCGCAATTGCGCGACAAACTGCTTGCGTTTCCGACCGTGCTCCGCGAACAGAAGGAACTCGTGGAATTCTCCGGGTTCCTCCGGACGTACCTGCAGGCCAAGCAGGATCTGCAGGACAACAACCTGCTCGACGCGTACAGTAACGTGCTGGCCGCGCTGCACCATTGGGCGCATATCGCCTTTATCGAGGAAGGCGTGCATCCCGAACTGACGGTTTGGCGCCAAATGCGGCGGTTCAATCCCGGCATATACAAGCTGTACGAGGAATTGACCGTATCGCCGGAGTCGCTGGAGAAACGAGTCCAGCTGGTTCTGCTGGCCTGCGAATTTTCGGTCATGAGCAAAATGAAATCTTCGTGCGGACTGCTGCTTTCGATCTTGGAAAGCCGCGAAGAACCGTGGAGCGTCATGGAACTTCGGCGTCATCCGATGCTTGCGGACCTTCATATAGATTTGTCGCTGCTGCTGCAGAAGTTGGTCATGCGGGGATATATTAAAGAAGTCGCCTACATGCCCACTGCCGGGGATATGGAGCTTTTAGAACTTCGGTATCATTGATGATAACGCGCATGCGAGAAGCATGCGTTTTTTTGTTTTCGAAAAGTGCTTGACGCGTTGAGTGACCGTATGCTAAATTCTTTATTACCGCCTCCGGGATACGGTAAACCAGCATAAAGCTGCCAAGCGGGCTCGAAAAAAGATTCATAAAAAAGCTTGCATCGAAGTCGCCGGATGTGATATATTAATCAAGTCGCCGCTGAGACATGGGCGAACGAGCGAGAAACATTTGTTCCTTGAAAACTGAACAATGAGCGACCTGTCAAAAGGTTTGAACAAGCAAGTCAGCGATGAGCTAACAAGCCATCTTGAAACTGATTGGTTTCGGCCGATCGCTTTTATGGAGAGTTTGATCCTGGCTCAGGACGAACGCTGGCGGCGTGCCTAATACATGCAAGTCGAGCGGACTTTCCCTTCGGGGAAGGTTAGCGGCGGACGGGTGAGTAACACGTAGGCAACCTGCCTGCAAGACCGGGATAACATTCGGAAACGAATGCTAATACCGGATACG